>JAAKFR010000056.1 GCA_011064985.1 Chlamydiota bacterium
AAGTTAGAACATTAAAATATAGTAAAGAGGTCTATTAAGGGATTTTTTTCTTTTGTTCTCTTTACGTAATTGTTTTGTTTAACTAGAATCTCTTCCTAAAACAGATCTAAGAAAGGTTTCACCATGTTTACTACCATCGGAATTTGCTGCAGACACCCCTCTCAAGTAGAAAAACAAGAGATCTTCACTCACACAGAGAAGATGCTTCTTGCCACCGACATCGTCTTAGCTACGTTGACGATTGTAGTGGCGACCTTGATGATTCTGCAGGCGAAAGGAGTGGTTAACTTAGGAGATCTTTCGGTCCTTGGCTCTCTTGGCACTTGCCCGGGCTATTACATGATCCTCGGAAGTTGCGGCGTTTTAGGGATCGATTTTACCAAATGGGCGTGCCAACTCCAAGGCTACCTAAAAAAGCAAGCTGCAGAAACGATTAGATAGACAGAACGGAGAATACTACCATGACTTTTGTTGCCACCTCTCTTATATCCCCCTCCAAGTCCCCAATCGACGACCACGGAAAAACCCAAACTCTCTCATCTGCCCAAAAAATGGGAATCGCTGCTGACGTTGTCATAGGAGGCACAGTCTTAGCATTTGCCCTGCTCGTCATTCTCCAAACGGGTGGGCTTGTCTCTTTAGGGCCTCTTGCCGGTATTGGAACGGTCGGAAATACTGCCGCCTTGGCCATGGCTGGAGGAGTAGGTGTTGTAGTCGTCTCCGATGCTACTACCCTATCTGTTACTCTTGTACGCCAAGTCAAAAAGGCAGAAGTGCAAGTGGCCCATATCCGTATGGAAAAGCAAAAGCTGAATCCCCCTCCCGGCAATCCTCTCATCAACCCTGATGTGTCCCCCTCCAATACGCGATCAAATCCCAATCTAAGCGGCAGCTTTGTCTTCCCTCGGAAGGAAGAGCCATCCCTTATTCCCCAACCCGAATCGAACATTATTCGCCGTGCTCATACCGAGCCTCCTCCAAAGAAAAATCCTCCCCCTAGTGCTTCTCCTAAATTCGTCTTACACCACCTTAACAATGACAATACACAAGGTTTTCCAAATAGCCCAGGCCTCTCTCCTATACTTCCTAAGGGAAAAGGGAGTCCCGTTCCCATCCCAAAAGAGCTGCCCAAAAATGGGAACCAAAGCCCTCACTCTCCGGGCGCGAACTTTTCTTCCAAACTCCCAACAACACCCTCAGGCCTAGTATCTACTTTCCTCAATAGCCCAAATAGCCTCTCCACTACCCTTCTGATTGAAAAGTCTCCTCCAAGCCAACCACCAATGTCTCCATCTCAATATTCACTCCCTCCACCCCCTCTTTCATTTTCCCCTCTACCAAACTCACCCCTATCGTCTCCTTCCCCACCATCTCAAGAGCCAAATAACCTTCCTCTAACTCCATCGAGGTTCCCTTCACCTGTCTCTCTCCCTCAACCTACTTTCCTCCCCTCTCCCAAGAAATCCGTAATCCCAACAGGGGCACGAAACATAATAACCCCAGATTCTGTATCTAAAGGGCATGAACAACTTGTGAACTACGAGAAACTCTTCACAGAGGAATTTCTTAAGGGAAAATTCAAGAGACAAATCAATGCTGTTCTTCCCCTCATCATATCAGACACCTCTCGGAAGGTTTTGGAACAAGCATTTGATGGATTTCTTACCTACCTAAGTGGCAAAGGAGATCAGATAAATGAAGGTGTGCGGAACTTTGCACAAAATGGATTCAATGATTCTTTCCACGCATTGGGTGAGATCCAAGAAGACTCCTCTCTCTTTGATGACAGTGATCTCTCCATCCCATGCGAGCAACTCTCTTTTGTTGAGCCTGTGGAAGATCAAATGGATGTAAGCTTCGACTCAGCTCCTGGCGAGCTAGAGAAGCTTTTTTCCTATCTTTATGAGTATATTAAGGGGAAAAACGAAAAAGATCGTTCGTATGCCATTAAGGGGTGTATTGCCCTCATTACCGATACCCTTCTGAAGAAGGTTGAGGAAGAGAATACGAGAGCAAAAGAAAGCCAAAAGGAAAGGTTGGAACACAATCAAGTGAGGCTTGTCGCAGAAGCTGAGAAAGCTGAAAAGGCCAAGAAATCGGAGATTCTACGTGCAAGAGAACAGTATATGAAATGGTATGCCCATGACCTTACAAAGCTCCAGGTTCCTGATAGTGCAAAAATACGACTTCAAACAGAAAGGCCAACAAATCAGAATCTCCTACTCCCTTCTGAAGCAAACGAACTAGTTAGAACATTGACGAAAGTCCACTCCGAAATTGGGGAAAAGCAGACTTCAGAGGAGATGGAGTCTCTGCTTGAGAAACTGAAAAGTGCAGGGGAAAAGCTTAGAAACTTCTTAAATACTATCGATAGGCTTGGTGGGAAAAAAATCAAGATGGATGATTGGTTCCAGGAGAGTTAAATAGGGTACGATGCGAGATTTTGTAAGATTTAGCTATTTTTTTGGCAAAACGTTCTGGATCTGTTAAGGGAGTTTTGTTCATCCTGCTGGCATTTGTCTTTTTCTGCGCTTTCCTGATCGCCCATTTTGAGGAGATCAGCTACTTTGAGGGGCTCTTATATGTCTCTGATTACCGCCCTCACAATTGGGTATGGAGATGTGATCCCCCATACTCCAATGGGAAAAATCATCAGTATTATTGTGGGATTCACGGGGCTTGTGTTCGTCGGTTTGTCTGTTGCGATTGCTGCCAGAGGCTTTAAGGAAGACGGCAAATCCAAAATGAGTGACCTAAATACACTTCGTGCTTCCCCCAAAACCAAGCACTGTTTAACATAATCTAGTGAGTATACCCATCGGGGGAAAAAAATGAAGTTTGAGGATTGGAAATGAAAAAAATTCTTTTTTCACTATTTGTTTTTTTCTCTTTGTTATTTCGTCTAGCAGAGGGGACAACCCCTTTGATGCTTCTGAGAGATGAGAAAGTAGAAGCTTTTTCTTTTGAGATGTTAAAGTGTTTTTGGAAAAAAGCCCACCTACCTGTTGAGAGACTTCCCGATATTTTTGCTATTCTCTCCTATTATGACGAGGAGCCAGAGCTTGCGCTTATTCTCATCCATGAAAAATATCCTGATCTTCTCGACCCCGAAAGCCCTTTTATCCAAAACTACCAGAACGCACGAAAAGCGAAATTTGGGCGCTTCTCCGAAGCCATTTCAAAATATGTTGTAGGGAAGACTCTGGTTGATATCGGAGGAGGAGATCCACAACTCGCTACAGCTATTGTCAAAGCAGATTGCTCCATCGAAAAGGCCTTCGTGACCGACCCACTTCCCTCGACCCTCCCTTCACACCACCCCCAAGTCAAGTTTCTCATCCAAGAAAATCTCGATTCAACCCCGTTTGAACCCGAATCAGTCGATACTGTCACTCTCTCAACAGTCTTACACCATATCGACCCTCCCGTAAGACGCTCCCTTCTTGCCCATGTCTATTCGATCTTAAAGCCAGGCGGGAGGATGATTTTGATGGAAGACAGCTTCCCTCAAAGTCGTTATACTCCCACCCGCCCAAGCTCTTTGCAGCTTGAAAAGCAATTCGATTCACTCTCCAGGAAGCAGAAAATCCAGACTTTGAGCTTCCTCGACTGGTGGGGAAACCGATTGATGAAAAACAATCCAGAAATTCCACTCCCCTGTACTTTTAAATCGATCGAAGGGTGGATTGGATTGATTGAAGATTACCGCTTCGAAACAGTAGCTCATGAATATCTGGGTATTCTTCCAATTTCTACCCATATGATGCCCCCTAAAGCAATTCTTGTGTTCGAAAAGCCCGCTTCTTCTTCCTCAAATGATGATCCTCTTTTTACTCTTGAGAGAGTCCGAGGGGATCAAGTTGCCTGCGGGATTCTCCCCAGAGAGGGACTTAATATCAATGTGAGTATCGGGGGGACCAAGCTTTTGACTAATTTGGTCAATAATCAAGGGGAAGTGATCTGGAAGTCTCCTCTCTGCTTATGGAGAGAGGAAAAAGAACAATTAGAAGATCCCGCTCCTGCAAGAGAATGGATCACCAAAAAAATTACCGATCAAGCATTGGCTGCTATTGAAGTTGCCAACACATTGCAAAAGGCCGATTCGATAGAAGGAGTGGGTATTTCGTGGGCTGGCACCGTATCTAATGACGGAAGAGTGATGGGTCCCAATATCGATGGATTTCGATTAGAAGACCTCTCCCCCGAAGAACTCGAGAAAGGGGGAGCTTGTCTATCCTCTGCTCTTTCCGAGTACCTACCTGACAACTACCCCTTAACGATCATCAATGATGCTGATGAAGAAGGGTATGCCAACTTCACAAGCCGAGGAATCGACCATGGGACCCTACTGATTATTGGTTCAGGTATCGGAGCTGGTTTTGTCCAAAATAAGAAAATTTATTTTGGACCTGACGACTTTCAAGAGCGACTTGGTGAGATTGGACACCATCTGATTTTTGATCAGGAAGCGAACCGGTATAAATACAAAGGATTAGATACCAAAGGGAAAATTCTTACTACTTCTGATGAAAATTCCTTTACACATCGTCTCTCTGGAAAGGGGATTGCCAGACGATTCTTGAAACTTCTCTACTCGGAAAAAGAGAAAGATCTACAGGCTATCACTGCCTACTTTCCGCCAGATGAAGCTCTCCAAAAGATGCTCCTCGACTTCTATCTAGAGAATAGATGGAGTGCTCAGCTTGAGGTGGAGACCCTTCTCACCATTACCCAGAAAGCCTACGCGCAAGATCATACAGCTCTTCGCTTCCTCTCCCTTACAGGCTTTGAGGTAGGGAATGCTGTTGGGGAATTCCTCAAGTACCACGAAAACGAACTCTTTGCAAAAAACATCCATATCACAGGCTCTGTTGGTAAAAACCTCGGGAAAAATGTCCTCTCTCAAGAAGGGAAAGACCTCTTCCTCACCCAAATCGAGAAGGGAATCAACAACGCCCGGCGTTAGCCCACCTTTTCATAAACAAAACCGTGCCCCGGCATGCATTCACGAAACCGTTTAAGCATCGCGGCAGCGATGCCAAGTGGTTACGAGCGCCGGTAAGGTGCGAGTGGAACGTGGGGTGTCCATACAAGAGAGCCAAGCGATCGTTCAAGCACTCTTTGCACAAAAGTTTTGCGTAATGGAGCGAAAATTCAGCCAAAAGTCCCGCAACACACCCTTGCCTCCTAAACATGCTCGCGGATGTAGGTGAGAGAGTGGAGGATGTCGGGTTTCATCGCATCGGGAGCAGACTCAAAAGCCGTCTCAGCATGCTCTAGAGCCCTGTTCCAATCATCGGTCTCCAAAAAGAATTGAGCCATCATCATCTCAATACGCCAAACATTCTCCCTATCAGTCTCCTTGAAATGGCTCAAATACTCCTCTAAAGGCTCAACAGCCTGATCTCGACTTTCCAACTTAGAAGTTCGCTTTGAAAGATCCTGGAAGTCGATGAGGGCTACCGTAAAATACGTGTCGTGCGACTCCTCCTCTAAGAGACTCTTCCGGATCTTTTTCGCCTCTTGGCAATACATCATCCCATCCTCAACATACTTGCGGTAACGCTCAAGTAAGAAGAAACGATCACCCGTTTCACACCCGACTTGTAATACTTGGTCCAAGGCGTCAGGACGAGTAAGCTCTAAAGCGTATTGGTAGAGCTCTTTCAACTTATCTACCTCTTGGGGGAGCTTCTCCAAACCTTTGCAAAGCTTCCGGTCCTGCTCCACAATACGGATCAAATCCTCCCCAAGCTGCGCCCCACTCTCAGGAAGATACCCTAAGCGGAGAATCTCCCGCTCAGATGAGTCGATCAGAACAAGAGAAGGATACTCCTCAATCTGAAACCGGTTCTTCAGTTTCTCATTTTGGTGAGCCCTTTTAGGTGGAAGCTCGGAGTGCTTAGGGAAATCAACCTCTACAAACACAAACTGATTCCCAAGAGCTTTGGCAAAATCTGGAGAATCGAGAATCTCTTTTTTCATCCTCATCCCAGTACCCGACCAATCAGAACCTGAGAAAAAGATCAGTAAAGATCTCTCTTCCTTTTTTGCTTGAGTAAGTGCCTTGGGGTAGTTGGTCTGCCAAGAGAGCGCTCCACATACATGACTCGACCATAGAATTCCCAAACTGAGGGTGAATAAAAATATTGTTTTTATGCTTTGCATACTAGGACTCCTCCCACTTTATCTACCCCTTGGTATACACCCTCCCAAGTAAAAAAGGAATCGAAATATCCTAAATCTTTATAAAAAATTAACGCCCCTCTTTCCGTACTCCCTTACCAAACATTCAATCACGGATCTGACGCTAGCTGTACAATTCAACAACGCCTTCTGCGAAATGAGAATAAAAACAAGATGGGTAGGATCGCTTGTCAAGCAACAGGATGAAATACTATTCCTTGCTAATGATGTGACCTAGATATCTACTGAATTTTCAGAAAATATTTGGAGACATAAGAAGCAACATACCCAAAACTATATCCTGTCGGCGGAGCCGATCCTGTCTATCCTGTTTGATTTTTTGTTAGTCAACATCAACATTCTGAGACAAATTAGACAGAATCTGTGGATTTTTCTTGAAATCGACCTTGCTATTCTTTAGTGCGGGGGTCCAGTGCTCATCCTTCTCTTGCAACTCCACAATTTCTGCAATCGCTTTTGCCGGAGTCTCAAATAGATCAACAAACGCCTTTACCTTTTGAACGAACTGATCATCCATATCGTACATGTGCATATGAACGCCTGTCATCCTGCCTGCTAGCAAGTGAAGCGTAGTCATGACAAGGACATTCCCTCCAAAAACACCACATCCCCACTGTCCTGAATGGACTTCCGGATTGTCTACATTCTTCTTTCTTGCTTCGAGACATACACCATAAAGAGCTTGTAGGTGTTGCACCAAGTCCAGCTCTGTATACTGTGAATTCCCTGGATATTGCCCCCAGTTCCGTGCAGCAATCCCTGCTATGTACACCTCCTCCGACGGTTTTTTTACAAAATCATTAGCTTCTACTTTAGTAGGTTTCCTCCCCTGTCTGGTTCTCTGCAGTCTATTTCCATATAACCGCCCGTCCACCTGGTAGCTTCTCTTTGCCGGAACAAAAAATGGAGTCTGTTTAAGAGTGCCGTCGCACTCGTCTCCGACCATTTCCTGATATGTAGACAATGGGTCTTTACGAGTTGGATGGATCTTATGCCCCGCTAGATCTACCATGTAGGCAAGAAGGGCCAACTCAAAGAACTCCACAAAGAGAATTTCTTCTTGTACAAACCCATTTCCTCTCCACCCACCACCAAATACGTTAGCATTAGCAAAATCGACATAAACCTGGCCACCATGAGTGTAGTCATAGTATTTACCCATTCCCTCCCCTTGAGCCGTGCACTTGTCTTCTTCAGAAAACTCTCTTTCTAATGTGCTTGGAAAACCCACTTCTTCAGTTTCGATCCAGGTTCTTACTATTTCTGCTTCACCAAGACCTTCACAAAAATTCTTCAACTCTACCTCAAGGGTGTGCTGAAACACCGCTTGCTTATTTTCATGAGGGTTGTGTTTATACAGCCAAGATGTAAATGCTTTCGGATCAAAATTTTCCATGGAGACGGTATATGTGGTTCGTTTCGTTCCATCGACAGTAGTTTCTGTCTTCGTTATAGCTGCCGTCGGCTGCATAGCTGCTGGCGGCTGCTTTCTATACAATTGAGCAGTTGTGAAGGAGATGAGGGCAACTGCAGCAACTGCTCCACCACCAAGCATGGCAAGCTGAGTGATGTGAGAGAGACCTCCAAGATACCCCCCAATCACATGAAAATAGGCAAGCCCCCCAATCACGGCAAGAGCCACGGTGGCCAATGCGGTGAGGCCTGTGACTACCGTAACAGGGCGCCGTATCGCATCATTTTTTATATAAATCTTTTGTAAACAACCACTATTTCCAGAAACAGGCTCAAACATAATAACTCCTCATTAACAAGAGTATTCTAAATAAATCTATCATTAAGATCAAGCTTTATATGATTTGCCCCGAGGCCCAAGCTGCTGAATAAATAAAGCTACCCACAGGATGTAAAATCACACGTGATTAAATTTTATTTATTACCACATGCACAGAGAGTAGAATTCCCTCCTCTGTGCACTCTGTGTGCTCTGTGGTAAAATTGATTTTGTAAAGCTGAATATATGCGTGAATATATGCGCGCAGCTGGCACCTTGCGTTTGCCGAAATAAAAAAATGCACAGAGAGAGAATCCTCTCTGTGCACTCTAAAGTCCTCTGTGGTGCTTTTGCTTTTGTTACTGCACGAGTTGCTTGAGGTAGTCGGCATACGCCTTTCCACCCCCAGGACGGTACCCAGACTCAGCGATGAAGTTTCCATTTGGATCGAGAATGACGACAGTGGGGTATCCTGTGATCCCAAATTTCTGCTTTAAGCTCGCATTCTGCTGCGCCTCATCTTGAGGAAGCTTTTTATTCATCGGGTAGTCGAGCTCTACAAAGACAAACTCATTGCCTGCAGCTTTTGCAAAATCGGGACTAGAGAAGATCTCTTGGTCCATCTTCTTGCACCAACCACACCAGTCAGTGCCTGTGAAGAAAAGTAGGAGAGGCTTCTTCTCTTTTTGGGCTTGGGCTGCAGCTTGGTTGTAATTTGTGTACCAGTGAACTGAGCTTGCCTGCTGCATCGATCCTTGCTGCTGCGATGCTGTAGGCTGTGATGAGTCGGTGTTTGTTGCTGCTACAAGGGGGGCAACCCCAAGGCTCAAGACTAGTAGTGCGATCATTTTCTTTAACATCGTTTCCTCCTATACAGGTTGTGGTTCTTTGTCCCCAAATTTGCAAAAACGGCAAATAAATGGTAGGATTTCTTCTTCGTGTATAGATAAATCCTTCATTATGAGCCTTATTTCACCTACATTCGTCATCCGCCACAGAAGAGAAAACCGGAAAAAATGTTCCCTTCGAGGCCTGGAAGCTCAGGAAGGGTTCCATTTTATCCCCTATCCGCTTACATGTCCCCTCCCCTCTCTTTCCAATTATCTTCTCCTCTCTTTAGAAGCCGAGGAGATTCTCTCCCCAGAAGAGGGAGAAAAAGGGCTCATTCTTCTCGACGGAACGTGGCGGTATGCAAAAAAGATGGAAGAAAACCTCCCCATACTGAAAAATGTTCCTAAAAGAGGCCTCCCTTCCGGTTTCCAAACCGCCTACCCGCGTAGGCAAGATGATTGTAGCGATCCTACCTTAGGTCTCGCCTCGATCGAAGCTCTCTATATAGCCTACACTCTTTTGCAAAGAGACGTTACAGGCTTACTAGATGCGTACTATTGGAAAGAGGAGTTTCTCAAGAAAAACCACGAGATGATCACATGTATGTCCAAAAAGAATACCGGGAACTGATACGAGAGACGATCGATTATCTTCTCTCTGAGTGGGATCTTCCCCCTCCCCCAACTCCTAAAAAACCCCTCTTTTCTCCTCCACCCAAAAAACCTTCATCCCCACTCCCAAAACCAGAAGTGAAGGCTCCCCTCCAGCCTAAAAAGAGATCCCCTCCACCCCGAGAACAGGCAAAAGATGAAAGAGGGAAATGGACCCTCCATCCGATGCCTCTTCCTGAAAGGGGGAAGAATCGGTACGAGGCGTGTTTCTCATCACTCCCCTTGCAGATTCCGATTTACTTTTTATGTGAAGAGAGTGAACCTGAACTGCAGCTTTTTTTGGAAGGTGTTGCTAGAGCCACAACCCAAAGGATCGGACCAGCAACAGTTGTTTCTTGGGAAACTTCAAAACACCTTCTCAAAGAAAGAAACGCAGCTCTTCTCGTGGTCCCCCTCACGATTGCAACGAGCCTCCTTCCCAATGCCGAGCCCCATCTGCTCTCCACCTGGGAGGGGAAGACCCTCCTCCCTCTGGCTCCCTTGTCGACGTATACCTCTAACCCTGACGCAAAACGGTTTTTATGGAATCAACTCCAAACAGTTCGTATCCCCAATACGCCTCAGTCCTCCTAGAAATCGCAATTGATAAACCCCTTGAATATGGGGTTTCCGAGGAGCATGTAAGCCAAATAGTGCGGGGAGTGCAAGTAAAAGTTCCTGTCCGAGGGAAGCTGCAGACAGGGTATGTACTCGAGCTCAAAAAAGAGCCCTCATTTCCCAAAGTGTTGCCGATCGGAGAAGTCGTATCAGAGCAGGAATTGATCTCTGAAGATCTTTTTACTCTCGCCATTTGGATGAGTCGCTACTATGCCACGCCCCTTAGACGAGTGATGAAAAGTCTCCTCCCTGCCAGCATCCGAAAAAATGTCTCCCATAAAAATCAGTACTTTGTCTCTTCTCTTCAGACCAAGGAGCACCTCCGAAATCTCTACAGAGAACTCTCCCAAACCCACCTAAGCCAGGCAAAAGTACTCGAGATCCTTCTCCCCGCGTCCAAGGGGATGCTCCTCTCCGAGCTTTTGGAAAAAGGGGGCGTTTCAAAAAGCCCTGTGGATACCCTAGTGAAAAAAGGGGTGCTCCACCTCCAAAAAATCCAGATCGACCGCTCCCCTTTGAGTGGAGAAGAGTATTTCAAAACAAAACCAAAACCCCTCCACAAGGAGCAGAAAGAGGCTTTTGACAAAATCTGCTCTTCTCTCACAAAAAGAGAATTTGAGACGCACCTCCTCTATGGCATCACTGGAAGTGGAAAAACAGAGGTCTACCTCCAGGCGATCGAGTATGCCTTGCAGCTCGACTTAAGCGCCATTCTCCTCGTCCCCGAGATCGCCCTCACAGCTCAAACGATCGAACGGTTCCGCTCCCGATTCGATGACAAAATCGCCGTTTTACACTACCGGTTAAGCCCCGGTGAAAGGTTTGACGAGTGGCACCGGATTAGGAAAGGGGAAGCAAAAATCGTGATTGGAGCGAGATCGGCAATTTTTAGCCCTGTACCCAATCTAGGCCTCATTTTGGTTGATGAAGAGCACGACGGAGCCTACAAGCAAACAGAGGAAGCCCCTTGCTATCACGCCCGCGATGTTGCTGTCATGAGAGGGAAGCTCTCCTCAAGTACTGTCGTTTTAGGAACGGCTACTCCAAGCATGGAGACCTATCACAACGTGATGCGGGGAAAATACACCCTCTCAACCCTCCACGAGCGGGCCACAAGTAGCTCGCTCCCCCACGTCACGATTGTCGACATGAAACGGGAGTTTGAGAAAGCTAAAGGGTACACCTCTTTTTCTGAGATCCTTTTGAGCAGTATCCAAAAGAGGGTTGAGCGAGGGGAGCAGACGATCCTTTTCCTCAACAGGCGAGGGTACCATACGAGCTTTTCTTGCACTGCTTGTGGCCATATCTACCAGTGCCCCCACTGCGATCTCCCCCTTACCTTCCACAAAGGGGAAGGAATTTTATCCTGCCACCTCTGTGGCTACAGAATCTCCCCCCTACCGAGAGTTTGCGGCTCCTGCCAAAGTGGTGAGATGCTCAAATTCAAAGGGGTGGGAACCGAGCAGATCGAGAAGAGTCTCCACGCTATTTTTCCCTCGATCCGGACAATCAGAGTCGATGGCGATACGACCCGCCACAAGGGGAGCCATGAGCGCCTTTTCCGGGAGTTTCGGACTGGGAAAGCCGATCTTTTGATTGGCACGCAGATGGTCACCAAAGGGTTGCACTTTCCGGGAGTGACCCTCGTTGCAATCCTCAATACAGACGGGAGCCTCCATATCCCCGATTTCCGAGCTGGAGAGAGAGTCTTTCAGCTAGCCACTCAAGTTGCAGGGCGAGCAGGAAGAGGTACTGTCCCTGGAGAGGTGATCCTCCAAACCCAAATTCCTGAAAATGGAACCATCAAACAGGCAGCTGCCCAAGATTTTGACGTCTTCTACCAATCGGAGATCAAAATCAGGAAAGCTTTTGGTTTTCCCCCTTTTACTCACCTCATCAAAGTCACCCTCTCCTCAAAAAAACCCTCTGAGATCGAAATCTACGGACAGAGGCTCCGAGAGAAGATTGCAACCCTTCTTGGAAATTCGTATCTGGTCCACCCTTTGATCCCTTGCGGATATGCTAAAATCAAAGATTGGTATCGGTGTCAGTTCCTTATCCGAGGAGTTGCTGTCTATCCGATGTCAGAGGGAATTCAAAAGGTTCTTAGTGAATTCTCTCCCTCTAAGACCCTTCGGGTACAAATCGACGTCGACCCCCTTTCGACTTTTTTCTAAATCGGGTATCCTGCTGCCAATATGGAAAAGTTGTGGACGGCCTTTAAAGAGGCCACTTTGCAGACAAAACTGTTTTGGATCGTAACCCTCTCCTTAGGTCTGCTTACACTTGCCCTCTGTCTTTATCCTTACATTTGGTTTCCTGAACATCGGAGCCAGCAACCCCAAGAAAACTATGATTCCTAGACCCCCCTACCACGATCACGAAGAGTTCCAAAATCGGAACCAAAAACTTGCCGAAATTAAAGAACTTGGCGTTGATCCTTTCCCCTACCGGTTTGATCCTACCCACACAGCAAAACAGATCTCAAACGATTTTCAGAGAAAACAGCTTGGGACAAGTGAAGAGGCTGCCAAAGGAGAAACAGAGAAGGTCTGTCTAGCGGGGCGCTTAATCCTTTTTAGGGCAATGGGGAAAAATGCCTTTGCCAACATCCAGGAAGCAACCCATAAAATCCAATTGATGTTCAACCGAGACCTGACAACCGTTGAAGGGCTCTCGAAGCTTGCCGGGATTACCCCTCTCAAATTCATCGAAAAGAAGATCGATCTTGGTGATCTCATAGGAGTAGAAGGACACCTTTTCCGTACCCAAAAAGGAGAGATCACCGTTTTTGTCAAAAAGATGACTCTCCTTTGCAAAACTCTCCTCCCATTGCCCGAGAAGCAACACGGTCTTGTCGATAAAGAGATGCGCTACCGGAAGCGTTGGCTCGATTTGATCACTCATGAGGAGGTCCGCAAAAGCTTTCTTGTACGCTCCCACATGATGCGGATTATCCGTGACTTTCTCCATGAAGGGCAATTCCTCGAGGTAGAAACCCCCGTCCTGCAAAATCTCTATGGAGGAGCAGAAGCCCGCCCCTTCACCACCCATATCCATGCTGTCGACCAAGATGTCTATCTACGCATCTCTCTTGAAATTGCCTTGAAAAAGATCCTTGTAGGGGGAATTGAGCGGATCTACGAGATTGGGAAGGTCTTCCGTAACGAAGGGATCGACAGGACCCACAATCCCGAGTTCACCATGCTCGAGGCGTATGCTGCCTACTGGGACTACAACGACATGATGCGCTTTTTGGAACACTTGATCGAAAAAATCGCAAAAGAGCTTCTCGGTACAACCAAAATTGCCTACGAGCTCAATGGGGATACCCACGAAGTCAATGTGGAAGCCCCTTGGAAAAGGGTCACCATGAAAGAGAGTATCGAAGAATTTGCCGGCTTTGCTGTAGATAACCTCTCAGATATGGAGATCCACCGCGTCCTACAAAACGAAACCGCTATCGACCCTAAAATCCTCTCAGAAGCCCCCAGAGGTGCTTTGATCACCATGCTCTTCGATGAATTTGTCGTCGACAAACTCATCCAACCGGTCCACATCACAGACCACCCGATTGAATCGACCCCTCTTTGCAAACCCCACCGCGATCCCGAGCAGAAAAAGGAAGGGTTTGTCGAACGGTTTGAGAGCTTTTTCTTGGGCAAAGAGATCTGCAATGCCTACTCGGAACTCAACGATCCTCTCATCCAACGAGAGTTGCTAGAACTCCAGGCGATCAAGCTTGAGAAGGGAGATGAAGAGGCCCACCCCCTCGATGAGGAGTTTCTCGAAGCGATCTGTCAGGGGATGCCACCAGCTGCCGGGATTGGCATCGGCCTTGACAGGCTCGCAATGCTCTTCACCAACTCCCCTTCGATCCGCGATGTCCTCTACTTCCCCATCATGAAACCCCAAACCTGATGACCACTCAGGTTGTTGTAGACTTTTGGCTGTAACCCAAATCAGTTAAAAAACCAAGATTCTGGTCTTCAGACACAAGCATACCAGGCTCTTGCATGCCCCCTACCGGGAAATAACGAGAACGGAAGGCACAAAGGACACAAAGACTCAAAGCCACGAAGGCACGAAGAATCCGGCCTGACCCGAAGGGTCTTTTCCCTTAAGGAGAGAGCAAAAATGGAAAATAGAAATGTTAAATTCCTCATGTTATTGTTCGATTTTATTTTCCATT
>JAAKFR010000057.1 GCA_011064985.1 Chlamydiota bacterium
CGTTCTGGTCATAAAGATTTGATAGCCTCAGAATGCCTTTTCAGGCTATTTGGCAATTGAATGCTTGTAAAAATAAAAAACCTGAAAATCGCAAGCCACTGACGTTCAATAGAAAAAAAGTGTTAAATCTTTTTGACCAGAACGCCCTGTTGCAAGACCTGGGTACAATAACAACTTGAGTAAACAAGAACATCCTGATAGCTAGGGTTCCGTCGCGGTTAGGGAGCCGCCAACAGGGTGAGGAGAGGGTGGGACTTGGTTGAGGGGAAGAACTTCTCGAGGTACTTCGTAAGCCTCTCCGCAAGCTCTTGTCGGGTGAAGCCTGATGTCTTTAGCCAAGTAGAGAGAAATGCGAGCTCTTCTTTGCTGAACTTCGCCGCCACATAGAGAAACTTGGCTAAAGCAATCTTCTCTTTCCAAACCTTATGAAGAGCTGTTGGAAGACCCTCTGGGATTTCTGTCTCTTGGAGATCGAACTTGTAGACTTGGAAGTGTTGTTGCAGATATACATACCGCTGGTGTGCTTGGTTGTAGTAGTCTCTTTTAGGATAGGTTGGCTTTTTAGGTGGGCAGATCCTTTTACGCTGCTCTTCTGAGGGAAATGAGGAGAGATCTTGCTTGATTGCCTTCGCAAATGCGATGTCCTTCCACTCATGAGCAATCCTCATCTCATCAAGAGGCTCCGCAAAGAAGAAGTCGGCATCTTTGGTTGATCCCATCTGGCATGCTATCTGCTTCCCATCTTTAATGATGACTAAGATCTTAGAAGAGAGAGGGGCTTGGGCCTCTACCTCACCAAAACACCAAACCAGCTCTTTTCGGGCTTTTTCTCCCTCTGGAGTACACGCATCGAGATCTCCTTTGTAGATTCCCAATCCATGATTCGTGAGGTAAACCTCAGGAAACCTTTTTTGATCGAGTGTATTATTAGTCCAATAACTCTTCTCATGCTGAGAAAAGAACTGCTTCCACCAGTCCACATAAACTAGAGACTGTTCGGGGTGTTCCATCCCCTTGCAATGGTGGGGGTGTTCTTGGATGTCGTCAATCTCTACTTCATCAGTCAGCTCTGCTTCGATTTCCACCTCAACTTCAAGGGAGAGCTCTTGTTCGATTTGTCCCTCTTGCTGCATGGCTTGGTCGAGCTCAATCTCGATCTCCTCTGTTGCGTCGATATCCGAGAAATTGACAGCGACCGATTCGGGAAGATCCACTGCCTCGAGAAAAATAGTCGCAGAAAGTCGGCTGAGATTAGTGTTGAGAATACGAAGGATCTTGTCTTTCGATTCTTGGGAAAGCTCTATATGCTGACCAACTTGCCCTTTGAAGGTTTCCAACTTATCCTTCTCATTCTTAAGAAGCTTTCGAAGTGAGGTGCGTGCATCGCCCATCTCGATTGGCGCCCCACACTGAGTAGGATCCAAAGGTGTTTTGGCTACAAGCTCAAAAAGCGCCATCTCTTGAAGAAGAGCTAGATCTTGAACGTTTGTGACCTCTTGTTTGATCTGATCCATTGCACAAGCTCGGACAAGGCGGATCTCTTTCCGGTTCGCCTGGTAGTGGAGTCTTTTGAGGAGTTTCTCCTCGTTTTGGACCAAACTCCAAACGATCTTAGTCAAAAGAGATTTCCCCTCTAGTGTAGAAACCCCCTCCCAGCTCTTCTCTAAAGCGGCGTCATAGGCGATTTTTCCCTTCTGTCCTTTTCCAAGGAGACGAAGGCGCATGAGTGACTGGTAGAAACTCGTCAAGTCGAGATGCATCCCCACACTTACAATCCCCTCGGTTCCGGAAGTAAATTTCCAGTTGGTCCCCTGCCGCCCCTTGTGCGGGATGATGCTAATCACTTTAGCAAGATCCACCCCCGCCTCTCCTTTATGCACACTCCCCTCTTCCCAGATCGCAATATCATCCTCCTCATCCAAAAAGCGGAAGAGAGTATTTTTGCAAGTTGAAGAGAGCATCTCCACAATCTCCTCACCTCGCATCCCGGAAAAGAACGGGGCGCTGTCGATGAGGGTGTTTCCCGGTTTCAAATGGGAAACGATTTGCTCGGCAAAAGGAGTTTCCGGAGCAATCGAAAGCAGATCAGTTTCAGGATCAAAATCGAGAAAAAGGGAGTAGAAAACCGATCCAATCGCCCCCTCTTGACGGATCAATCCCTTGTGTTTCTCGATCGAACCAGGAAGAGTTTTTACCCTCTCAGGAGAGCCTGAGGAACCGGAAAATGAGTGGATGAGGTGGGAGAGAAGGTGAGCATTTCCTTCCATTTTTTCGGCGTGATAGGTGAATTTTTTGAGAAGGATCTCACACAAACACTCTTCAAAAATATCATAGGAGGATTCGATCTTCTCTTGGATCACAAGATGGTGTTTTTTTGTGACTTTGGAGAGGAATACGCCAAAACGTTTGCGAAATTGTTTCCCCGTTGCCGTACTATCTAGATCAGGGGTATTTTCATCGATTTCAAAAGAGGCCTGCTCTCTAACTGTTTCGATATACGCATCAACCCCCTCCTCGCTTACACCAGAAACAACATAATCGAGGCAGGTCTCTAAAATTGTCGAGAGGACAAAGCTTCTTTGCGACGACTCTTGGCAGACGGCACTAAAGCTATACGGTTTCACATGGATCCCATCCTGGGAACGTCCAAAATCGGTCCCCACCCGTTTATTCTTCATTCCCCGCAAGAGAACTCCGATGTAGGAGTGGAGGATCTGGACGGCCGTGACAACTTCTTTCTTTTGGTGTTGGAGAATCTGCTCTTGATAGAAGGTGCGCACTTTAGCCTGTTTCTCGGAATCTTTTTGGTGGACCTCTGTGAGGTAATCGAGAGTTGACTCCTTAGCAAAAGGGAGATCATCAAAGTCAAACGCCTCCTCTGCGATCTTCCGGAGCCACCCTTCAAATTCCACCTCCTCCATCCGTTGGAGATGGTCCCCTTTTATTGCCTCCAAAAGCCCACTTAAAGAGGATTTAGTCATCAAAAGGCGAGTAAGAAGAAGGGCAGGGCGGTAAAACTCCTCCCCCAATACGTGCGCCTGTCCATGAGCATAGTTGTGGTCCTTGGAGGGATCAAAGATCTTATCGATCTCATCAGAATAGACGGAGAGATGAGAGCCCCGTATTTTCAAAAGCTTTTGGAGAGCGGCAATTTGGGGAGCGACTTTAGCGAGCAAGTTTGGATCTTTCACTCCCTTAAGAGCCAAAGTGAGTTCTGTCAAGGTGTGATTGAGGCTAAGAGCTGCCTGAGGAGTTTGGTCGATCAAACCTTGCCGAGCAAGAGCTTTTAGATGGTAGAGGGTCATCAACCGAATCGCAGTCACATCATGCGGAGCATTCCGATTGAAGAGAACCGGATAGGCCCTAGATCCCATTGCAAGCTGGTTGACAGAGGCATACTCTTTGTGGTGCATCGCCATAAGAGGAGAATAGGTGACCACTCCAGCTAGATACCCATTTCGCTTCTGGATCGCAGAGAAGAGGTTCCGGAGAAGGGTGGTCTTCCCTCCTGCCATCGCCTCGTGGATGTAGGCATTTTCATGACTTGCAAGCTTCCGGATGTGGGCCAACTGAGAATCTCTTGCAGTCAAATTGAGTTCATCCTCAAAGAGAAGGAGAAGATGGGCAAATGGATGAGTTTCTGGATCATACCCCCTCCAAACCTGCAAAACAGCCGAACACTCAGCAAGAATCACTTGATCATCTGGGGATGCGAGAAGCTTTTCGACACTCTCCCGCTTTCTCGTGATGAGTTGCCTATCAGTTCTTTTGATCTCATACCGGAGGAGGATCTGGTCTAGAGGTCCTACTTGTTGCTTCTGGATGACTCCCATCTCTACAAGTTGAGAGTAGTCCTCCAAACCAAAACAGAAGCGGGCTTTTTCAAAAAGATGGTCAAAAAGAGCCTCTTGGCTTTGGAGTTTTCTCTCCATAGCAGCTCCTGGAGGAAGGGGAGGGGGAAGAAAGAGCTGGAGAGCTTGGTTACATAAGCGCTTTTCCGCTTGACGCATCGCTTTTTCGTAGGGAGCTAATACCTCGCTCTTAAGCTTCTGCAGGTCGGCGTCTTTCTTGAGGAGCATTTCAGCTTCGACTTTCTCCTTGTGGGCGAGGATATCTCTAGCCAATTCTTGTCCCATCTGATCTGCTAGAGTCTCTCCGGAAAATACCTCCTGAAGCTCTTGCGCAAAAATCTCTGAATAGGGGCCTCGGCTCCCTTCTAGAGGTGTAAGCCAAGAGGAAAGGTCAAGAAGTGGCTTTGGGGTAAAAGCTTTTGGCATCTGGGGAGACTTTTTTTTCTCTATTTTTTTTACTTTGTCCTCAAAAATACCAATCTCACGCTCCAAAGCCCACGCAAGGGCCGCGTCCTCATTTGCCTTCTGACAACACTGCCACACATCATGAGGGATCCAGGAAGGTTGTCGCTGGACCGGTAACTTAGGGCAGCGTGGAACAAGACCTACAAGATCCTCTTTTTGCTCAGGACTTAAGAAAAGAAGAGGATCGATCTCCTCTTCTCTCTTGAAATAGCTTACCACCTGTTCGAAAAGAGGGGGAAGGAGCTTTTTGTCGTGTACTAAGACCATATCCTTCTCAAGAAAATTAGCCTCTATCAACTGGTGTTCTTGCAAGAGCATATGGACCAAAAATGCACATCCATTTGGAGAATCGTCCCCCCAATTCAGAATCCACTCTTTGATCCTTTTTCTGGTAGTGGCCATCACTCCCTCTTGTGCTGTCCAAACGGCTTGACTCCGATCCAAATAGAGAAGAGCCTCTCCATATTTTCCCTGGATGTAGAGAAGATAGGAGAGATAGAACGAATCGAGAGGGTTTTTAGAGACGAGGTGGCCATTTTTCTCGAGATCGAAGATCACAAGGCTACTTCCCTCTTGGTAGAGGGCCTGAAGCTTAGGCTCTAGCACATAGGAGCTCTTGGCTCCCCTCTCGTACTCACAAGGGGCAAGGAGAAGCTTCCCTCTTCCATCCGGACTCTCTAGTATATGGTACCGGTCGAAATGGGGAGCAAAAAAGAGGGGCTTTTTCTCTCCTTGTGTACCTGGACGTTGCCACTTCTCCACCCTTCTTGAGGAGAGGAAGTACCCTTTGAAAACAGGAGACTCCCATCTCCTCTCTTCCCCATTCCACACATAGCGGATTTTTCCGCGCAAATAGTCTACTTGGGTTCCAGGATTACCTCTTGTGATGACGTAGGAACCTGGCGTATCGAGGCGCGAAAAGAGTTCCTCCTCTCCCGGGTCCAGTACCCTTCGCCCATCAGCTGACGTTAAACGGTCTAAACTACTTAAAGCTACTCCCTCAAATATCGGTTGGTAAACCGGTTTCCCAGAAGGAGTTTCGACTACGAGAGATTCCCCATTTCGCCAGCAAAAACCTTCGAGAAAGTCGTTTGGAACTGTTGCAGAGACCTCTCGGATTTCAATCCACTGCTCCCACTCCCCTTCTTCTTGTTTTCGAAATACAAGAGGGAACCGCTTATCTCCGTCTTTGAAGTAAAGAGCATAGTCACACGTTTTCGTCACGATCGAGACATGCCAAGCCTTCCCAAGTGGCGTTTTGACAAGAGTGAAGGTATGGATCTTTTGCAACACCTCATTTCCTAGAAGAGCAATAAAAGAGTCACTCTCCCTGATTTCTCTTGGCAGGCTCCCTTCCATCTGCCCATTTTGGACAATTTTTAACGAGCAAAGATCAAGGAGAAGATCATCGCACACATAGACCCCCTTTTCCATCTCCGTCCACTTTCGTTCCCCTTTGCTTTGCACACGGGATGGGAGAAGGGAATCGAGAACCGTTAAACCTTCTTTTGCAACCAGCTTACTGACTGCTTGGTGGAGCTTTACCCCTAAATCGTAGTAGAACTGCCCCTCCTGAGAGTTTACCAGGAGTAGGTTCTCAATGATCGCCTGCGAGACGATGTAGCTCTGACAAACCTTTACTACCTCATCCTCGCCAAACCCAAAAATCGCCTTTTCGTAAAGAAAAGCTAGGTGAAGGCTCAAACGGACTGCATAGAGATCTTGGTTCTCTCTCTTTTCGGCCTTTTTGATCCACCCTTCCAACTGCGCTTTGCGTTTCAAATGTTGTGCAGAAAAAGCTATCCTTTTCTCTTCAGGAAGAGATTGAAGAAAATCGATTTGGAATTTAAAGAGAAAGGCCCAAGCATCCAGATTGGTTTTTGAGTAAAACCCAAGGAGCTCTTCAGTCTTTCCAAAAAGAAGGGGAATTGAGGAGGGGTTGCTCTCTATTTCCAGCAATAGGAGATCTTTTCTGAAAACGAGGAGACGGAAAATGCGCCTGAAGTCTTTCCCGTACTCCTCGTGAAAGAGGAGATGAGGGTATTTCGCAAATGTGTAGATAGCATTTGAAGCTCTATTATCTCTTCCTGAAGCCATCATTTGCAGGTCACGGCTTGCCTCTAACGATAGTTTGGGAAAGCAAAATTTCTCCTGCAAGATCATAAATGGATTCTGTTTGAGCCCATCTAAACCCGGTCGAAGTCCTCCGTCTTTCTTGACGGTACGACTCGGCTCCCCATTCCCATCATCATCTGCTTCTGGAGAGGTGAAATTGGCAACTGTTCCCTCAACGATTCGATTGCGCATTTCCACTTCTCGAATCGGGAAACCTGTCCCATAAAAAGGAGAGAATGGGATCCCTATCTCCTTTTTCAACTGCCGCTCCCAAGGGTTATCGCAAACTTTTTCGACACTCTCTACCTTCATGCCCAAAGAAACGAGGACTTTTCCAGTCGTGATAGAGAGAAGCTTTCGCTCTGCAAAAAGCTTTGCTCCCCCTTTTCTTAACGCTCGGCGGAGCTCATCCATATAATGAGGAAACTCCTTCCGACTCTCGTACACAGGCTTTCCAAACGAGAGCATCGTATGGGGAGTGAAGATCCCTTGTAAAAGACAAGAGAGTCCCTTTAACTGGACAACAGGAAAAGGGAGATGCTTCCCGGTGAAATCTTCTCGGTAATCTGTCGCTTCTTGGGGCTTGACGAAAGGCTGCTGCGGAAGCTTGGGGAACTTCCCACAATATTTGACTTGGATGTAATACTCTTCTCCCAAATGGCCCCAATCTTTTCCCATTCGAGAGAGTTCCTCAAATGCTGCGCAGATCTCTCTTTGATGCGGACCCAAATCGAGGTAGTTATCCCGTAGAAGACGGTCGAAATAGAACCGATAGGTAAATTTTTTGAAATAGGTTCCCTTCATTCTCTGCACAAGCAAGACCATCTTCCCAAAGGTGTTGATCGTTGCAATCATGCGTGAGGGATGTAGAACAATGCGACCTAAAGCAAGATGGAGGGTTACAAGAAGCCTGGTTAATTCGTCATACTGGTTGAGAAGAACGATCTTTTCCTTATTCGAAAGGGTTTCCAAAAATCTTATAAACGTCGTTGTCTCAACTCGCTCTAACAGAAAAACAGCTACTTCTGCTTCAGTCTTTTCAAGATAGCTCCCCTCCTTGTAAAGAGCAAAAAGATAGGTGTGCCACTTCTTCATCAAGGGGAGGTCTACCTTCTTTTTTGAGAAGGTGGGGTAGGCATCTGGCTGGGCAACCCCCATCTCTCCACTCGGCTGGAAGGCATTTGTTGCAACTTTAACACCAGGATAGTCGACATCAGGTGTCCGCTCTACCTTCTCTACCTTTAACTGCTCAAAGCTATCCCCTGCCACGCTAGGCAAAGAGGGTGGGGTTGGACGGGCAATCTGCAACGCTTGGCTCAAGGGGGCAAGCCTCGATAACTCACGTTCACACTGCCCACTCTTTTGACACTCATCTTGGAGCTGGAGAAGAGCATAGGAGACCCACGTTACAAACCTCTCCGCCTCCTTCCACTCGGGATATTCCTCCATAAGAGCCTTGAGAAGCGTGATCTTCTGCCCCGTTTTCTCTTCAACACTCCCCCCAATAGGAACCGCTTCTCGACTCGCCCCCACAGAGGGGATCGCCCCTCCCCCAGAATAGCTCTTGGCAAGCGTTGGATCATAAATCTGGAATCTCTCCATCGCATCGAGTAAGGAGACCCCCTGCACCTCCACCTGGGGAACTTTCTCCTTCTCATCTTCCTCAACAGAGGCCTCTTTGACACCTGAAGGGGCTTCATAGATCACCGACCGCTCTTTTCTTTCCGCAAAGCACTGTTGAAGGGAGTAGACCACAAGCCCTGTAAGCAAAATCCCCCCCGATCCAAGGAAAACTCCTGTCGCAACCAAAGGCATCTGCCCAAGAGGGGCAAATACATGAGGTAGGAGATGATAGGAAGCAAGAAGGGAAAGAGACCCCACCCCAATAAAAGCAATCGCAGCAAGTGCCACTCCTGTGACCACCCCCCACTTCCTTTTTGCACACCCCTCTTGAGCTCTTACCTCCCGCTCTCCTTGCAGCCCTAGCCTTACTTCGCCTGCTGACATGTATAACCTCTATTTAAATCCAAAACAGAACAAGTATACCTCAAAAATATTAACCCAAAATTAAGATTGGACACTTTTTTTAAATTATCCCTCTCTGCGCCTTTGCGTTTATTTTTTTGCAAAGCTTTAGAGCAGGGAAGCAAACTCCTCTTCGGAGAGGATGTGGATGCCGAGTTTGAGGGCTTTGTCGTACTTGGAGCCGGGGTTGTCGCCGACAAGGAGGTAGTGGGTCGATTTGCTGACAGAGCTAGAGACTTTCCCACCCCGCTCTTTGATGAGGCTGCTTGCAGAGTCTCGGGTGTAGTTTTGGAGAGCACCTGTCAAGACAAAGGTTTTCCCTTCAAAAGGGTGGCCTTCGAACGATTGGATCTCTTGGTGTCTGGGGGTGACCCCAGCTTTGAGAAGGCGGAGGATTTCCTCCTTATTTTCCTCATCGGCAAAGTAGGTGAGAAGGGCCTCAGCTACTTTGGGCCCAATCCCGTCGATGGCAAGGAGCTCCTCTTCGCTCAATTGGGCGACCCTCTCAAGTGTCCCAGAGCGGGCAGCGAGAATTTCGGCCGTCTCTGATCCGACAAAAGGGATCCCCAAAGCCATCATGAACCGGGAAAGGGTGACATCTTTAGAAACCTCAATACTCTCAAGGAGGTTTTGGACCGCTTTCTCTTTGAAATTTTTGAGTTGGCTGACCTGTTCTGCTGTTAAGGAATAGAGATCAGAGGGGCGGGTCACAAACCCTTTCTCTACTAGCTGGAGGAGGATTTTTTCCCCGAGATGATCGATATCCATCCCCCCCTTCCCGGCAAAAAAGAGGAGTCGCTTGAGCCCTTGGGCAGGACACCCCTCTCTGTTTAGACATCTGTGAGCTACCTCATTTTCCAAACGGACAACTTTCGTCCCGCATGCGGGGCACTCTTCCGGCATTCTCCATGGATGTGTTTCTTGGGGCCGTTTGGGGAAGTTGACCTCAACTACTTTCGGGATCACATCTCCCCCCTTCTCAATGAAGACGAAGTCGCCAACCCGGATATCTTTCCGTTTCACCTCATCTTCGTTGTGCAAAGTAGCCCTGGAGATCGTACTGCCGGCAACAAAAACAGGCTCAAGCTCGGCAACAGGGGTAAGGACCCCAGTCCGCCCCACTTGCACCGTAATCTCCCGAATCGTCGTCTCAGCTCTCTCAGCTGCAAACTTGTAGGCAACAGCCCATCGGTAGTTTTTCCCCGTCACACCCAGTTTCTTTTGGTCTTTTAGATCATCGACTTTGATCACAATCCCGTCGATCTCAAAAGGGAGAGAGGGGCGTTTTTTCTCGACCTCTTCCGCAAATTTCCAAAGCTCTGCAATGGTAGCACACTTTCTATACTCACCAGCAATCGGAAGTCCCCACTTCTGGAGCTGCTTGAGGGCCTGGTATTGAGAGCCGATCTCATCTGTATCTACCATCGCATAAAAAGAGATTGAGAGGGCCCTTTTGGCCACTTCCTGGGGATTGAGAAGTTTCAGAGCCCCCCCTGCGGCATTGCGGGGATTGGCAAGGAGAGGTTTCCCCTCACTTTGGTTCTTCTCGTTGATCTTCGCAAAAACCTCTTTCGACATGTAGACCTCCCCGCGTACTTCAAGTTTGCTCGGGTAAGAAGCTCTCAGCTGAAGGGGAAGCGAAGCGATGGTCCGGACGTTCTGGGTTACATCCTCCCCCTCTTCTCCATTGCCTCGAGTCACAGCGCGGACAAAAATCCCTTCCTCGTAGTGGACAGAGATGGCAATCCCATCCATCTTGAGTTCGGTCTCATAGAGAATTTCAGGTGTGTGGAGGAGTTTCTCCATCCGCTTGAGAAACTCTTCGACCTCTTCTTGGGAGTAGGTATTGGCAAGTGAGAGCATGGGGACTTTGTGAGCAATAACTGGGAACCTTCCTGAGGCAATCTCTCCCACTCTTTGGGTGGGCGAGCCGGGATAGATCCACCCGGGATGCTCTTTTTCTATTGCTTCTAGAGCCTTCAGAAGGACATCAAATTCGTAGTCGGAAATCTGAGGAACATTTTCTACATAATAGTGGTAGTTGTACTCCCAAATCTCTTCGCAAAGCCTTTTATACTCTTCGTATGTGGTCATGAGACGTCAGAGGTACACCTAAATCCATATGTGCTGTTGACAGTTCCTGGGTTGTTCCGGTGGCGGTGGGAGGAGCGCATATCCTCCCTTAGTCCTTTCCAACACCCTCCTCGCAGAACTCGGTAGACTCCCTGGAAAGGCCCCTTGGGCTGGTGGGGTTCTTGAGAAGAGGCTTCGTAGTAGCTATAGTCGTACCAATCAGAGCACCACTCGTAAACGTTACCTACCATATCGTAGAAACCGTATCCATTCGGAGAGTAGCTCATGACAGACGTCGTATCGGAGCTAAAGAAATTCGCTTGGATCTTCTCGATTGTTTCACCAGTAGGGTAGGGCAACGTCTCCACTCCCCCTCTACAGGCAACTTCCCATTCGGCCTCTGTCGGAAGGCGTTTTCCGATCCACTCGGCATACCCAACAGCCCCATACCAGGTGACTCCGACAACAGGGTGTTTTGCGTAACCCGATTCTATCGAGAGCCTCCCTCCAATCCGATTGATGCGAGAATCTTTCAAACGGATCAAGTCGTAATAGTTGCTATCTTTCTCCCCACCCATGAATTCAAGAAAACGGACGAACTGTTCATTTGTCACGGGATGGACGTCGAGGGCAAAAGAGTCGAGGAAGACTTTATGAGGAGGGCGCTCATCCCGACTCCCCTCATACGACCCTCGGAAATACTCTCCTTGGGGGACAACGAGCATCTCTGTCGGAATCGGTTGGATGTTCTGAGCCTCTGTCACCTCAGGCTGGTATTCGGTCACAACGGGCTCTCTACTCAGCATCGACTGGAGTTTACTCGTATACGCCTCATCTTTTTCTGGATTGATCGGAAGAGGAGTCGCCTCAGCGATGTCTTTCCCTTCAACTACGAGCACTGCCGTAGCCACTGCAGTTGCAGCAGCTGCAACCGGAATTTTAGGTGCAGGAGAAGGTTTTGGTGCGCTCTTCTCTTTAAGAGGCTCTAAGGGTGGGGCCTCTTTTGCCGTCTCAAAGGCCTGAAGACGAATGGGAGGAGGGAAATAGGTGGCTTTTTTCTCCTCCATCTCAAGAAGAGGAAGAAGCTGTGTGGGGCGGCGATTTGGATCTAAGGCAAGACAACTTGTGATGAGTCGATCCCAATCGTGGGTGTACTCCGTTACCAATTCAGAGGGCATGGGGAAAACCCCTTCCGGAAAAGCGCCGCTGATCAAATAGTAGGCTAAAACCCCAAAGGCATAAGTATCGGCTTGTACCCCCACTTGAACCGTGTTTTTTTGCTCAGGAGCAAGGAACGCAAAGCTCTCCAAAAAACTCCCAGCCAGCTCAGATAAAGAGGTTTCTCCTAAAGGGGAAGAAGAGTACTTCACTCCCTCCCCTCCCTCTTGAGGAAGAACCGAAAGGACCTCTGCCACTTTCTGGTAAGTAGCAGCGAGCATCTGTCCAGGAGTGAGGATCTTTGCAAGGCCAAGATCTGTTAAGTAGAGGTGGGGTCCTTGCTCTCCCTTTCCAACCAAAATATTGCGCAGCTTCAGGTCTTGGTGAACGAGCTGCCCCTTGGTATGGGCATAGTCGAGAGCTCCCGCGATCTGTCTGAGGAAGATTTTGAGTTCTTCTTTTGGAAGAGGCTCGTGCCGCTTCCGCATGTAGCTCCCCAAATCTGTCACCTCTCCTCTCTCATTGAGGATACAATCAGTGACAAGAAAATAGAGCCCCTCAAAAGAGGAGATGTTGTGGATTTTTGCGATGTGAGGATGGTCTAAGCTTGCGAGTTTTGCCACCTCTTCTTCGAAGCGAGAAAGAAACCCCTCCTGACCACAAAGCTCTTGGGGGAGGAGCTTAACTGCGAATTTTTTCTTGATAAAACGATGCTCTACAAGGTAGACCTTTCCAAAAGGTCCCTCTCCGATCTGTTTGAGAATCCGATAATCCCCTAAATTGTTTCCTTCCACTACTTTTTTCCTCAACTTTTCTCTAAATACTGTTGCGTTCTCTCTATCGCCCGGCTGTAGTCGTAGCGGAGACGGGCTTGGTCTAGGATCGACTGGCCAAGCCCCTTTTCTCCAAGAGCTACCGCTTCTTGCACATAAAAAGAGAGATCCCCCCTTGCAATCGGCACTCGATGCGCGACGATCTTCTCTAAATAGGTACGCACTAAGGGAGTATTTTTCTCATCTTTTGCAAGAAAAAGCAAGGTTTTATAGAGACCGGGATCTTCTGGATTTTTTTCCAAAGCCTCTGAAAGTGAAGAGATCGCTTTCTCGCGGTACGTTTTGGCCAGTTCCCGGTCTGCCTCTCTTTTTGCAATACGCAAATAAAGAATACCAGAGATCTTATCAGCTAAAAATAGGTCGTGCATCTTAGGAAAAGCGGCATAAAAACACTTAAAGAACTCTTCAAACCTCTCCATATTTGCGTAGGCTGCCGATAACAGAAAGTTGAGATAGAGATACTCAGAGTGCTTACTTGTCACCCCTTCATACTTCTCAAGCAGTTGATGCCCCATTTCCAAAGGATTTTGCCCACTTTGAGCCAAGTACAAACCAAGAGCCTCCTCATAGAGCTTTTTCTCTTCAACACTCATCGGAGGAGCTGCCTCCCGCTCTACTTTCTCTAACGCCTTAAGAAAATGGAGGAAAGCCCGATCGAGCTCCTGATCTTCCAAGTACGCCATCGCAAGCTGATAATGGACCAGGCTCTCTTCTGCCCCATGAGCCATCTCTAAAGCCGTATGATAGCCAGCAATCCTCTCCTTCACATCCCCTTCAGCCCCTAAAGTTCCCACAATCCCCACAAGCCCAATCAAAAAAAGCCTTCTCATAACCACCTGCCAAATAAAAACCGGTACCTACCAAACTCCCCTCCTCTTTTATCACCACAGAGACATAGAATCAAACTTGGGTATATTTTTTATCACCACAGAGTGGGTACATTTTTTATCACCACAGAGACATAGAATCAAACTTGGGTATATTTTTTATCACCACAGA
>JAAKFR010000058.1 GCA_011064985.1 Chlamydiota bacterium
TAAAAAATATTCTAAAAAATATTCTAATTGACAAGTTAAAAATTAACATTTATATTAAGGATATGCCCGACTTTGTCTTAACAAAACAAGAGATCCTGAAAGGAGACGCGGAGAGCCTCAAGGCCTCGATCCTCGATCATCTCCATTTCACCCTTGCAAAGGATAAGTATACCGCCACGAAGCGGGATCTTTTCCTCGCTGTCGCCTACGCAATCCGAGATCAGCTGGTGGGGAGATGGATCCAAACCCAGCAACAATACTACGATGCCGATCGGAAGCGGGTCTACTACCTCTCGATGGAGTTTCTGATCGGAAGGACCCTCTCCAATAGCCTTGTCAATCTCGGCATCTTGGAGAACTGCGAGAAAGCGGTCCACGATATCGGATTTAGCCTCGATCTGCTCAAGGAGATGGAAGCGGATGCGGGCTTGGGCAATGGAGGACTGGGGAGGCTCGCTGCTTGCTTTCTCGACTCGATGGCGACTCTAGGAATTCCCGGGTACGGATATGGGATCCGCTACGACTATGGGATTTTCACGCAAAGAATGCAAAACGGGTACCAGCTCGAGGTTCCAGATAACTGGCTCCGCTACGGAAATCCGTGGGAGATCTGCCGTGCTGAGTATCTCTATCCGATCCAATTTTATGGACGGGTCGAGGAGAGAAGGGAAGAGCACGGAAGAATCCACTTCGAGTGGGTGGATACCCAAGAGGTGATGGCGATGGCCTACGACACTCCTGTTCCCGGCTACAAAAACGATACCGTGAATACTCTTAGACTCTGGCAAGCAAAATCGTCCCGAGGGTTTGATTTGAGCTACTTCAACCACGGAGACTACATCCGAGCCGTTGAAGATATCGCCACAACAGAGAATATCTCGAAAGTCCTCTACCCCAATGACAACATCTTTGAAGGAAAAGAGCTCCGTTTGAAACAAGAGTATTTCCTCGTCTCCGCTACCATCCAAGATATCATCCGACGATACAACAAGGGGCACATCCATCTCGATGGCCTTCCTGATAAAGTGGCGATCCAACTAAATGACACCCACCCAGCTCTTGCCATTCCCGAGATGATGCGTCTTCTTGTCGATAGGGAAGAGCTGAGCTGGGATAAGGCGTGGCAACTCACCCAAGATACCTTACACTACACCAACCACACCCTCCTTCCTGAAGCGCTCGAGCGATGGGGAATCCCCCTATTGGAAAAAGTTCTCCCTCGCCACGTCCAGATCCTCTACGAGATCAACCGTCGATGGCTCGAAGAGGTTGGCCGCCATTTCCCCAATAACGCTGAAAAACTCCGCTCCCTTTCGATTATCGAAGAAACGACTCCAAAACGGGTCAATATGGCCAGACTCGCCATTGTCGGCTCCAGAAAAGTAAACGGCGTCTCCGCCCTCCACTCCGACCTTTTAAAACACCAAGTCTTCTCCGACTTTTCTGAGATGTTTCCGGGAAAATTCACGAATAAGACCAATGGGATCACACCCAGACGTTGGCTCAAGACGTGCAATCCCGGTCTTTCCAAGTTGATCACCGACCACATTGGAGAGGAGTGGGTCACGAACCTCTCTTCACTAGAGGGTCTTCTAGCTTACGAAAATGACTCCGCATTCAAACAACACTGGCGAGAGGTGAAAAGGAAGAATAAGGAGAGACTCGCCTCCCATATCCTTGGGGAAAACGGCATTATGGTCGACCCTGACTCTCTCTTTGTCGCGCATGTGAAGCGGATCCACGAATACAAACGACAGCTCTTAAATATCCTCCGTTTGATCCACCACGCTTTTTCCATCCAGGAAAACCCTGAAGGAAACTGGGTCCCAAGAACGGTGATTTTCAGCGGAAAAGCAGCTCCTGGCTACTTTATGGCCAAGCGTATTGTGAAATTGATCACATCTGTTGCCACCACCTTCAACGCAGATCCAATCGTCAACAGGTTTCTGAAGATCTGCTTTTTGGAAAACTACCGGGTCACGCTTGCTGAGAGGATCATCCCGGCAGTCGATCTCTCCGAGCAGATTTCGACAGCAGGGACAGAAGCCTCGGGGACGAGCAACATGAAGTTTGCCCTCAACGGGGCTCTCACAGTCGGAACCCTCGATGGGGCCAATATCGAGATACTAGAAGAGGTGGGATCCGAAAACATCTTTATCTTCGGCTTGAAGACCGAAGAGGTGCAAGCTCTAAAAGCAAATGGGTATAGCTCCTGGGAGCTCTATAACCAAAACGAGTCGATCAGAAGGGTTCTCGATGCGATCCGAGATGGGATGTTTAGTAATGGAGATCGCTCCCTTTTCCAACCGATTGTCGATTCCCTTCTTGAAGGAAACGACCCCTACCTCCTTCTTGCTGACTTTCCAGCTTACTGCGATGCACACGCCCAAGTCGATACCCTCTACAAATCCCAGGACGAGTGGGTGAAACAATCGATCCACAACGTCGCCCGCATCGGGAAATTCTCAAGCGACAGAACCATCAAGGAGTACGCTTCCGAAATCTGGCGCCTCGACTGATTCTGGTTGATTCTTCATACCTCAAGGACTAGAGTAGATCTCTTTTTAGAATTCAGAGGGTTCCTGATGTCCAGTGTAGAATTTAAGAAGCTCCAGGAAGCGAGCATGCAGTGGCTCGATCTTAAGCGAGTTGCCCGGTTTGTCGGTTGGAAGGTGCAAAAGATCGAAAACGCTTTGAATAGCAAAATCCTAGATAAGGTTATCAAGACCTTTAATGGACAGCAACGAAAGGAAAAGGAAGAGTATTGCAAGACCGCTCCACTCAAATTCGATCACAATCGCTATTGCCTCATGTATTCGGGGAAAATGATAGACGTAAAATCCGCCGCTGTTTCAGAAGCTCTCAGACTCGGGGCTGAAGAAGGAAAAGTGCAGAGAAGAAATACTGGCAACAATATGCTCTTTTTCTTCACAACCTCTGAAGCATTTGGCTTACAAAGAGAAATCGTCGTCCTCTCAACTGGCCAAGCCTGGAACGTTGTACGTAAGTGTATTGACGTCCACAATCCAATCAAAATTGCCGAGAGGATTTTAGATCCTACGCGAATCACCAAATTGACCCGTCTTTGCCTACTCGGCCCGAATACGAAGGAGACTCTTCATAACCCGATCTCCTACGAGCTCTACAAAACCTCCACCCTTTACTATCTTGTCGAATCGATCACCTGCGCAACTAAACCTACCGCCTCTTTGTTGAATGCCTCCGCTTTTTTCCCCTCTCCAGAGAAAAAGAAAGCACCAAGGCCCCCACAGATGACCCTCACAACGGGGGGCTTACTCCGAATTCACCACACATTTACCCTAGGAGAGTACCCAGACCTTCTTTCCCTTTTTCACCGCTACATCTATGGACTTGAGACCTACTCCTCCCTTGGAAAACTTGAAGAGGAAGATCCTGATTTTGAATTTCTCCACCACATCCAACCCGCCTCGCCTCCTGCTAGGGAGCTAGATACCGCTCTTGTCACCCTTGTGCACGATAGACACACAAAAAAACAACCACTTGAAATCTCGTTGAGACACAAATTTTTCGAAAAATTTCAAACGGCGAATTCCTATAAAGTCCAATGGACTCAAAGAGGGCAATACCAGTCTCTTCCTGCAGAGCCGCCCACTTTGCCAGAAATTTTGGCAAAACTTGAGGAGCAGTTAAAAGATCTCACTCCAGAAGCTCTCTACAAGCGTCTCACAGAATGTAAGCTCTCCTTTAAAGAATCCAAAACCCACACTACTACTGAAGATCCTATCATCAATTTTCTTGAGGGAGAGGTCCGGTATAAAGGGAATGGGTATTTTAAGATTCGAGGGATGTGGTATGAGCTCTCTTGTGACTATCACGCCCTTGTCCAAGAGGATTTCTCTACGCTTTGCAAGCATTCTCTTATGAAAAAAGGGGAAGAGGGTTTTTTACCCAACAAGTGGAAGGGAAACACTGGAAAAAACCTCCTCACGGAAACAGTTGTAAAAGAAGCCTTAGAGACGAGCAAAGGGATCCGAGCTTTCATGAAAAATCTAGTAGGCACAAAAGTCTGCTTCGTAGAGAAGGCATCAGGAAAGGTTAATCAGGCACGCCTCGTTGGCGAAATTCTTGAAGTAGATGTTGTCTCGGAAAATCGAGAGGTGATTGAACGAAAACTCGCCTCTTCTTCTGAAACACCACCTCTTAGTGAACGACTCAAAACGGCTTTTCCTAACACCCACAAAAACATTCTCGAGGAGCTGCAAAAATCGAGGAGCATCGTTTTCGTCGACAAACAGAAAAAAAAGTGGGTGAAAAATCCCCTCCCCTATCCTCTCAAAGATAAATTAGGAGATAAATTCGACACCTTCGCCGCTCTTCTAGAAAGCCTGTATGACCAAAGAGGGGGAGAAAAAGAGGAGATCTACAACCGGTCGTATCTCTATGACAGGATGAATGGAGGGCAATGTTTTGGCCCAGACACAGGATATCTCGTCTTCGACCAAATGACCCCTCTCAATATCGAAATGTGCGATGTTGTCTACTACACACCAAATACAACCTACCTCTACCATGCCAAAGAGACCTTCGGACAAGACACAAGAGTGGCTTGCGACCAGATTCTCAATGGTGCCAAGCAACTGCGTAGCGCTCTTTCAACTCACCAGAAGAAAGGATACCTCGACATGCTTTGGGAAGAGGGAAAAAAGATCTCGCAAACAGATGGTTGGCGGGCTCGGATGAAGCAGCAGCTCGAACATCTTGAAAGAAGAAATTTTCTGAAGATCTTCCACAACCGGAAAATCGTATTTGTCTATGCCTACCTAGCAAAAGGGGAAAAAACTCTCCAAAAAGATGCCAGCTCTCCCTCTATCCTCTCACAGGCTGACTTACCGGGAATCCTCGACAAACCAGAACTACAAAAGAGCAGTTACCTCGACTCCAAAAACCGGCTCACAGGAGATTTTTATACCGCAAGCCAAAAAACCTTCTTCTTAGAAGGAGTCAATGAGGAAGATTCTCGTAAGATCTACGATAAGCTCTCGAAATTCAAATCATCTTCTAAGAGCACTCTGGCCAAAATTGATCTTGTCCGTCTTGACCAAGAGTTACGGGCTCTCAATTTCACCTTCAAAATCTGCGAAATTGAGACCCCCTACTCCCCTATCGCCTCGCAAAGCTCTCAACTCCCAAAGAATGAAGAATCGGAGAAAGTCGACCCTTCGGAAGAATCCTCTTCCGAAGAAGAAGAAGGAGTAGTAGTCAACGGGCTTTCGGGTCTTGTCAATATCGGGAACAGTTGCTACATAAACGCAACGCTCCAAGCTCTTACCTACCTCAAGCCGATCCAAGAGCAGATCGAAGAGAAAAAAGAGATCGAAGGGATCCCCAAAACTGTTGCCCATGCCCTAGACAAACGAGATGAAGATTCCCTAACTGAGCTTCGAAACTTCCTCTTTTCTGAAAAGATCTACCCAACACTTGAACGAGACCATCAACAAGACCCATATGATTTCTTGATAAAACTCCTCGAAGAAATCAATTGGAAGCCCCTTGAAACCTATAAAATGTTTGAAGTTCCAAACGAAAAGATGAAGCCCTTCCCAAGCTCAGTAATTCCCGCCTCCTCAATCGAAGTCGACATCGACATCGAAAAAGGAGAAAGTTTGCAAGAGCTCTTGCAAGGGTATTTCAAGATAGAGGATGTAGACGACCAGAACAATGCCAAAGAATACAAGGGTGAATACTACAGAAAATATCGATTCGCCCAACGAATCACTACTCCTACCTCAGATACCCCAGAGCTCCTCATCGTCCATCTCAAAAGATACCAGGCAGATAAAATGAAAATCACTACTGCCATCTCTTTTCCAGACGATATGAATCTAACAATTAAGCTGAGATTAAGAGGATCAGCTGTTAACTACCAAATCGTTTCGATCATCAACCACCATGGTGCCTCCATCCACGGTGGCCATTATACAGCCGACATTAGAGACCTCACAGCCCAAGAGGAGAGGTGGCTCCACTGTGACGATCGAGATGTCTCTGCTACTCCTCCCAATAATCCAGGAAAGAACGCTTACATTCTCTTCCTCCAAAAAGCCCCCCCCCTAAACGAGTAGTATTTTCACTTGACAAAAAGTGTATATATTGTGTATACTTAAGGGAAACAGGAGGAAAGAAAATGCGCACCTACCCAACTTATATAAAGAAGTTATTTAAACATGGAGGAAGCCAGGCTATTGACCTTCCCATGAAAGAGTTTGTGAAAAAACATGCGAAAAAAGAAGTTGTTATTGAAGTAAGAGAAGACGGCCTTTTTATCTACTTAGACACTCTAACTACTATGGAATCTGACCCTCAATTCCAACAATTTATAGAAGCTCTTTTCCAAGATGCCATGGAACATCCGGAACAACTCAAAAATCTCGAGGAAGTGTGGGACGAAGAGTGGGATGAGTTATTGGAAGGAGTCGATGTTTCAGATGAAATCTAAATACTTGCTAAAATGTCACAAACTCTATGCGATTCGAGCGGAGAATCTGAAAGCAGAGGTGCAAAAATTAAAAAGCTCTCTCCCCCAGGAAAAATTTGTCCAACACCCAAAAGTCAAGTTTGCAGCACTCTTAAGAGAAGCCACCTTAAATACCATTCCAGAAGATCCTGATATAAAAAAATATAAACTTCACGGAGATCTTAAAAAGTATCGAAGATATAAACAAGGACTCAAAAGATATCGGCTGTTTTTTGCATTTTCATCCAAACCACCCATCATCCTCTACTTATACGTAAATGATGCCATGTCCCTTCGAGAAGATGGGGACAAAAATGATCCTTATCACATTTTCTCAAAGCTCATTCGTCAAAAAAAAGTGTCTCATGACCCATGTGATCCTCGTATCAAGCAATGGATACAAGAGTTGTAATACTTTAGTCCGTTAGCGGCGGAGTTTGGAGAGAAGGACTTCCTTTTGGCGGCGGAGCTCTTTGAGCTCGACTTCGATCTCCTCACGGTTCCCCTCGTTTTGGGTGTCGATCAAGTCCCTCTCGTGTAGAGCTAGGATTTCGATCTCGTTGCGCAAATACTGCTCTCGCATGCGCCAGCCAAAAGTGCTTCGAGCGAAGCGTAAGAAAGTTTTAAACGGATCGTAGAGTTTAGGGAGAAAGTGGAGGTAATCGAACCTGCTGGGGCGGTCTTCATGCTCTTTTTCGATCTCTTGTTTTGATAGGGGAAAACCCACCCAACTCTCAGAGAGTTCAGTGATGTTTTGGTGGGCAGGAAAGGCGTGCCACACGTTTAGGAAAAACTTCACAAAAGCAGGGAGAAGGAGGAGACAATCCCAAAATCCTACTGCATAATAGCGCCACCGTTTTTTCCCTAGATAGATCGTCACCTTCCCAATGATTTTCGACCCGATCCTCCAAAAAGCAAAATCATCTAAGTTGGTAATCACCTGGATCTTCTCCTGCCTCGACTTCTCGACTTGGTGATAAAAATCGTAGTCACGCTGGTTGGGAACGGGAGGGTTGAAGGCAAAGACCCTGTCGACAAGGGTATGAGAATAGAGGCCAATCTGCATCGCAAGAGCCCCTCCCATACTATGTCCCGCCACGATGGGCATTTTCAGATCTCTTAGCTGCTTGTGGATCCGACGCCAGGAGTGGGCATAGGCGGCCGTTGCCGACCCATGGTAGGCAAAGTTGGCGAGGATCGAGCCGAGAACTGAGGGCTGTGAAGGCCAAAGTTCGGTCCCCTGGCAGAGATAGATCCCCGGCTCTCCTGAGACGGTCGGAACAAGGCTGATTGTTTTCACTCCCTCCTCGATCAAGTGTTGGTAGCAGGCATAGATGACGATTTCACCGGCCTTTCGAAAACTGGGGATCTTCAAAATCCGCCCTTCGAGCTCTCGGTAGGCGGCAGCATGACTCAAAAGGGCAAGGGTCAACCTACACCGTTTCTCTGCATTTTCAATCATTGCGACTTTTTTCAAATCTTCGTGGATTTTGCGGAGGAGCTCCTCATCTTTTTTCAATTTCCAAGCAAGAGAGAACTTGGAAAGTAAACCAGGGGGGGTTGCGTCAATATCATGGAAAGGCTCCTCAACCGAATTCCACCCCAAGGTGAGAGGGGAAAGCCCCTCGATCTCCACGATTGGAGAAGTGAGCTTCTCCCAGATTGTCCGAAGGGTTCCCACTTGGATAGGAGCCCCTATGGCATATCTGCCCAAAAAGCCATCCTCACGAATGATCCGAGGAATAGAGAGAGGGATCTTAACAGGTGGAAGCTCTCTCCAAAGGGTTCGGAGAAATCGGTTGGCCTGCTCCCGATCTTCCCCCTTGATCTCCTCAAGAAAAGCGGTGTAGAGACGAGCGAGAGTCTCTCGATTCTCGAGCTTGTTTTTCGGTTTTTTTTCCACAACACAGAATTCCCCATTTGCCCACAGGACAAAGAGCTCAGGAGCAAAAGAGGAATTGGTCGTGATTTCTGCTAACTTCATGTTGTTTTAGTAAGCTTTACAAAATCAATTTCACCACAGAGCACACAGAGCACACAGAGAAGGGGATTCTACTCTCTGTGTACTCTGTGTGCTCTGTGGTAATAAATAAAATTCAATCACGTTTGATTTTACTCCCAGTGGGTAGCTTTATTGCTTGTTCACGTAGCAACTATGGTAATAAATAAAATTCAATCACGTTTGATTTTACTCCCAGTGGGTAACTTTATTGCTTGTTCACGTAGCAACTTGCGTTGTTACGAAAAGGGAGGTTCCAATCCGTATTATCGTCGATCCCTCCGCAATCGCAAGAGGAAAATCATGGCTCATTCCCATGGAAAGAGTCGTGATCTGCTCCCCCCCTCTCTCTTGGAGAGCCTCGAAAAGGTGACGTGCAGACGAGAAACAGGCTCGGATCTCCCCCTCATCTTCGGTAAGAGGGGCCATGGTCATCACTCCTTCAATCCGAATCCCACGAAGGGAAAGGAGGTGGGGGAAAATCTTCTCCCAGGCGAAGGGGGACATGCCACTTTTGCTCTCTTCTCCCGAGGCGTTGGTCTCCAGAAGAAGGGCCGTCTCCAAACCTCTCTCAAAGCTTGCTTTGGCGATTTTTTCAGCAAGCTCTGGGGTGTCGACAGAGTGGATCAACACAAAACGCCCCAGAACTTTTTGGACTTTATTTTTCTGGAGCTTTCCGATGTAGTGCCACCGGATACCGGAAGGGGCTTTTTCCATTTTCTCTATCGCTTCTAAGACTCGATTCTCCCCAAAGTCACGACACCCAGCCTTGTAGGCTTCTCCGATCTCCTCTAAAGGGCGCCCTTTTGATACGGTAAGCAAAGAGATCTCACTCCCCTCTCTGTTTGCTTGTCGAGCAGCCTCCTCTATCTCTTGCAAAATCTGAGCGATATTGCGCGCAACACTCATTCCAGACCCTTAGGAGTATCGAGAATTTCCTTAAGAATCACCATTGCTTGGAGAGGAGGTTTCTTCTTAATGAGCTCTTGGATAGAGTGTGCTTTTGGCTTCCTTTTTTGAGGAGTCTCTAAAAGAAAGACATCTGAAACAAGCCTCTCCTTGAATTCGGGCTTTACTTTGCTTTTCAGATGGCGCTTTTCGACAGAGCTTATCAACTCTCGCTCTTCGAGCTCACTCTCGAGTGCATAGTCCCGTTTTACAAGCCTTTGCGTCTCATAATGGGACTCTTTCGTAGGAGGAGGGAGGGGGCTCAGCTCTTCCTCCTCTTCCAACTCCTCTTCAAGCTCCTCTTCTTCACTAGTAAACTCTTCGCCCGCTTTGGCCTTCTTGTCGATCAGAATCTTCCGAAACAGGGGGAAGAGAAAGACGAAAAAGACGATAAGAAAACCAACGAGTTCTCCTATCCAATTCATCAACTACTCCCTTGCGGATCATCTTGCTCTTCTTCTTCCGTGCCAGCTATCGCCTCACGCATACTGGTATCTGCCTGGACGTTTTTGAACCGGAGATAGTCCATATACCCAAGATTGCCCGATCTGAGAGCGTCAGCAACGGCAAGAGGGATTTTGGCTTCGGCCTCAACAAAGAGAGCGCGCTTCTCAGCTACATTGGAGAACATCTCCCGCTCTCGAGCGACAGCCATCGCCCTTCTCTCTTCGGCTTTTGCTTTGGCCATCCGCATATTCGACTCAGCCTGGTCAGCTTGGAGACGGGCTCCGATATTCTCGCCAATATTGATATAGGCGATATCGATCGACAAGATCTCAAAAGCCGTTTGTGAATCAAGTCCTTTATCTAACACAAGCTGTGAGATGCGTTGTGGATTTCCGAGTACGTCGAGATGGGTATCGGCTGTTCCGATCGCATTGACAATCCCCTCCCCTACACGGGCGATGATCGTCTCTTCAGTAGCCCCCCCTACAAGCTGGGAAATATTCGTCCGCACAGTAACCCGAGCGCGGCAAAGGAGCTGAATCCCATTTTTCGCCACCCCGATGATCACATCTCCTTGCGCTCCTCCCCCTTTTCCAGGGCAGTCGATCACCTTTGGATTGACTGACGTACGGACGGCATCGAGGATGTCTCTTCCGGCAAGATCGATCGCGGTTGCTTGCTTCCAGGTTAGAGGGATATTCGCCTTGTCGGCAGCGATCATCGACCGGACGACTTCCAGAACCCGTCCACCGGCTAGGAAGTGGGTTTCTAGATCATTCACCTCAATTTGTTTCAGTCCCGCCTTGTAGGAGTTGATCCTTGCATTGACAATGACCCGAGGGGGGATCTTCCGAAGACTCATCCCAATGATATTAAACAAAGAGATCGGCGTTCCCGACACAAATGCCTGGAACCAAAGACTGATGAATTTTCCCACAATCCCCAAAATGACAATGACGACAATCGCGAGAATGATGATCAAAACATAAAACTCTAAAGAGAGCTGTGCCAACATACCCAACATACTTATTCCACCTTTTTTACAATGAGATGGGCTCCCTGCCCACCGATTATTTCGATTTTTGTCCCTTTTACCAGATACCCCATTTTAGAAAGAGCCTGGTGCCTTTTCCCTTCGATGAGGATATGCCCCGCTGGTTTCAGATCGGAGAGGGCCTCACCTTGTTTCCCTACGAGCTCTTTTTCAAATGAAGAGGCCACATACCCCTCTTGAGCAGAGTCGAGAAAGAACCCTTTTGCCTTCCCTGTTTTCATCCTCCAAAGAGCGTATTTAATCAGAGCTCCAAGTCCCCCTAAAACGACTATCGCATATCCGATCACCAAAAGGGGAGAGTCGGAGTCGATGGCGAAAAAGACGATGCTCAAAATCAACATCACCCCACCAGCTGCCCCCACAATCCCGCCAGGCAAGAAAAATTCCAAGAAGACAAGAAGGAAGCCGATACCGAGAAGAATGAAGGGGGTCCAACTCATAAAATTTCCTCTACAACAAGCTTACTCCCTTGGATCTCCACGACCCGGATCTTCTCCCCCTTTTGGAGAAATTTCCCGGTGCTCATTGCATCGTAGAACTCCTCTCCAATCTCGACCTTCCCAGCTGGCCGCAAAGGAGAAACAACCTCTCCTTCTGCCCCAACTGGAGGGAGTTCCTCTTTTGCAAGACCTGCCACATACCCCATTTCCGCTACCTGTTCCCCTCTTAAAACAAGAGGAGAAAAGAGACCCAATCGAGGGACGAGATAGCGAGCCAAAACTGCGATGACCCCTACCCCCACGACCAGGGTTCCACTAAGCCAGGCGAGCCGCTCGAGCAAATACTCTCCCGCTGCATTGACCGTTTTGGTGTCAAAGTCAAATGAGAAGTCTCCGATGCCGGGTAACAGGAGGGCAAAAAGACCGACTAGTGCCAAGATGATCCCGATGATTCCTGTGATTCCAAAACCCGGGATGACAAAGATTTCAAGAAGGATCAATCCGACTCCGACCCCCAAAAGCAAAAACTCAAACCACCCAAAAGCGTGGACAGCAAAACTCGAGAGAATGAGTAAGGAAAGGGCAACAACCCCCACAATTCCAGCTATCCCAAATCCAGGAGTACTCAACTCGATGTAGACGCTGAGCATCAAGACCAAAAACAAGACCGAAGTGGCCATCGGTGAGGCAAGAAGGGAGAAAAACTTCGTCTTCCAATCCATCTTGTAGGAGTGGATAACGGTCTGCGGGATCTCTTTGAAAAAGGGGTAGGTAAAGAGAAGCTCTTTGGAAGCTGGCCAAATGCCTTGATTTTCTTCCTCTTCGGTAATCGGAGAGAGTCTCTCAGGAAGAAGGACGAGGTCGGCAACTCCCAGATCGATCATCTCTTTTGTACTGAGGGTAAGGAGTTTTTCCTTTCTCGTGATGACAGTATCCGTTGATTCAATATCATCGTTAGAGGCAAGTTCTAGGATTTTTCCTTCTCGAGCAACGAGGATAAGATCGGCATCGACCATCGCCTTTGCAATGAGGGGATTTCGGTCGAAGTAGGCCGCCCGGTTGGCAAAATCGGTCCTGATGGCTGAGTTGACCTTTTCTGAGGTCCCCTCCCCTGTTTGGGTCACAGGCTGGGCTGCTCCCATGCTCCCATCTTTGACGGTCGTGATGTAGCGGGTCGAGTAGGCGAGCATCGCCCCTGCAGAAATGGCCCAGTTATTGATCACCGTCACAACGGGGATCCCCATCGTATCGAATTCTTTTAGCAGATCAGAGATCTTCTGAGCGGCAAAGACTTGCCCTCCAGGGGTATCGAGCTCGAGAAGAATGAACATAGGTTTGACGGTGTCCCGATAGTGTTCAAGGGCGTTGCGGACGTAGAGATAGGTCCCTTGCGAGATCTGCGAGTCGTGCCCTCCGATGTAGAGATAGCCGATGTTATTCGGCCCTGTCTCATCAAAGGTGATGTGCTCTCTAAGGCTCTTGTTGAGCTCTTCTGGCGATACGGCAAGAGAGGCATAGGCTCCTGGCACGTTGACGAGGAGAAACAAGAGAATTTTCCACATGGCCCCACTATGCGTCAATCCCCCCTATATCTTCAAGATAGGAGTGATGTAAGGGTGCAATTAAAAGTGGAGCTTTTGCCTTCATTGCTAGAAATTTTTCGTTAAAAATATTTAGGCGTAACCCAAATCAGTTAAAAACTCAAGACTCTGGTCTTCAGACACAAGCATACCAGGCTCTTGCATGCCTCAACACAAAGACACGAAGAATCCGACCTGACCCAAAGGGTCTTTTTCCTTAAGGAGAGAGCAAAAATGGAAAATAGAAATGTTAAATTTCTCATGTTATTGTTCGATTCTATTTTCCATTTTTGCTCTCTCCTTAAGGAAAACTCCTCTTACGAGGAGGAGGCCGGATT
>JAAKFR010000059.1 GCA_011064985.1 Chlamydiota bacterium
GCTGATTCGCAGTAATCACCATTGATCGCATTACAGTTATGGATAAAAGCATCCGGATCGGACTCTGTAGAAGGGAGGAGGGATGCAGACATAGACTCTGCTGAAAGGGGATAAGCGCTGCAAATGAACAACGCAAATAAGAAACTCAGGATCTTCATGACACTCCTCGCAGGATCTTTATCGATCTTTTAAGATAAAAACCGTATCACAATGTCAAAAAAATCAACAGAGTAAATTAATTCGTATAGCTATAGCCAGACAATGAATCAGAGCACAACCCTCTCAATACCATGAACTGCATTGCTTTTGTGAAAGTCATCGTACTTATAAGCGAGGGGGAGATCTTAAGAGTACATTGGGGATTCGGTTACCCTCGATTCGGTATTGCGAAACCTGGGAAGAGTGGCCATTACTTGGTCATCTAGCACCGCTACCCATCCCTAGCTCCTATCCTCCCTCTTCAGTTTCTGGGACAGGGGGAAGCGAAATACCCGATTTTGGAATTGGCTTCATGAACGGGATTTGGAATGATTTCTTTTCTATAAAGATCTCTTTTTGGTAGGGTAATTTTTCTGTTAAGGCCCTACATAAGGAGAAAGTGATGAAAAAAGGGGTTCTCATCTGGTTCTTGTTGGGTTTCTGCTCTCTTTGGGCAGACCCGGTGTCTTCTGTTTTGTTGTCCACAACAGAGGCTGATCCTGATGCATTTGTGGAAGGGTGCTGCAATGTCCTCAATGGAGAATATTGTGAGTCGACAACGGATCTCATTTTACATGGTCCTGATCTCTTACCTTTGCAGAGGTTCTATACGAATAAGAATTACCACACCGGTGAGGGGCAGGGGGGATGGAGGATCTTACCCCAATGTTACTTAGTTCTAGGCCAGGATCCTAAGGGCAAGAAGTGCAAAATCGGAGGGGAGGAGTTTGGATGGGTCTACGCCTATACGGGTGAAAGATCAGGGGGAATTCTCACCTATAGTGGATGGAAGAAAAAAGGGGGAGATATTAAAGATCTTCTTTGCATTCAAGCGATTGCAGATGGGATTGGGATGGTAAACTCCTATTCTGGAGAGATGAATGGACAGACCAACCATCTAAATAATCGAATCGATTGTACTGGGAATACGATCACTCTCACTTTGGGAGATGGGACAAAGAGGATCTATGAGCGAGTTTCAGAGGTTCCTACAGAACTCTTTGGAGAGGAGCTTCTTCCAGTTTTGGCTAATCGAGTCGTTTCTCCCGAGTATTTCCATCTCGTTTCTGAAATCCTTCCAAGTGGGAATACCATCTATTTTGCCTATGACGAAGAAGGCCATCTTGCTTCAATTGAATCTCGCGATTGTGAGGGAGAGAAAGTCCACTCGTGGATCAACTTCTCATACGAATTTGGTTCTGAGGGAGCTTCGGTATTTGTTACAACAAGTGAAGGAAAAACTCTTCTCTATGAATTTGCAAAAATCTCCTCCAAAAACAGTTCCATGTATCTTCTGAAAGAGGTTACAGGATCTCACCTCAGGCCTATCTCTTACGAATATGCTGAAGAGGGGAACCAATTTTTTCTAACTAGAAAAAACCTACCAGAAGGGAGGTTTGTTGGGGTCGAGTATGACAGACATGGGCGCGTTGAAAGGTTGCAAGTTCCTCATGCAGAATCGGGAGACCCTACCCCGTTGCTGTGCTTTACCTATGGGAAGGGTTTTACTGATGTGACCAATATAGGGGGGCAAAAAACCCGGTATCATTACGACGCTAGTCTTCAACTAACTAAGATGGAACTTTTTGACGAAAAAGGGGGGCTCTATCGGATCGATCAGAAAATGTATGGAAAGACGAGGAGGGATGTTACTCAGTTAGTAGCTCGCTCAGTTTCTAATGGCCTTGGAGAAGTACTCTCCTTTCGGGCTTTTCACTATGATGATCGAGGAAATATCCTAGAGGAAAAACTCTATGGAAATCTGACTGGAGGCAGTGATAAGTCCCTTGAGGTTGATGGAAAAGGGTTTCTCACCCAACCAGATGAAGAAGAGTGCCACGTCAAGACGTTTACCTATTCAGATGATGGGTATAATCTCCTCACCTCCTTGGGAGATGCAAAAGGGAATAAGACGACTTTCGCATATGAAAAACAGAGCAATCGCTTACGTAGAAAGCTGATTTACGAGAGAGAATATGTCCGTAAACGGGAATTTCGTTTTTATAACAACGATGGGGCCTGTACGCAAATACTGGAGGATGATGGGACAAGAGATGAGATCTCGAACCACGTAGCACCCAATAGGAGACGTACCAAGAAATTTCAGCCCAAAGAGGAACTTCCAGGAGTGGGGCTTCCTCTAATTATTGAGGGGTATTATTATGACCGTGTCAAAGGCGAGGATTCTCTCATTAAAAAACTGGTCAATACCTTCTCCTATGAAGGAGACCTACTTTCTTGCGAAACATACGATGCTAACGGGGAAGCTGCCTATATCACGCATAAAACGTACGATTGTTATGGCCAAACCCTCTCTGAAACAAATCCAGAGGGAAGAACAGTTTTCTATTCTTACGATGGGGTGGGAAACCGCATCTCTCTTACGGCTACCCATCTCAATAAAACTGTAGAGACTCGATTTGATTTTCGCAACCAGCCTATTGAAATCGTAGAAAAAGCAGGGGAGCTTCAGGCAATCCAGCAATTTTCGTACGACTCTTTGGGTAGAAAGGTTACGGAAACTGACAGGTTTGGGCAGACAACTCACTTCGTCTACGACTCTTTCGATCGGATAACTCAGGTCATCCATCCTCAAGTATTGGATGAGCACGAAACACCCGTGACCCCTACTTTTTCTTACACTTACAACATTTTTGGGAATGTCCTAACTACGGTGGATCCAAAAGGATATGTAACAGAAAAGCAGTACAATCTCCGTGGAGACCCGACAAAAATCTACTACCCCGATGGAACTTTTGAACTCTTCAAATATGACCCTGAGGGGAGCTTGCACCGTACGTGCACTCGGGATCAGCGGATCACTGTGATTGAGTATGACTATCTGGGTAGGGTGGTTCATGAGGAGATTTCTACAGCAGAAAAGGATGGAGTGGGAGATTACCTCAAGACACGACGTTATGTCTATGAAGTTTTTGATCTAGTGAAAAAGGAAGATGGACTTAGACACACTCAGTTTATCAATGATTACGCAGGAAAAATAGAAATAAAAGTTGAATATTGCGATAGAGGAAATGGAAGAGGATGGGGAAAGACAGAGGAAACTAGGAGAACAGAATTCCTCTACGACTCTTTAGGACGTGAGTATGGGAAGAAAATTTGGTTTGATGTAGGTCCAAATGATTACTCTTTTGAGTGCCAAGAGTATGATTTGTTGGGAAACATTGTGGAAAAAAGAATCGAGGATGCGAGTGGAAATATCTTACTTCTCAAGAGTTTTCTCTTTGATGAAGCTGGGCGGTGCATTCTAGAAAAGACTGTTCGAGATGAGCAAGACCTCGAGCTTCTAAGGACAACCTACGATCCATTTGGAGAACCAATCTGTTTTGAAGATTCCTTGGGGAATAAAACAGAGATTTTACTCGATTATGGAAAAGAGGTCTTAGAAAAAACAGTCGTAAATCCCCTTGGGATGCAAACCATCTACACCTTCGATGCTTTGGGTAGAATGAGCGCCCTTGTAAAAAAAGACTCTCAAGGGAGGTTACTTGCCGAGCAAAAGATGTTCTACGATTCTGTAGGGAACAAAGCAGTTGAGAGGCATGCAGTATTGGTAAATGGCAAACAAGTCGGAGTTCAACAAACCAGGTGGGTATATGGACCTTCAGGTAGGCTTGAAGAGCTCATTGAAGGCGACGGTTCTTCGGAAGAGAGAACTACAAGCTATAGATACGATTCCAAAGGAAAGTTGGAGCAAAAGTTTTTGCCTGGGATCTCTGACCCTTTAGTATATTTCTGTTCAGATAGTGGAAAGATTGCGGCGCTTGAGTACACGGAAGGGAAAAAGGAGCTTCTGAAAAATTGGCTCTCGTATGATACGTTCGGCAATTGTACATATGCTACCACCAAAGACCGAAAAATAATATCGAGAGAGTATGATGTTTTCAATCAAGTTGTAGAGGAAAGAGTAGATGATGGGGGAACACTCTACACTCTTCAATTTCAGTATGACCGAAAAGGAAGAATCAAAAAAATCACCCTCCCTGATAGTTCTTCGATTGCATATGTATATGATGCAGCTTTTGGACGTGAGGTGAAAAGAATATCCGCCAATGGTGAAGAACTTTATGTCCATTCCTACAATTCCTATGATCTCTCTGGGAAGATTTCTGAGGAGACATTGATCGGATATGGAGAGGATTGTGAATGGGAATACGATTTAGCTGGACAGGTTGTTGCTCGAAGAACTTTTTTCTACAATGAACAAGTGCCTGAAGGAGGGTATAACTCGTGTGGAGCTCTGCTCGAGGTAGAGCGAACAGGGGAATTTCCTGTTGAAAGTACCAGATACGAGTATAATGGACTTTCTCAGCTAACCTTTGAAAAGAACGGAGGAGAAAGTACCTTTTCCTATGATTCAGTTGAAAATCGACTGACTAAAGATGGAGATGAGCTCTCCTATAATGCCTTGAATCAACTGCGTTCTTCTTCTTGTGGAGAATATACTTACGATGCTCAGGGGAATCTCATTTCGATTGTGGAAGGGGAAAGGGAGAAAACTTTTACTTGGAATGTTGTCTCCCAACTTGTCTCTGTGACGAATGCTGATGGGGAGAATATCCTTTATTCATATGATGGTTTTGGAAGAAAGCTTATAAAAGAATCTGCACACAAGAAAGAGAGATCATTCTACCTCGGCAATCATGAACTGGGGACGTTGGATGAAAAAGGGAATATCCAGCGGTTGAGAATTCCGGGAATTTCAGGGGACACTCTTTCCCAAAAAAGTGTCGCTTTTGAAATAGATGGAGAAGTCTACGGGGTTATACATGATCTTGCTGGAAATGTTGTGGCCCTCTTTGATCCCTACATGAGGGAAGTCGTGGAGAGTTATGCCTATACCGCCTATGGGCAGGAGAAGATTTTTAACTTTCTACAAGAAGAAGTTCCGTTATCAGAGGTAGGGAACTTATGGCGATTTGCGGAGAAACCAATTGACGAAGCATTGGGATTCATCGATTTTGGATTTCGTTACTATGATCCTTTCCATGGTCGGTGGATCAGCTGTGATCCAACTGGATACCAAGAGGGACCAAACTTATACTCTTACTGTAAAAATTCTCCCCTCAATGCATTTGATCGTTTTGGTTTAGAAGCAGAAAGGGACTCCTCAGAATTTGAAGGGTATTTCTATGGTGAGGTTGAACCGCATTGCTTTTGTGAAAGTCATCGCACTTGTAAGCGAGGGGGAGATCTTAAGAGTACATTGAGGATTCGGTTACCCTCGATTCGGTATTGCGAAACCTGGGAAGAGTGGCCATTACTTGGTCATCTAGCACCGCTACCCATCCCTAGCTCCTATCCTCCCTCTTCAGTTTCTGAGACAGGGGGAAGCGAAATACCCGATTTTGGAATTGGCTTCATGAATGGGATTTGGAATGATTTTGATTTGGCAATGGACAGTGCCCTCTATCTTTCAAAGTTGATAGGAGGGTATAACATCCTTTTAGCTCACAATGCAACCCATGGAAAGCTAGCGGATTCTGTGGAGTACTGTATGGGAGCAAGATATCTTGCAACAGACCCTGTTCGTCAATTGCATGCTATGTGGAATAGTTATTTTGAAAAGAGCTCTGAATTTGCAAGATTTCTCATGGTTTGCCATAGCCAGGGGGCAATCCATGTGAGAAATGCTCTTCTCGACTATCCTCCCGAGTACGCCAAGAGAATTGAAGTAGTAGCGATCGCTCCAGGAGGCTATATCTATCAACAATCGTGCGCGCAGGTCACCCACTACCGGAACGGCTCCCCTTTAAGGGACCCCGTCGGATACTTAGACTGGAAAGGGGCAAAAAGAGAGAAGGAGACGATTGTGGAACTCCGCTCTCACCCTTCTGCAAAATCCTTCGATCATGAATTCCAAAGTCCTTCCTACAAAAGGGTATTAGGGGATCGTTTGAGAGAATTTTTATCTGGAGCTGGATGGTGAAATATCTACTTATCTGCATATCTATTTTTTTAGGAGCTTGTTTCCTATTTTCCTTTTTAGGACCAAGCTATCAGCCATCACCTGCAGAAAAGGCTGTAAATACAGCTATGGGTCGGAATACAAAAAAATTATCCAAAAAGCATAAAATGCATCCCATGGGAGTAACAGTTGCTATGCCGGGGGGCGATATACAATACTTGGAAATCCATTTCCAAGTTCCTGGTCCATTATCAAAAGAAGATATTCGGAAATTGTTAGTTGATGCAGCCCATGATTTTCTGACTGATCTTAATAATGATAGTGAGTTGTGTTCCTGCTTAGATGGAGAGTGTCTATCAATCGAAAATGTTGGAATTACTCTGTTTTTTATTGATTCATTTCGAAATGATTTGTCAGATCCTCACATCGGAATCGCACATGTTCGGAGAGGAAACATTGAGTACAACATATTGGATGAGTACTATGACGAGGAAATTCATAGGGATATTCCCTATTATAAATATACTTATGAGGAAACGTACGAGGAGGCATTGAATGAATTGCGCAAATGTGGGTAGGGTTTTGGGAATCTTGCTGTTGTGTGGGGTTTCCTCTTGTACTAGTGTCCAAAAAGAGTGTTCTCCTGAGGAAAGAGTCGTGAATAGGGCAATGAAGCGGAGTGTGCGTCTTCTGAAGAAGCGATATCCCGTCCGGGTGATGGACTATTCGGTTGATTTGGATAAACCAGAGTATTTCCAGTTGCAGTTGCAAGTAAAAGGTCCTTTGTCTCGAGTGGAAATTCGAGCCCTCCTTGAAGGGATTACCGAGGATTTTCTCGAGGTGGTAAATTCCGATCTGAATCTGTGTACTTATATGAGCAACTATTGTGTACCAGGGGACCAAGTGGGTGTTACCCTGATGCTTGTCGATTCCTCCAAAGCAGATCTCTACAGTCCTGATAGTGGGATGGCATTTCTAGATAAAGGAGATTTCAAACTTACTACTCGCTATCTCAAGTATGACGAAGAGAGTCAAGAATATATTACAACTCTTATGTCAGAAGTTGGGGAGGGGATTTTTCTCTGATAGCGGATACGGGCACGTTTACGGGTGTGTGATTTGGGGTTGCTGAGAGGGGGGAAATGGGGTACTATGGTCAGTTATTTGACTATTCGGTGGGATGGATATGCTCCATTTATTTCGTAAGTACCAGAAATATATCTTTTTATTCACGACGGTGATCATTGTCACGAGTTTTGTCTTTTTTGGGACCTACCGTGCATTTGCCCCTTCTGGGTTACACCAGGAGGCAAAGGGGCCTGTTGTGCTGGGTACGCTTGACGGGAAGAAGATCTCACAAGCTCGATTTGAGCAGATGTCTCAGTTTCTCTCTTCTGAGGGGTGGCTTGGAGGAGGGAAAAGACCTTTTGCAGGCAACTTCCTGAATGACGGGATCATCTCCGGAGAGCTGCTTGGTGTGTATAGTGGGTTTGGGGCGACTCTTCCTGAGGAGGCAAGAGAGGAGCTTTCATCCCGCTTGGAACGGGAGAAAAACTACGAGCTCTACCAACACCCCCACAACTCAGCCATCTCCTTGCGCAATCTCTACTCCCTCTTTGCTCCAGAGCTTTTAGAAAAACTCCAAGCGTTGCAAGAGTCCGATGATCCGATTGAATCGTTTGGCGCTCGAGTCGACCTACTTTTAGGGCAGCAGAATCTTCCTCCCTCTTACGTGACCCAGGTGCTTCGCTACCAAGAGAGAGAGAATGGGAAGATTCCAGCCGATCCACGTCTCATGAAAGATGAGATCACCCTCTTTGGGTACCGTGATATGACCGATTGGTTTGGAGAGGCCTTTGTCGAGTATGCGACGAAAATCGTTTTTCAAACGGCAGCTATGGCCCGGCAGCAAGGGTATACTGTCTCCTATGCTGAGGTGTGGAGCGATCTTCTCTACCAAAGTGAGCAGGCCTTCGACTCGATCCGGGGGCGTCCGAACCTCGCGATTTCAAGTGGTGGGGAACTCCTCTATCTCTATATGCGACAAAATGGACTCACAGAAGACTCTTTAACCGCTCTTTGGAATGAGATCCTCCTTTTTAAGCGCCTTTTGCATGATGTGGGGGATGCCTCGATTGTCGATACGCTTCCGATGGAAGAATTCTACTCGTATGCCCATGAGAATGCGACCGTTGCTCTCTATCAGATGTCTGAAGAGTTCCGTTTCCATACCCTCGCTGATTTGCAGGAATTTGAAAGTTATCTCGAGGGAGTTGGAGAAGTACGTACCTCACCTCTCGATCTCCCTTCCCAATCGGCTCCGATTGCAACTGTTGAAGCAATTGCCCCAGAGCTTGTTGGAAGGCGGTACCGTCTTTACGTGACCGAAGTAGCCCCAGAGGTTCTCCAAGCTAGGGTTGGGATTAAAGAGACGTGGGAGTGGGAACTCGATCCTCAAAATTGGGCTCTCTTAGAGAATGAATTTCCAGAACTTGCCGAAAAGAAGGGGAGTCATTTTGAGATTTTAGAAGGACTCCCTTCCAAGCGGAGGACTGCTCTCGATGCCTTTACCCGAAAACAGATTGCAGAAAAACACCCCGAGTGGATAAGTGAGAGGTTCCAAGAAGGTCAGATGGAAGAGCACGATCTTTTTCTGTCTGCCACTTCAACTCTCCCTTTTGCAGGGCTCTCCAACCCTGCGGCATTCCTCGCTCTTATTGAAAAGGAAGATGAAATCACAGGCTATACCCAGGATGGGGTCTACCACTACCGGATTTTGGTTGCCGATCGAGAGGATGAAAAAGAGGTTCTTACCTACAAAGAGGCCAAGAGAATGGGAGTCCTCAAGACGCTTTCTGAGAGGCTTGATGGGGTGATGTTGGCTAATCGCGTGATCGAGGCCCTCTCTTCTCTCGAATTGAAAGATCAAGGCCACTATGCCCCCCACCGTTTTGCCTCCTACTTAGAAGCACACGCGACAAAGGCTCCAGAGGGGGATTTAGCCAAACAGTGGAAAGTTGTGAGAAAGGAGACGACCCTGACCCGTTCTGCCCCCTCTTTCCTCTCTCTTGAAAGAGCCTTGCAAGCTACTCCTGAGACCCTGTCTGAAGTAGCTGTCGATGAGAAAGAAGGTGCCTACCGGTTTCAGTTTCTAGAGAAAAAGCACGATACTACAATCCCTCTTCAGAAGGTATTGCAAGCGCAAGCGCTCCTTTCTCAAGAGAGTCGAGGCCATTTTCTCGAAGCACTCATTCCCCTGATTTAAGAGATGTTAGAAGAAATTGTACCACTAGAGCCGGTTCATTTTTTTGGCTTCCAAGTCGATGTTCCCTATACTCAAGCGGGGAAACTCACCAAAAAACACCGCCTCCCCGATCTCTCCTCTCTCCACAATATGCACCCCTTTGCTGACGTCTCGATGGGGTGGAATGAGTTGGGAATCTACCTCCACTTTACAATTGAGGGGAGCTTCCGTCACCCAGATTTTCCTGGCATCCGCTCAGGAGATTCTATAGAGCTATTTTTCGATACTCGGGATGTGAAGACAACTGCCTATAATACCCGCTTTTGCCACCATTTTTACTTCCTTCCCATCTCGGTGCAGCCAAATGGTGAGGCGATCCAAGCGGGGGAGATGACCCGTTTTCGAACAGAAGATACTCACGAGCTATGCGATCCTGACCTTCTCCAGATTGAGAAGAAAAAAGGAGGAAAGTTTGAGATTTTCCTTCCAAGAGAGACGCTTTATGGATATGATCCTACCCAGTTCTCGAGGATTGGCTTTACCTATCGGATCAATCGAGTGGGGGGCGCGGTCCAATATTTTTCCGCAAATGAGGGAGACTTCTCTATTGAGAAACAACCCTCGCTCTACGCAAGTATGAGGTTAGTGAAATGAAGTATACAGAATCACACGAATGGATTGAGATCGAAGGCGACGTTGCAACAGTAGGGATCACCGACCATGCACAAAAAGAGCTCGGAGACGTGGTCTATGTCGAACTCCCAACCGAAGGGCATACTGTCAAAGCAGGGGAAGAGATCGTCGTTCTCGAATCGACAAAAGCCGCAGTTGACCTCTACTCCCCCCTCTCGGGCGAGATCAGCAAGATCAACACTACCCTTCGAGAGTTTCCTGAGAAAGTGAACCAATCGGCCCAAACCGAAGGGTGGCTCTTCAAACTCCGCATTACACAACCCGAAGAGGTCAACTCCCTCCTCTCCGAAGCCGACTACCAGAACCTCCTCTAATCAACACCCGATCACGTCCTGCGCATCCATCACCCATACATCTGGCGGGAGTTTGAGACGGGACGGTTTTTCCGGGACAAATAGTACGTAATGCACTTTGAGATTTTCTGGGCGGGGAATGGGCGGGATTCCTTTTGCGCGCAAGGTATGGATCTCTCGTTCAATCCAATCCTTTGTGGGTCGGTTTGTGGTCCATTTTGCCTCTCCAAGTAGCAGCTCCCTTTTCTCTTCTGTCAAAGAGACAAAATCCCATTCATGTCCTTGTCCCTGCCAGTATCTCCCTGCCTCTGTACAACTAGATCCCATTTTTTTCGCGTTAGCAGGGAAAGAGGAGCGGCATAACTCTTCCCAGGTGATCGAAAAAAGGTGGGGCAAAGAGTTTTTGAGGTAACGGATCATTTCCCTTTGATTGGCATAAGCAAGTTGACTCCTTTTCGGGGCCACTACTTCAAACCAAAAGCGGACAAAGGGATCTTTGATTTTGTAGAGAGCCTTTTTGGACTCTTTTGCACTCTTCCCATAGGGAACCTCTCGATAAATCAGATCGAGATCTTGCAATTGTTGCATGCAGCGAGAGAGTGAAGTGGCTGGCTTTTCTATCCGAGCGGCGATTTTGGAAAGACGGTGAGCTCCAAGTCCTATGGCGTCCAATATGGGGCGTAAGACCATTGCAGAAGGGGTTTCCTCAAGCAACAACCGATTGGGCTCTTCCTGCAAGGGGGCCATCGGTTCCAAAACTAGGTCACAGATTGATTCATATAGATCTCCTTCACAGCGAGAAACAAGCTCCCAGTAGCGGGGGATTCCCCCCCACACTGAGTAGGCCTCTATAACGTCTCGCGCTTTTTTGACCTGTAGCGCATCGCCCATATAGGCAATCGGTATTGGCTGTAGCTTAAAGAGCTCATGTGCTCTTCCATAGAGAGGTGCGTTAGGGGCCAAAACGGCCCCTTGCATCATCCGTTGAGAAGATCCACATAGTGCCAACAAGAATTTGGTATTTTTAATCTCCCGATCGATAAAGCCTTGCAGGACACTGGGAAGCTCGGGAGAAGAGGCGACTAGGTAGGGTAGTTCGTCTATCACAAAAGGGCCTCGCCAGCCACTCTGTTTTGCCTCTTTTGCAAGCCGGTGGAATAGGGAACGCCAATCGGGATAGTCGACATCGGCAAAGCCTGGAAGACGATCGGCAAGAGCTAGAGCTAGATACTTCCGTTGGACAGCTGCCGATGACTCATCTGCAACGAAGTAAGCACCGTGATGCTTCGTTGTCCACTCAAGCAACAGACGTGTCTTTCCTATCCTTCGGCGTCCCCAAATAACGGCTAGCCCTCCCTCCTTAGAGCGAGCCAACCGGTCCAGTCGCTTCATCTCCTCAACTCTGTCTATGAATCTCATAGCCCTAATTATGCATCAAAACATTATGTTTTCCAACATAATAATCACGAGCATAAAAGTTCACTCATCGCACACAAAATTTCAGGCATTTCTGCCTCAAAAAATCTATATTATTCGAGTGAGAGCAAGAAGTATTCCGCATATACGAGCCGTTGCGAGCTTCGGCGAGTTCCCCCCACGCGATCGGGCCGAGGCGGTAGCCGAATGCCGATGTGACTGGCATTTTTCTAGTTAACCTGAGTTCGGTTTTGATCTCCCTGATCTTCAGGAATTTTTTTCAGCGGGAATTGCTGGCGATAATCTAAATTTTTAAAATAAGTGGACTATGTATGGGATGTGTGGATTTCTCTATTGTATATTATTATGTAATGATGTAACATTACATTATGACGTTGAGAATTTTGCTAGGTGTATTTTTGCTGTTTTGCTCATTCCAAGACTCTAAGGTTTGGGTGTTTGCATATGGAAGCTTGATGCATGAGGGGTCGGCAAGTAGGACCTTGAGCAGGGAGGCTTTGGAGAGTAGGCGGCCTGCAGTTGCTTATGGGGTCAAACGAATTTATAATCGGCAGATGCCAGAAGAGCTCATCATTCCACGATTTGGGCCTCTTGCAAAGCCATCAGATCGGGCGGCTCTGAACGTGAAGCAGACGGGTCAGGATTCTGATCGGGTGAATGGGGTTCTGGTAAAAGTCTCTCATGAGGAACTTAGGCGGTTGGCTGAACGGGAAATTGGATATGACCGTATTCAAGTACCGGTCACTTTCTGGGGGGAGGAGGCAACTTCTTCTCCATTTATGGCCTATTCTTTTTCTGCTCCAGATACCAAACCTCTTACAAGTCGGGAGATCACTCCTATTCCGGGGTATCTTGAGCTTGTAGAGGAGGGGGCAGCTTCCTATGGACCTACCTTTCTCCGGCAGTATCTTCAAGAGACCTTTCTTGCCGACGAACAAACCCCTCTCTTCACAAGAGAAAACATACAAGATCCTCGCCCACGTCAGTAGAATAAATAAGTGGTTATCTAAAGCAACTTATCACAAGTTACTTAAAACCAAAAATCTATAAATTCTTGATTCCTGAGCTTTATCAACCTGAATTCCCGAAAAATATAACTACACCCTATCTTTGGTCATCGTAACCATCTTGAAATTAGAGTGATTTTGTTTTCAAGAGGGTTGCTTTTTTTTCGAAACATAGTTACAATTCATCTCACACAACTATGGAGGCAGAAAAATGGCCAAGCTCAGTTATCATCGCAACAAAAAGACAGGTGTTACATATGTGTATTCCATCGAAAAATGCTATTGGGACAAAAAGAAGAAGAGTCCAAGAAATGAACAAGTCTATTTAGGTAAACTCGATCCACAAACTGGAGAAATAATCCCCTCTAAGCGTCGAAGTAAGATCGTGAAACGAGCTGCTTCAGCACCTGATGTCACCGTTACAGCTAGGATTGCAGGTCCCCACCT
>JAAKFR010000006.1 GCA_011064985.1 Chlamydiota bacterium
GGAAGACGAGGGTCTTCTTGCTGCGGTAGATAACTTGGGGCCCACGGCTGCCGGGTACCAGTCTGAAGGAGATTTCGGACCAGAAGATGAAAACTTTGTAGATCCTAGAGTTCTCCGTGACTTCATTGAGAGTCGTGGGCTCATCTCTTGTAGAGAGAAGCAAGGAACTCTGACGATTGCTGGTGATGCTCGAGCGAGATGGGTATCAGCTGGAGAAAAGAGAAACGGTATTGCCCAAAGAGGAACACAAACAAATACCGCGATCAACCGGTATAAAAGTGAGATCAACCTCTTTTTAGATTATGTCGCTCCCCGTTCTTGGGTCTCTTCGAAGCTCAGATGGGCGAATTTTGACGGTAAAGATGGGGGATCGGCTACAAAAGTCGAGATGGAGCGGGCCTTTATTGGCTATGATCTCTATCACGAGGGAGATACCGACTTTTACATCGAAGTGGGGCGTAGCAAACTCGACTTTATGTTTGAATCTCATATTGAGTTTACAAGTACCTTCGATGGGATCCATCTCTTTTTTACCCGCTGCTTACCAAGTGTTGGGAAGTTTACGATTCACGGTGGCCCCTTTCTCATCGACAGTTTCTATAACCACTACTCGTGGATTTTTGAAACAGGAATTACTGGATGGAGAGGGACTGGACTTGGATTCAAATACAGCCTTGTTGACTGGAGAAGAAGAGCTCCTACTCTCGATTACGGAAATCTCAAAGATTCGGGCAAAACGTTGATCCGAGACAACCCTCGCTATCGCTTTCTGGTTTCGCAGATGCTCTTTGGGTACACAAGAGAGATCGATTTCCTAGGGTGCAAAACCCTTTACCTTTATGGAGCGGTTCTTGCGAACCATGATGCGAAACGGACGAAGACTACCAACTTCAAGAAGCTCAACGGTGCATGGTACGCAGGCTTTACATTAGGGAAGCTCTGTAAGGCATGCGACTGGTCTGTTGATATCAATTACCAAAGTGTCCAGGCTCAAGCTGTTCCAGAATATGACCTACGTGGAATTGGCCACGGAAACGCCATTGACCAGCTCTTGTCTGACAATATTTTGCTCGGAAAAGATGCGGCAGATGGGATCGGGTTTACCAACTACAAGGGTTGGCAATTCAATCTTTTGTATGCCATGACAGATAGCATGTCGCTTAGGGCTAAGGCTGAGTATTCTACTCCGAGAAATTCTGAGGTGGGTGGTAGAGGCCGCTACAAAGCCTTTGAGATGTCTGTCATCTATGCTTTCTAGGGACCGAAAAAGCTTCTCCGGTTAAGCCCGGGGTAGGTTGTCCTTCTATAGGTCTTCTAGTGTGAGCTGGCTTGAGACTAGCTCATCAGCGTAGATATTGGGAAAGAGGCCAACTGTTGTAAGCATGGTTAAGTGGAGGTCTTTTTGGATGTGGAGTTGCTCTTTGAAAACATCCATTTTGTCTCCTAGCTGGGTGGCATACTGTTTGGTGATGCGAAAGGGGGTTTTGCTATATTTGACTTCAATGATATTGATGATCCCATCATCTCTATCTAGCAGTAGGTCGATCTGGATTCCCTTCTCATGAGTGGATTTTGGTACGTAGCGCCAAGTTCCCACTTCAAATCCCGTGTGAATTTTGAGAGCCTGGGCTATCTGATCGATATGTTTGTAACAACAAGCTTCAAATGCGTAGCCCACCCAACTTTTCCAAGGGGCGCTGCGACACTTCGACTGCCAATAATTCGATTGGGCGGTTGCCAATTTGATCCTATTAGAAACAGGTTCGATCCACTTGAGGTAAAACAGCGTGTATTCGTCGATGATACGGTAGTAAATCCCTTTTTTCTTTTGCCCAAAAGGGACAAAGCTCACGATGAAACCAGCTGCTTCTAATTCGCTTAACCGCTTGGTCAACGTTCCGCCAGATGAGGAGAGTTTGAGCCGTTTTTCCAATGATTTTTGCTCTACCCCTTGAGGCTGCTTTGCTATTGTGCGTATGATTTCGATATACGCTTCGGAATCAGCAAAAAGAGAGTGATAGAGGCGATCAAACTCTTGAAAGAGAAGACCTGTAGAAGTAAAGCAGAGTTGGTTGACATTCTGTTCTGCTGAAACTCCCTTCTCGACTGCTTGCAGGTAGAAAGGGATCCCTCCTGTTACGAGATAGAGGTCAAGAATCTGCATGGGATGCATTTTATGGGAGTTATTGACTAAAAATTCCCTAGCTTCCTGAATCTGAAAGGGTTTGAGTAAAATACTAGCAGTAAGACGGTTGTGAAGTCCCCCTCTTGCATTTACAATATTGTCTAAAATCCATGAAGCAGCTGATCCACAAACGATGAGTTTGATATTTTGGCGATAGCTCCACTCTGTATTCCAAAAATGATCCAAGATTTGTAAGAGAGAAGATTTTGGTGTTGCAAGCCAAGGAAGTTCATCCAAAAAGATCACAAAAGGCTTGCCCTTAGGAAGTTGATCGATTGCTTTTGTGAGCATTTCAAATGCCTCCATCCAATTTTTTGGGGAGGCAAGGGTATAGATTGGTTGAAAAGATTTTATAAATGCCCTAGTAAATATTTCTAGCTGATTCTGGAGAGTTCCTTCCTTCAATCCTGTGATCTCAATAGATTTAAGGTGAGCGCTTTCAATTGCATGTTTGATGAGGCAGGTTTTTCCCACACGCCTTCTACCGTAAACAGCGATAAACTCAGACTCTCCAGACGAGAGCCTTCTTTTGAGAAGTTTCTTTTCCTCTCGTCTTCCAATGATTTTTGCAGGCATATTCTCCAAGATTTCGCTGGTTATATGGTTATTATATCCAGCGGAATCTTTGTTTTGCAAGAGATTTCGCTGGTTATACGCTTTCCATACTCAGCGGAATCATCTAATTATTGGCGCTAGGGGACATTTCAATCTTGCTGCCACAAAATACTTTTGTAGTTTGAAAGTTAAAGGCTTAAGTGGTACAGTACCCTCATGTTTTCGAAAATTGCTCACCTTTCTCCCCTTTTCTCAACCGAAGAATTATCAAATTTGGATCAACCTGTTCCTTTAGCGCAATGTATTGTTCCTCGAAAAGATGATTCATCTTCTAATAAGTACAATGCTAACCAGAGCAAGTATATCGAGCTATCTTTTGAAGTTTGTGAGAATCTGAAGGAGCAGCTCAAAGAAACTCCCCCTTCATTTGCTGACGTGTTAACTACTGTGGGTAAGGGGAGGAGGAAAATTGCAAAACATTTTGATTCTTTTCAATGCCAACTATTTGGAGTGCAGAGGGAAGGGGTATACGACAGACTCAGCACTTCCTTGGTAGAAGAGTATGCAGAAATGGGTAAAGACATTGACCAGATTTCTGAGGATGATTCCACCATGCACTGGGAATCTTATGAGGAGGGAGGTATTAAGGAGGGGTTCCGTAAAGGGATTGATTTTGAGGGGGAGGAAATTTTCTTAACCCGTTATATACTCTACCATAATGAAAGAACCATTGCTCATACCTACCCCAACAATCTTGAAGCTGCAAAGGAGCATTGCACTCATCTTTACAACGAAATCCTCAGGTTAGAGGCACCATCCCATGGAAAAGAAATACATCGCTTGATTGGGGAGCTTCACTGGTGGATGTCTCAAGCCACTTTCTACAAAAGGGGGAGTGCTGCTTGTTCGGAGATTATTGTAGGCGCCCTCTTACTTCAAAAATGGGGGAATTTGACCCCATATAAGATAGGGATTTTCGCTGACAGGATGGCTTTGACAACATCGTGTGAGCAATTTGTCCAGATCTATTCTTCTTTACGCGAAAATTGATATCTGTTTCTACCTTTCTCTACTTCCCATCCTTGATGTATGAGTAAGGAGAGGGCTTCTTCCTCTATTTCACTCTCGAAGAGAGTGAGAAGGGTAAGGCAAGTAAAAAGGGAGAGAGTTTGTTCGATCATCTGTTTTGTGAGGCACACTCCTTTCAATGATAGATTTTTGAGGTCAGGGCAAGAAGAAAGCGAATTCCAATCATTCGAAGACACATAACCGAGTTTCAAAGTATGGAGTTTGGGACAGTATCGAGAAAGGTTCTCAAGAAGAATACTGATTTGATCGGCAGAATAGTGGAGAGTTTCTAATGTTTGTAAACAAGGAGTTTTTGTTAAGATAAGAAAAAGATTCCGGTCTTCTTGTAAAGATGCTGTGATTTTGATGGAGTGTATAGCAAGGGAGTCGATTGCTTGGAGGGCAAGAGAAAGGATTCTCAGATCAATCTTTACATCAAAGGCCATACGGGATTGGGGAGCTCCTTTTTCTTGGGGCTCGGAAGAGGGGGTCCACTCTAAGGTAGGTCGATTGGAAAGAGTACGGAAAGTACAAGAGGTAAGTGTAGGGAGATCTTGGTAGAAGTCGGCAATCGTGGTCATAAGGAAACTCCAATTTTTAAAACGAATGAGAGAATAGTCTTAGGAGAATATTTTTTACAACTGTTTCGAGACAACTTTTGGATATTAGAACGCAAGTTGCTACCTGAACTTGGGTGCAATTAAAAGTGGAGCTTATATCGATAACCTTACTCAGTTGAGCTAGGTGGTTCTATTTAAAGACTTAACCCAAGTTTCCCATCCTCAGGCACAAAGTAGGTGGTGTTCTTACTCATCCCTCAGAGAACAATGAATACGCAAACTTTTCAGAAGCAAGACACAAAGACTCAACACAAAGACACAACACAAAGACACAACACAAAGACACAAAGGATTTCTTAAATCCGGCCTCCTCCTCGTAAGAGGAGTTTTCCTTAAGGAAAAAGACCCTTTGGGTCAGGCCGGATTCTTCGTGCCTTCGTGTCTTTGTGTTGAAGCTTTGTGTCCTTTGTGGCCTTCCGTTCTCGTTATTTCCCGGTAGGGAGCATGCAAGAGCCTGGTATGCTTGTGTCTGAAAACCAGAGTCTTGAGTTTTTTAACTGATTTGGGTTACACCCAAATCAGACTTTGCAGAAAAATAAACAGGATGGAAAAAAGCTTGTTTTTTTGCGGGAGCTTTTAGTCTGCAAACATTCATGCTGCCACTAGCGGGTGGAGCCGTAGGAGACTTTGATGGGTTCTTTTCGGAGGGTTTTGAGTTGGGTCCAGAGAGACATTTTCGGGGGGGGAGTGGGATGAGAGATGTGGATGGGGAGGATGGGGACGTCGATGTCTTGGAGCAGTTCGTAGAGGTGGGCTTCCCACTCCTTGAGGGTCTTTGTGGGGAGATCGACAGGGTGCATGAGGCAGACCGAATGGCCTGAGTTGAGCTCCTTCTGGATTGTTTTGAGGGCAGTCGTGCCAACAGGGGAGAAGTGCTCGATGTCGATGGGGATGAGCCAGAGAAGGCGGTAGATGATCTTTCTTTTTTTTCCTTTTTTTAAGGGGACGATGTAGCGGATAAGACGAGGCAAGGTGGCCATGACGATCAGGGTGTCGATCCAGTTGGCTCTGGGGGTGACGAGGAGGACTGGTTTTTTCGTGGGGATGCGCGTTTTTCCCCATACGCGGATGCGGTAGAAGAGTTTGGCGATAAGGGCTACCCCTAAACGTAAGAATTGGTCAGCAAAGAGGAGGAGGAGAACAAAAGCCATCACAAAGGTGAGGACTCCGACGAGAAAGAAGCCTGTTGCAGCAGAGAGGTGGAAAAAGTTCCCAAGAAGAGCGAGGAGTCCAGAGGCGATAATCACCCCGATAAAGCTCAAAAAGTTGGCTGCTGCAACATTTTGTCCCCTGTCGACATCTGGACTAGCTATCTGGATAAAGGCTTCTATGGGAACGATAAAAAATCCTCCGCAGATCCCGACAAGGACGAGAAAAAAGGCGATCACAATCAAGTGAGATTGGAAGAAGTAGAGGGCAAGGTAACAGGAGGTGACTCCCATGGCAGCGATTGGGACAAAGCCTAGCTCGACCTCTTTGCCAGAGAGTTTACCCACTCCAAAAGAGCCAATCCCAATACCGATTGCTGTCATCAAGAAGAGATACCCCCCATGTATTTCAGAGAGGCCGAGAGATTGGAGGGTGAAAGGGATGATATTGAGTTGCGTGTAGGCACCCATAAAGAGGAAATAGGCTCCAGAGACAATGGTGGTGAGTAGGTACCGTCTTTTCCGGGCTTGCTTTAAGGTTTGAAATATCACCGAAAGAAAGTGGGGGGAGATCTTTTTCGAAGCGGCTTGGGGTTTTGTTTTTTGGATGCCAAAAGAGGAAATTAGTCCCAAAACAGCAATCGCAACACAAGTAAAACTGGATAATACAAAATTTTTGTTTGTAACCTCAGTGAGAAAAGAGGCAAAAAACGTCCCGAAAATAATCGCGAGGTAGGTCGTAGCGGTCATCATCCCATTGCAATCGGAGATACGATCAGGTTTCACAATCTCTGGAATGATCCCATACTTGCACGGGGAGAAGAGGGTGCTTTGGGCAGCCATGAGAAACAAGACGGAGTAGCCTAAAACTGGAGATTGCAACAGAAAAGCCAAAACTCCCAAGAGTGTTGAGACTATCTCGAAAAATCGAGTAAAGTAGATGATCGAACGTTTGCTAAAACGATCGGCAAGGGTTCCTGCTAGAGAAGCAAAGATGATAAAGGGGACGACAAAAACAGCTCCAGCAAGGGCGAGGATCGTATTGCTGTGCTCGGCTCCTAGAAGGGAGATAAGAAAGAACGCGAGCAAGAGCTTAAATAGATTGTCGTTGAGTGCGGTAAAAAACTGCGTAAAATTTAAATAAGAAAATGAAGTAAGAGAGATACGCATGGGGTTTTCCGCTCAAGTCCTTTTTAGTAACCGGATGGAGATTTTACTCGAAAACCTCCAAAAAAATCTCTTTTCCGAAGAAAAAAATCCTTTTTCCAACCGACTTGTGGTTGTCCCTTCCTATCCTTTGAAGCAATGGATACAGATTGAGTTTGCTAAGGGATTGGGGGTGGCCTGCGGGCTGGAATTTTCCTCTCTCCATCATGCACTTCATACTCTTTCCTCGCAGCTTTTTGTTTTCGACCAAGAGTCTTTCTCTCCGAGCAAACTCGATCTCTCCCTCCGCATAGAAAAAGAGATTACAATTTCTCTTAAGGGCGATGGCCCTCTTTTTGTTCCTTTACGGAATTATGTTGAGGGGAATAGGAAGCGTCTTTTTTCTCTGGCAGAACATCTAGCCGGTCAGTTTCTCCTCTATGGAGTCTACGGGAAGGAATTGCCAAAAAAATGGGAGCAAGAGCCGCGAGATTGGCAAGAGGCTCTTTGGCAAACAATCTACTCTGAATGGGACTATCCATTGAAGAGTCTGCCTGCTTTACAAGCAAAAGAGGTGAGGCCTGATCTCTCCGTCCATCTTTTTTGCTTTGGCCACCTCTCTCGCCTCTACTTTACTTTCTTACAGAGAGTAGGGGAGATGGTTCCGGTTGTCTTCTACCAGCTCTCTCCTTGTAGAGAGTTTTGGAGTGATCTTCCTACCGATTTTGAGATGAGAGATGACACCTTTTTAGAAGAGAGGCACCCACTCCTTGCCAATTTGGGGAGGGCGGGGCGTCAAATGGCTCGGACAATCGAGGAAAGTGAAATTCTAACAGAGGAAGAGTACGAAGAGATTGCGCCAAGAAGCAACCTCACCCAGCTCCAATACGACCTTCTGATTTTAGAAAAGAGTACAACTTGTTTTGAGGAGAACTCTCTACAAATCCACGTCCATGCCTCTCCAAGAAGGGAGATTGAGGGGCTCTACGAGACCCTCCTCTTTTTGTTAGAGCGTGAAGATCTCTCCCCTCATGAGATCCTCGTGTTAACTCCCGATCTCACCCGGTATGCCCAGTTGATCCCCTCCATTTTCCAAAAGCTCCCCCTCTCTCTTGCCGACCTCCCTTCTTCTTCTCAAAATCCACTCATCGAGGGGCTTTTTCTCCTTTTTGCTCTCGAGAAAAAGCGTTGGAGCTCCCTTGCCCTTCTCGAGCTTTTCTCACACCCTCTCTTCATGAGAAAGCGAGGTTGGTGTGAAGAGGATCTTTTCCAGATTAAGGAGTGGATAGGGGAGTCAGGGATCCGATGGGGGGTAGACAAAGAGCATAGGAATCATCTTCTTGCCAAGAGGCTCACTTCAGGTTCTATCGAAGATGAGGAGGCAACCTGGAAAGAGGGGATCGGTCACCTTCTTGAAGAGCTCGCAACCGGTCACGACCCAAAACGGATCGATTTTACTCAGGCGGAGCTTTTAGGCGAGGTTGCTGAGGTGGTATTTGCTTTATATGCCGATCTGGGGAGTTCGGATCACGAAAAAACCCTTCCCGAATGGTCCGATTTTACCCGGAAGCTTCTTGCGACCTACGTTTACCAATCCGATGGGGAAGAGGCGCTCTTTTCCGCCCTCAAAAAACTCGAAAGTGCAGCCGTGCATGTGCCAGAGCAACGGTATTCCATTTCCCTGTACGAGAAGCTTTTGCGTAGCGTTTTGGAAGAAGAAACTTTTTTCATGCATGGAAAGGAGATCGAAGCGGTCCAGTTTTGCTCGATTCGGCCGATGCGGATGATTCCTGCTAAGGTGATCTGTCTGCTGGGAATGGATCAGGAGGGATTTCCACGAAAAGACCCTCCAAGCTCATTTGATCTTCTTAAAGGAGAAAAGAGTGCCGAGTATCTCCCCTCAACTCTTGATTTCGACCGCCTCTTTTTCCTCGAAGCAATCCTCTCAGCTCGCGAAAAGCTCATCGTGAGCTACCTAGGAAAAGATCCCTACGATCTTACCGAGCGCCCCCCCTCAACCGTTGTTTCAGAAATCCTCCCTTACGTTCCCCTCTCACAGATCTTCCATCACCCGATCCTCCCTTATGCCCCTTCCGCATTTATCGAGAGTGACACCAAAACCTTAGAGTGCAATTTTGCTTTAGCCCAAAAATTCCACGCATCTCCCACTCCTCAAAGAGCTCCCTTCTCTCTCCCCTCTTCTCCCCTTTCGAAAAGTGAGAGGGTGGTAACGGTTAGGCAGCTCGAGCGATTTGCCCGCTCTCCTCTCCGTACCTTCCTAGCTGCTCGCGATCTCTTCTGGATATACGAGCCGCCTCTCGAAGAAGAGGAGGCTTTTACTCTCTCCCCTCTCAAAAAAGCACAACTCAAGCGTGCCCTTCTGGAAGGGAAAAACCCTCTCCATAAGACCTGTCGTGAAGGTGCATTTCCCGTCGGTCTTTTCGGAGAGCTTGCAAAAGCAGAGTGGGAAAAGGAGAAGACCCTCCTGGAAAAAGCTCTAGCTTCTGAAAGGAGGGAGGTGTGGAGGTTCGATCCTCCTCTCTCCATTCCTATGCGAGATGGAGGGGAGGTCTTGATTTCGGGGGAATTGGAGGGGGTTACCTCTGAAGGGCTCCTTCTGCCAGAGAAGAAGAGTATGAGCAGCGCTCTTAAAGGGTGGCCCCGTTTTCTTCTCATGCAGAAGCTCGACCCTAAACGGAATAAGATCCTTTTTGCGAGCTCAGAAGATATTTTAGAGGGGTTTTTTGCTGATTCACTTCCTTTCCTGCAAACCTACTTAGAGGCCTATTTTGCTGCAGAGGAGTCATTAACTCCCTTTTTCCCCGATTGGATCGGGCCGATCTTGGAGAAAAATCCTGCAAAACTGCTCAAAGAGATCAGAAAGGAGACTTTTGATCCGACGCTCCAGTGGCTTTTCCGGACCTATCTCCCTCCCGACCCTGTGGGAGTGATAGAAGAGTGGAGTTCCCAAACAAAAGAACTTTATGGGGAGATGAAAGATGCCTGGTTTTGATGTTCTCGACCCAAATCTCCCTCTTTTCCACTCTCACTTTATCGAAGCTTCTGCCGGAACGGGGAAAACTTTTGCGATGGAGACTCTCTTCGTTCGTCTTGTTGAAGAGGGGGTGGAGGTTGACAAAATTTTGGTGGTTACCTTCACAAAAGTGGCTACTTTAGAACTCAAAACAAGGATCAGAGCCCGTCTAGAGAAGAGTTTGGAGGAGGCATCCGAAGAAGTGAGAGTCAAAAGACTCAAAAGGGCTCTTCTCCTCTTTGAGGAGGCAAAAATCTGTACGATTCACAGCTTCTGTTTCCAGTCGCTCCAAGAAGAGGCGTTTGAAGCAAAACTCTCCTTAGCCCAAAAAGAGGAGAGTGCCTCGTTTGAAGAGGCAAAAAAGATCGTGAAGGACTACTTAAGAACAACTGATCTTCTTCCAAAAGAGGCCTTGCAAAAAGTGTTGAAAAGCTACCGAGGGGATGTTGAAGCCCTTTCGGGGCGTCTAGCCTCTTTGGCTCAGTACCACCTTCCCATAGAAGTCGGAAAACCCTATTCTACGCTTGAAAAAGAGATTCAGGGAGAGATCACTCTCTTAAAAATGCGATTTTCGATTCGCTCAGAACTCCTTTTGGAGGACTTGCTTGCAGAAGCTCCCAATTTTGGGAAGTTTTGTAACCGACAAAAACAGATAAAAGAAGAGTTTGTGGAAGGATTTGAAAGGGTTGCCTCTCTTTTTGAGGGGGAGACGCTAGGATTTCTCGATCTTCCCTTGCTCAAGATGGTCCCAGAAAATGCCCTTAAAAGGAGAGTAGAGGTCCAACTTCATTACCCTAACCTTTTGGAAGCGATGCAAGAGAAGTTGATCCCCTTGCTTGCTCTCTATTCTGATGAACTGGTAATGGTAGGACAACTTGCAGAAGGGGCTCGGAAACACTTGGCACGTGTTTGCGAAGAGGAAGAACTCCTTTTTTTCGAAGATCTCATCACTAAATGTGCGAAGCTCACCGAAGAGGGACAATTTGCAGAAAAAATCCGTTCTCGCTACCAGGCAGCTCTCATCGATGAGTTCCAGGATACCGATCCGAAGCAGTGGAAAATCTTTTCCACACTCTTTCTCCCTCCCGCTTTTTCGGGTCCTCTCTACCTTGTGGGGGATCCAAAGCAGTCGATCTATCGTTTTCGGAAGGCCGATCTGTATACCTACTTTGAAGCAAAACAAGCTCTAGGACCAAAAGCCGAAGTGACCCTTCTGACCAACTACCGTTCTGAGCCCTCTCTTGTTTCTGCCCTCAATGCCCTCTTTTCCGCAGCGGATCAGATGATCCCCTTGCCAAAAACAGGTGAGGTGCTCCCTTACCATCCTGTAGAAGCAGCCCGCCCGGCTGGCACCTCGCCATTAGGGGAAAGTCGCGGGAGTCTCCACCTCATCAATGGAGACAATGAAGAGGAGCTCTTTGCTTGGATTATCCAGGAGATTGCGACTTTGCATGACAAGCACAACGTTCCCTATCGGGAGTGCGCTATTTTGGTCAAAGATCGGTTCCAAACAGAGAGGTTTCTGCAGGTCTGTCCCCTTCCGGCTATTTCGAAGCGGAGTCGTTCACTCCTCACTTCTCCCGCTATCCCCCTCCTAGAGGAGCTCCTTCTAGCGGCTTTACATCCAAGAGAGAAGAGCCATTTGGCCCGTTTACTCGGGGGACCTCTTTTCCAAGTCCCTCTTGCGCAGCTCGTTTCTTCTGTCGAGGCATTCCAAGAAGAGTTCATGAGCCTCCACCATCTCCTCATCACAGAAGGACTCCTCCCATTCTTCTTAAGCCTGCAGGAGAAGTGTAACCCAGTTGACCTCTCTCTCTACTCTGATCTTGTCCAGCTGATCGATTTGATTGGAGGAGAAAAACTCTTCCCTGAAGGGTATCTGGCCGCTTTCCACAAGCTCCAACACGGCGACCCTGAGTCGGACCCGCTGAAAGCTTATGGTGGGGCAGAGGAGGATGCCATCACGGTGATGACCATGCACGTGAGCAAAGGGCTCGAGTTTGAGTATGTCTTTCCCGTTGGGCTCATCCTCTCTTCTCCTCTTAAACGGGAAATTCTCCCAAGCGCTTACCGGCAGGCTCTGATCCTCTCCGATGAAGAGGAAGAGTTACACATCCAAGAGATCCGTTCAGAGAAGATGCGACAGTTTTATGTCGCTTGCACTCGTGCAAAGAGCCGTCTCTATCTCCCCAAAATCTCAAAAATGCATCCTGAGGCCCCTATGAGCCTTTTCATGGAGAAGCTCTCGATCCCGCTAGATGAGCTCATCGAAAAAAATCAGCAGATGTCCTCCTCACATGCCTCCGAAAACCACTCGTTACACAGAGCACCCTCTCTTCAAAAACCCTTACCTCCTCCCACATTTCCGCAAATCAGGAGCTACCCCTCCCAAGGGCTCCACTCCTTCACCTCGATGGCTCCCCCCTTCCACTACGATCCTCTCCCCCCCACTCCAAATACCTTCCCTCCAGGGACGGAGACGGGGATTACCATCCACTCTCTTTTGGAGCACCTCCCCTCCTTCTCTCCAGAAGTCGTGGAGAGCTTTGCCCCTCGCTTTCTAGAGAAGACGCATCTTGCTCCTTGGAAAGAAGAAATTATGGATCGGATCTTAGCCATGGTCCAAGCACCTCTCCCCTCTCCGCAAGAGAGCTTCTCTCTTGCAGAGCTAGACCCTACCAAGGTCTGGAAGGAGAAAGAATTCTGGTACCCCACAGGCGAGCCAAAAGGGTACTGCCGCGGCTTTATTGACCTATTTTTTGAGCACAACGGTTATTACTATGCCCTCGACTGGAAGACAAACGATCTTGGCTCTGGAGAAGAGGCATATACTGAGAAGGGGTTAAAAAAAATGATTACATCTCATAGCTACGATCTGCAAGCCCAACTCTATCAGACTGCCCTCCAAAAATATCTCAGTCTATTTGGAAAAGCGGACCGTTTTTGTGGGACGTATTACCTCTTTCTTCGCGGAATCCAAAAAGAAGCTTCACAAGGAATTTATTTTTTCCTTGCATAATATTTATATTAATAGATAGAATAATTACACGGTAATAACAAAATAAAACCATATGGAGGGTTAATAATATGGGTGATACACAAGTAAATGCAGATTTATTGCAGATAGCACAGGTAGATAATCATTTGAGAGGGGAGAAGGGGGCCTCGGTCTTGGGAATCGTTTGCAAGGGAGGAGAGTTTAAACCTGCTTCTGTGGGGATGGGCCTCTCGCCTAGTTGTCCTGTAGGCCTGCGGATGCAGATCAAAGCGCAGGCTAACTATCGTGCAAATGAGGAAGGACCCGTAACAGAAGATAGCATCCGAGTACGGAACTTGCTTTCTGCTGTATTGGGGCTTCCGATGGTCATTTGCCTTACTGTTGGGGTGTTAGGGGCAACTCATGTTCTCCACCTTTCGCCTGTCACCTACTACTCTTTGATTGCAACAGGGGCTCTTATGGGGACTCCTCTCATGTATCGGGTCACCCGCGCCGTTGTCCGTCTTGGTCTTGCTCCGATCACTCTTCTCTACTCTGCTTACCAGCAACACAAATTTGGAATCGATGATTGGGTGAAAGAGGATGCGAAGAGGATTGGGTACGAGTGGATAGATGCAGGAGTGGCGGCTGCGACCAGCGTCATTGGCCTTGTCAATATGGTGGTTCCCAATGCGATCAAGCTCGCTAAGTTGCAAGACTACTACCTTGCTAGACATACTGATACTACTGCAAAGAACCAGCAGTTTGCTGAGGCAAAGCAACAGTACTTAGGTGAGCGTCAAGTACGTATCGCAAATGAGAAAGCAGCTCGAGAAGAAGTAACTAAGAAGAAAATTAATGAACTAGACGACGAAGATTAAGGAGGGGAACTATGTCTGAGACTTCATCAAGTAGTCTACACTCCCAACCTCCTCCTCCTCAGCAATCTGAATCACCCTGCATTGTCTGCTGTGGGTGGACCATGGCGGGGGTCTATTCCATCGTGGAGCTGGTCAAGTGGGTCTTCAACAACTCCCTTGGGTTTTGCAAGGCGACTGGATTGCTCCTAGCTGAGTATGCCAAGGATGGATTCGACGAGGTGAAACAAATCGGAATAGCAGTGGGGGAAGTTGCCCTTGCGATTGGGGAACTTATTGTCGATGTAACCCGCCCCTTTTTCCGTGTGATTGGGGAATATGGAGAAAGTGCCGGAAGGGAGATTGAGAAAGGGGCTTTTGCTGCTTTGGAAAGTGGTGTTGAGGCTGCTGCTCCTCCTCTAGAGTTAGCTGAGAGGCTGATTGGAGAGGTCGGCGAGTATTGCCAAAGCGGTGCCGGGGAGGGAATCAAGCTGGGGGCTGGCTCTCTCGAGGCGACCTATGATGTGGGCCATGGGGTATGGGGGGTGGTTCGTCAAGAGATCTTCTATACGGTCGAAATGGCCCAGGCGGGAGGGAGAGAGGTTCTCAAAGGGCTCCAAGCGATCCCAGAGGCCCTCGATACGATCACTTCTCCCATTCAGGATGTTGTCAAAGAGATCGTCTTTTTGCTTCTCGAGTATCTTGCCTCAGGTAAACACCAGATGCAGGCGATGATCGAAGCTGGAATCCCTGTCCTCTCTGAGATTCTCTTTTTAGCTAAGGAAGGGATTCTCGTTGTTTTGGAGCAGTTGCTAGAGTATCTCATTGCTGGCGGGAGGGAGCTTGCAAAAATTGCAGAGGGAATGGGAGAGTCTCTTGAAGAGGCAACCGAAGGGATCCGCGAATTTTGTAGAGAGCTTGCACACTTACTTGGCGATTATGCCGGCTCCTTTGGGCGAGAAGTCGAAAAGGGGGGAACGGAACTTCCTGCAGCTCTTTTGGAAGGGGTGGATCTACCTCTCGAGTTTCTCACTTCTGTTTCCACGTGTGTGAGCGACTATCTTCTTTCTGGAGGTGAGGAGTCGAAGAAACTGGCCTTTGCCCTTATCGAGTCGGCAGGGTCGGGGGCCGAGCTTTCTCGTGAGCTCGTTGATCCTCTTGTGCGCGTGGTTGCGGACATGGTGGAGTCTGGAGGAAATGAGCTAGAGAAGATTGGGGGGCAGATGGGGGATTCTCTCCTTGGAGAGATCGGTCTTCCCGTCTATGCCTTAGTTGTGGAGTATTTTCTCAAAGATCTTCGTGAATATCTCAGTTCTGGAGCCAACCAAGCGGCCCTCTTGCCTCTTCTCCTAAAAGAGGATTTGCCCGATACTTTCCGTATTCTCGTCCAAGAGCGCTTTGAAAGGCTGGGGAATCAAGTCTACTGGTGGTTCAAAGTGCGTAGAGCGTATGGACGGAGACGATTTAGAAGAATCAAACGGAAGTTCAGTGAGATTCGGGAGCAAGCAAGAACCACTTTTGAAGGGATACGAGCCCGCTTTAGCTGAGGGGTTTGCCTCAGTTGACTTCCATTTTGCCAGGAGGATTTGCCCTGAAGGGAGGGAGGAGCACCTCCTCTTTCTCGCCTACTTGTTGAAAAGTGCAAGAGAAGGACATCTCTGTGTTTCTGTTGGGAAGAGTCTCTCCCCCTCCAATTCTCATGAGTTCACGCCTCTTCTCTTAGAAGGGGGAAATACCCTTCCAGATCCCCTTTTCGAGGAGTTTCTCGTCAAAAAAGGAGACAAGATCTACCTCGCCCAAAACGCTGCCTGCGAAGAGCTTTTCGAAAAACATTGGGTGAGGCTTAAAAGTTCTTCTCCGACAATCCCTCTACCTCATGAGGCATTGGATTTTCTCACCTTGCAGCCAGAACAAAGGGAGGCGATCAAACAGTCGGCAGCTTCCTCTCTCTCCTTGATTTGTGGAGGGCCTGGAACGGGAAAAACGTATACAGCAGGTAGGCTGATCGAGGCCTTTCTCCCCTATCTGAAACGAGGGGTAGTTGTTACAGCACCGACAGGAAAGGCGGCAGCAAACCTCAAAAAGGGGCTTGGGGCCTTTGCCGAGAAGTGTCTCTGTACAACTCTCCACTCTCTTTTACGAGAGGATACAATAGGAGCCGATCTCATTTTGGTAGATGAAGGATCGATGGTTGACGCCCATTTGATGAGCCGCCTCTTTGCTGCTGTCAAAACCGGATCTAGACTTGTTCTGCTAGGCGATCCCGATCAGCTCCCCCCTGTTGAAGTGGGCCATTTTTTTGCTGATCTTGCCCTTTCCCACCAACCTGTCTCCTATCTCACCCATTGCCTTAGGGCCGAACTTCAGGAGATCGTCGAGATGGGAGCTGCGGTGAAAAGGGGAGAAGTAGTCCCTTTTGCCCCTCTCCCTTCCCAAAAGAGTCTCGTCGATTCTCTTCTTCCGAGGCTGAGCGAGGAGTCGTTTGCTCTTCTGACCCCGATGCGAAAAGGGCCTTATGGAGCAGACGCGCTCAACGCCCTCCTCTACGCCGCACACCGGAAGCGAGGAGGGAAAAAAATTCCGATTCTCATCACGCGCAATGACCCATCTCTTAATCTTTTCAATGGGGATACTGGCTTCTATTTTCCTGAAGAGAAAATCGCCTGTTTTGGGGAAAAAGAGATTCCCCACTACCTCCTTCCCCACTACTCGTACGCCTATGCTCTTTCGATCCACAAGAGCCAAGGGAGCGAGTATGACCGAGTGACGATTCTCCTCCCTCCAGGTTCCGAAGTTTTTGGACGGGAAGTGCTCTATACCGCGATTACCCGCGCCAAAAGCCAAGTTGAGCTTTTCACCGACGCCAAAACTCTAGAGGCTCTTTTGGGAAAACGCACCTTCCGCCTCTCCGGCTTGTCTCAGTAAAAAATTTTCGAGGTGCATTTGAGGGACAAGTTCGGGAGAAATCATCGATTTGAGGAAAATTGTGCGATTTATCATGATTTTCAGGAAATAATCATCGTTTTTAGGGGTGCAATTAAAAGTGGAGCTTATATCGATAACCTTACTCAGTTGAGCTAGGTGGTTCTATTTAAAGACTTAATATATAGTAAAGGCATCGCTCCCGCGATGCTCTCTGGAAAACGTCATTTTTATATCAAATATTTTTAACGAAAAAATTTCTAGCAACGAAGGCAAAAGCTCCACTTTTAATTGCACCCGACTCCTTAGGTGGGGAAGATCCACATGTCACGAAGGTCGAGTTCTTCGCCGTGGAGATAGAAGAGGACATTTTGGAGGCTTCCAACTTTCTCATCGATCTGTTTGAAATAGGAGGTATAGGACTCGGGGGATTCTTCTTCTTCAGGAGGGCGGAGGCCAAGGCATACAAGATCAGTCTCTTGTGAGAAATAGGGGATCATCTCGATAGGTGAATCGCAATCAGAGAGGAGATGGATCTGGATTTCAAGATCAACCCGATTTGTTTCTAGAAATTCTGTTAGGTAGTTCTCAAGATTTTCTTTGGCCTGGGGAGAATCGACAATCATCTTGATCGTAGCGATCGAGTTTTTCCAAAGAGGAGAATTCCGCAAGGTCGAGTAGAGGGAGAGAATCAAATCGAGGTTCTGTCTATTGTCTCCTTCCCACCAGATGTCTAGCGTTTTCTTTTTACTCCCTTTCTCACTGAAGATGGAGGCGCTGGTTTCTCCCTGCTCGCGAAGGATTAGAATATTTTTTTTCAAATGATAGATCTCTTGCAAGGTTTTCCCAAATTCTGGAGAGAAATCTTCGTCAGGTTGCGGCAGGAGAATGGTGTTTGGTTGAAGAATTCCAAAGCTATAGGCATCGATGAGCTTCCGAACACCCACATACCCTTTTTTGAGGGAGCAGATTTCTACAAGGGACGGGATCTTCTTCTTCTCAAGGAAATCTTCAAATACTTTTTTAGATGCATCAAGTGGAAAATCTTCGTGGAAGTAGTCGGGGATGATCGAGGCGAAAATCTGTAGGCCCTTCCCTTGTGTCAATGAGTGGGAGAAATGGAGGAGGTTTTCGCGGGAGAGGGGGGATTGCGTCAGGGCAAGGATGTTGGGGCGCCAATTTCGTGCTGCAACCGAGAGACGGGCAAGCCGGTAGGTGATTTTTCGGTAGAGATAGAAAAAGAGGCTGTAGCGCATATCTTGCCATTCAGCTTGGAGATTCTTTCGAGAGACCCAGAGATAAATTAGAAGAACAAAGGAGGTTCCCACGAGTGATATCAAAGGGTTGAACATCCACATCGTTGCGAGACATCCAATCCCTCCTAGGAGAGGGAGGATCCAGGGGAGGCGAAAAGAGGGGCGCCAACTCGGATTTTTGAGGATTTCCTCGAAGTAGACGACCAGATTGAGACTTCCGTAGGAGATGAGGCAGATCATCGCAACAAGGGGGATCACCTGGTTGATCGTCGTTGTTGTATTGATCAAAAGGGTGATTAAGAAGGTACAAGCGACTGCGACGCGAGGTTCATCTTTTTCCCCAAATGTTTTCGCAAATATTTTAGGAAGAACTCCATCTTCTGCAAATGCTTGGAGCATGCGCGGAGCTCCGATCATGCAGCTAAGGCTGCTTGATAGAGTAGCTCCCCAGATCCCTATTAGAATGAGCTTTGGGATAGAGGCGATCCGATAGACGATAAAAGGATCACTTCTAAGATGTTCTAAAGAGGTAGTGTGAGAAAGAAAGAGTGAAAGGACTAAGTAGATGACATAGACAGAAAGAAGAGAGCCGATAATCCCTAGAGGGAGTGAGCGGGCGGGATTTTTCAGGGTTCCTGACATCGCCATCCCGATTTCAATTCCGGTCATGGCAGGGAAAAACATCGCAAAAGCTCCCCAAAAACCTAAAACAGGGAGGACAGGCTCGGTTACAGGAGGAAGCGTTGCTCCACTTCCTGTAAAAATGGAAAAGAAGGAGAGAAGAAGAGCAATAAAGATCAGGAATTGGGTCGATAGGGCAGCGCGCGTGGAAAAAAAAGTGAGAAATGCGAGAGTTGCTAAAGAGCCGACCTCAAAGGCTTTAACTGGAATGTGGGGGAGCACATTGTGAATAGATTCGGCAAATCCTGAAACACAAAGAGAGGCGCTAAAACATTGGCAGAGAAAAAGGGCGATGCCGATCGCGCTTCCAAGTTCCATCCCAAGTGAGCGGGAGATCATGTAGTAGGCTCCTCCTCCGCCTACAGGCATATTCGAGACAATGACTGTCATCGAAAGGGAGGTAAGGATCATGATGAGCAAAGAAAGCGTAAGAATACCACTCATCGCTAAAGGACCGACATTTCCTGTTATCCAACCCAAGCGGAGGTAGAGAACCACTCCTAACATCATGAGAACACTGGGAAGATAGACACCACTGATCGTCCCTAACCCTTCAGTACGAGAGGGGAGGAGTAAAGAGAGTATTTTTCTTGGCAATCTTGCCAAAGCTTCCATATAGATGTTCTACAGTTGTTTAATAGTAATAATATTCTTTTGCTATGTAGCTCACAGAGCTAAGTATGCTAAGAGTGGAGCCAACGATTGTCAAGGCAGGGTGGATGTTCATCGCAATTCCGAAATCAAAGGGAAGGCTGACTAGATCAAGGACGTCACAAAAAGCATTTACAAGGCTTTTTCGCATCGTTTGCATGGTCGGCGCTTCAGAAGCGCTTTTGATATTTGCAATAAGATCCAAAGAGAGAACAGCACACCAAAGCCCAGCAATGGCGCCTCCCACTCCTTTCGCATGTTTTCCTAAGTCAAAAGCCTTTAGAGAGTGGAGGAAGTTGATTGAAGTCAAAGTACGAGCAGCTAGGATCATGATACCGATTGCGATGCTCATCCAATCATGGGGTACACGGACTCCGTTTAGATTTTTATCGACATACCTCCCGTCACTACTACGTTTCATGGGATGAGTCTTATGAATGTATGCGCCTCCCTTTTTGTTGTACGTATAGTTTTGCTGGAGCTCTTCTCTTGACAAGACTTTCGCTTTTCCCCCTTCTTGCTCCACACGTCTAAAAGATCCGTCCCTGTTTTGTTGCCAAAACATCGTTCCAGTGAAAAGACTGTGCCATGGTGTAATGAGGCGGATGGCTCCCAGTGGGGATCTTGCTACATCAAACGCATGAGAATAGCCATTCAATGTTCCAGCAGCAGCAGATTTCCCTTGCAAGGTAAGAACAGTCGCTCCAATTTGCGAACCTTTTTCTCCTAAGTTAAAGATCCGGTCGGTAACTTCTGTGCATGCATTCCAAGCTGAAGGGAATTTCCCTGCTTCCATTAAATACTTTTCTAAAGAAGAGTAAGTAGGTTCTTGAATTGAAGACATAAAACGCCTCTTTTTTAACGAGGGAATGATTATAAGTTGTTAAGGGATTAAAAACGAGTGATTTTTAGAATAAAAACAGTTATATCATATACCTGCGTTTTGAGGTCGTCAGCACACCTGAAATCCATATATTCTTGATTTCTGAGCTTTGGCAACCCATACATCGAGATAGCTAAGACCCCTTCGCATCCTTCGCGGTTAGGAGGCCATCAAAGATTAACACCTTGAAAAACGTAAAGTTACATGCGAACGTTGGGAGAGAGTGAAGCTCTTTTCCTCGGGCTTTGAGATTCTCTGCTTTCTTTGCGTTAGTATTTTTTCAAAAATCGTGCAAGGCAAAGTTTAGGAGGCAAGAGCAGCGCACTGAGCATAGGCGGTAGCCTTGATGCGGGCTGCTTTATTCGGCTTGTAGATGCCTCGCTTCACACACTTGTCTACCATGCGATAGACCATTTTCAGAATTTCTTCTGTTTTTTCTTTGTCCTGGTTTTTCCAAGCTCCTTCGAAGGTCCGCATCGTGGTGCGCACTTCAGATTTGAAGGATTTGTTTATAACGCGTCTCTTTTCGTTGCGAATATCTCTCTTTTGGGCTGTAGGACGCTTGTTTTTTTTCTTCTCTTCAGTCATAAAAATCTTCTGTGTAAGTGTTTTGTTAGAAGGGGAGATCATAAGTCTGGCAGGAGATTTTTGTCAATATGAGGGAATATGAATAAAAATGCCGTTTGGGTGAGCTTTGTCTTGCTCGTATCAGTTACAGCTCTTTGGTTTGTAGTAAAGGGAGGGCATGCGTTTTATAACTATGTGCAGTTAGATGTGACAACAATAGCGAAAGTAGAGAGTTTTGAGGTGGTCGAGCTAGGGACAGAGCAATTTGCCTTGCAGGTTGGCTACACTTATGAGTATAAAGGGAGAGAATATACGGGGCAAAACCCTTTGGGTTCTTCCTTCCCGAACCCGTGGGCCGCCCAAAAAGCATTAGAAAAAAGGGGGGAGCTTGAGGAGATTCCAATTTGGATATCGTCAAAACATCCGACAAGGTCGGTTTTGGAGAAGCATTTTCCAGCGAAAAGGGTCCTCTCTGCTCTCGTCTTGCTTGGTCTTGTCATCTATTTTGTGGTTCTCGGGCTTTATACAGGAGGGAAAGATGGGAGAAACATTAGCTGAAAACAAGGTTGTCTTAACGGCGCGGGCAAGAGATGGAGAGGAATACAGCGTCTGTTTCCTCCCCGGGAAGGGGATGAACTTCATCAGTTTCCGTAAGGGAGATATTGAAGCGATCGATCAATCGACTTCCCCTCTTTTTGAAGAGCGATTTGCCGGTCTCGGAGCTTTGATCGGCCCCCATTTCCATCGAAGAAAACCCGAAGTCATTCCTCAAGTGGAAAATGAGAGTCTCTTTCCTCACATCGCACGGGTCAAGGCTAAAGGGGTTGTTGAACCTTTTTCCCATGGGATCGGCCGGTACGCTCCTTGGAAAGTGGTTTCGGTTACGGAAAACACCCTCAAAGCGACCCTAAAAGGGGATGATACCTGGGAGGGAGTCTCCCTTAAAGACCTCGAAGGGCAAAATTTTGAGATGGAGTATGAGGCGAAACTTACCCCAGAAGGACTAGCTATTTCTCTTGCTGTTTCTGGGGAGACTGAGTCGGTTGTGGGGCTACACACCTATTACGATTTAGCTGGGGGTGGGAGTCTTAAAAGTCGGGTCCAAAATGAGTATCGCGTAGAGGGAAATTGGGAGCCAATCCCTTCTAGCTGGGAGTATCAACCTGATCATACCCTCACCTATCCGGTTAAAAATGCCACCGACTTTGGATTTCGTCCCTTCCCAGATCCTCTTCATGGAGAGATCTTACTACAAACCCTCTCTCATCAAGTCAAAGTGGCCTACTCTTGCGACAATGAAGAGAACTCTTTCCAGGTATATCATCCGGAGGGGGCTTCCTATGTTTGTATCGAGCCTCTTTCCGCCCAAAATCCTCTCAAGCCAAAACTCACTACCAACCGGTTGCATATTTTGATTTCGATCCAGTAAGGAAGTATGTTACTCTAATTGCATGAAATCAGGTAAGTTAACGAGATCAAACAAAAGGAAAACCTTCCGAAACTATCTTAAGAAGCTTTTTCGTGGATCAAATACCACTCCATCGGTAACAAATCACCTCTCTTTAGAAGAGCAGATGGAAGCGATGGAAAAAGGATACAATCAGCAGATCCAGAACCTGAAGCATGCTTGCGTTCTTGCCCAAAAAGAGGCCTACGACCTTCACGTCAAAATGGACAAGAAGCTTGAAGAGGTGCGGATTGCGTACCTCGAATTCGAAGATTTGCGAAAAGAGTACCAACGTCTTGAAGAGGAGTACGACCGGGCAAGAGACGAGGCTTTGTCGAGCCTTGGTCAGAAAGAGTCGATGATCAAGGAGTACAAAAAAACGATCTCTCAACAAAGGGGTGTGATCGAGAAAAAGCAGCTTTACATTCAAAAGTTGGAAGGGAAAGTCGAAGAGCTCATGGTAGAGATCCGGGGCCTTCTCGAGCTTGAGGAAATTCCCATAAAGAAAACAAGTTCTTCCGCTGTAGAGCCTAAATTGAAGCAAGCTCCTCCTTCTACATCTGCCACTTTTGACACCTCTTTTCAGCTAAAGAAATATTTGCGCAAGGCAGAGAATTTAACTGGCATGGATCACCTGGGATATCGAGGAAGTGGTGGACCTCGTTTTCTAGACCTCTCTTTTGAGAGTTTTGCTGTCGATCGGAGGCGTCTATTCGAAATATTGCGAGAGGAGACTAAAAACACCCTTTTTGTCTACTCACGAGCTGACAAAAAGCTTCTCTATGTAAATCCATCGGTAAAAAACCTCCTTGGGTGGAGCTCAGAGAGAGTTCTCAAAGATTTTCCTCATCTGGTCCTCTCCGGCTTCCCCGAGTGGAAGCAGACTCTTGATCAAGTCGATAGAGGGCGGGAGGGGCGCTCTTCTTTAATCCTCAAGACTAGGTCAGGAGCCTCCAAAAAGCTCCACTGCCATATGGGTCTCATCACCAAAGGTCCTTTCAACAACCACATCCTCGGCATCCTCCTCTAAAGCTTGGAATATCTCGGGTTTTCGGTTCCTTTTGCACCCTTTTCCACTTTTGCCACTTGTCAATTTTTAAGCGATTTGTTAAAAATTGAGAGGTGGAAAAACTAGTGGCTAATCCTTTCAAGTTTGGAGATCCTGTTGAGGGAGAATTCTATCTCCCTAGGCCAGAGCTTTCTAAAATAATCAAGCAGTTCTTAGAAAATCGAATCCATGTGGTTCTGATGGGCCACGGCGTATGGGTAAGACTTCGTTTGTTCTTGATCTTCTCCATTCTCTAGAAAAAGTTGGCTTTAACTGCCTTCTTGTCGATATTTTTAACATTACTTCTCATAAAGATTTTCTTCATCAGTTTCTTAGAGCTGCCCAATCCAAACGATCTCTCAGATCAAAGATTACGTCTTGGTGGAAGACATTTCGTGGTCTAGTTCCTCAGATTTACGCCGATCTTGACCCCTTTACGGGCAATCATCGGTTTGGCTTTACCTTGGCTCAATTGGAAGAAGAGGATGTCAAAACTGCCATCCAGGATCTTTTTGAACATCTCTCAGTCATGGGGGAGAATGTTATTATTGCATTAGATGAGTTTCAAAAAATATCGGAAATAGATGACAACGGGTGGTTAGAAGCTACATTAAGGATGCATTTTCAAAAACTTGGCAACGTTTCTTTTTTGTTTACAGGCTCAAGAAAAAGTCTGATCTCCGAGATGCTCAATAATCCAGCGCGCCCTCTTTACCGTTCTTGCCAAACAATTGAATTTCCTAATTTTGGTGATGAGTTTACTGATTGGGTCTTAAGCAGATTCGATAGTGTAGGGATCAGCTGTGAGAAAAAAGCGATTAAACACCTTAGGCATCTTATTCAAGATACTCCTAACTATGTGCAAATGGTTTGCTTCCATCTGGTTGCACAAGCTCGCACCAGGATAGGAATAGCTGAAGTTGAGGAGGTTCTTGAAATGGTTGCAAGGCAGAATGCTTATGCCTATCAAACACTTCTCAATTCGTTGACTTTTGCTCAAAGGCGAGCTCTTCGGCTTGGAGCAATTGAAAAACAATCTCTTTTTCAAAAAGAAATGCTGGTGAAATATGAGATTTCTAGCTCTGCAGCCCTCCACTCTTCCCTAAAAGCACTAAAACACAAAGGTCTTCTTGATGAAGAGGGAACAGGAAAAGGGAGAGTTCTTTTCGATGACCCTCTCTTTGCTTTTTGGCTCAATCTCATCTCCTCTCCCAACGATGGATAAAAGCCTGAAATGGTCTTTGCTGAAAGGAAAATATCGAGTATGATCCTTCCCTATGATTGATCGAATTTTTCACTTTGTAGATGGGGAGTTTTGTGAAGATCCTAAGATTTCTGCCCTAGATTTGGGGGTGCTTCGTGGGTATGGAGTCTTTGACTACGCGCAAGTCCACGAGGGGCGTCCCTTTCATCTGATGGATCACCTGAAACGTTTGGCCTGGTCGGCAAGACAAGTGGGGCTCAAAGTGCCAGTCGGTCTAGAAGAGCTCGAGGAGATTACTCTTGCTCTTCTAGAGAAAAATCCTCCCATTGATGCGGGCATCCGATTTGTGGTGACAGGAGGAGTGAGTCACAAAGATCAACTCCTTCCTATTCAGAGTGCCAGTCTGATGATCTTTTTCCATCCATTCTCTCCGATCTATAGCGAGGGGATGCGAGTGATTACAACTGACCAACTCCGTTTCATGCCCGAGGTGAAAACTACCAACTACATGCCAGCGATTTTTGCCATGCGAGAGGCGCAAGGCAAGGGCTTCGATGATGCGATTTACTTAAATGAGGGGAGAGAACTACTTGAAGGAACCACCTCAAACCTCTTCTTCTTCAAAGAAGGGAAGCTGATCACCACCCAAGAAGAGATCGTGAAAGGAGTGACAAGAGAGATCGTCTTACAATTGGCCAAAGAGCACTATCCTATTGAGCTCCGCCCCCTTCACTTTGAAGAGCTTCCACGCTGCGATGAAGCCTTCCTAACCTCCAGTAGAAAGGGGATGGTCCCTCTTATCCAAATCGAGGAGCAAACCATCGGAAACGGGCGCCCAGGCCTGCAAACAACCCATCTCAGGGACCTCTTCGTTTCCTACCAAAACCACTATTTTTCTGAATATCTTCAGAAAAATTAACATCTAGAATGGAAACCGGTTAACAAATTCTTGCTGAGAGCTTTTGGGGAAAAGCAGCCAAAAGTCCAAAAAAACATGAGGTTTGTATAGATCAAGAGGTGGTTTTTTCTAGGAGGGAGTGATAGAGAAGTCGGATGAGGGGGATGCGCCTCCTCTTTTTCTTTTTGTAGGAAGGGAGGGGGAGATGGTAGGAGAGATCGCCCTCGATGCGGATTTTCCAAGTTTTTCTCTCTTCAGGGAGTTGGCGCGGGACTTGCTTGAGAGGGGTAAGGCCTTGGAGACGGATGGCGAAGCGGGGAGAGCGGCCTATGCGGATGTTGTGAGAGATGTGTGCGTGTTGGTCGTAGAAGATTCCCTCTCCAAATCGGTTGATGTTGGTGAAATAGTGGGGCGAGGTTTGGAGGAAGAGTTCCGCTTCGGTGAGTCGGTGTTGGTTGAATCGGCTGTCGTGGAGGATCCAGACGACTTGATATCCCACTTTTTGGTAGTCGAGGTTGCGGCTCCGGACCTCCTCTGCTGAGATAGGAGAGTATTGGATTTCAAATACGATTTTCTTTGCTGGCCAGGCAACATCGGCAATCCGGCGGATCTCAGGAAAAGGTTTTTCGAGAAAAACCGGGTCTGGAAAGAGGTTTTTTTGTATGAGGTATTGTGTGTGGAGGTGGATAAGGGACTTCCCGCTTGATGGGCAGTCAGAGCCTTTCAAATGGTAGAAGTGAGGTCTTCTCCACTTTCCCTCACGGAGACGGAGACGCCCCTGGCACTCAGAGCAGAGGTAATCCTCTCCCGTATGGGCGTCATGGGCGGCAATAAGGACTCTTGTTTTTGAAAAAGCGTAAATTTGCATGGCACATTCTTGACAAGATAGGTATACTACCTCAAATGAGAACAAAAAGAATCAAAAATTTTCATGGCTAAAAAAGCAAGCAGCGAAGCAGAAGAACCTGAGTTTCAAAAAAAACTGGATGAGCTCGTCTCTCATGCCAAAGACCAGGGGTTTCTCACCTACGAGGAGATTAATGAATCCCTCCCGATCAGTTTCGACAATCCCGACCAGATCGACCAGGTACTCATTTTCCTTTCTGGGATGGACATCCAGATTCTCAATCAGGCTGATGTAGAGAAGCAGAAAGAGAAGAAGAAGGAGGCCAAAGAGCTTGAAGGGATTGCCAAGCGCGCTGAAGGAACCCCTGACGACCCAGTTCGGATGTATCTGAAGGAGATGGGATCTGTCCCTCTTTTGACTCGAGAAGAAGAGGTTGAGATCTCCAAGAGGATCGAAAAAGCGCAACACCAAATCGAGCGGATCATCCTTCGCTTCCGCTATTCGGCAAGAGAAGCTATCGCCATTGCCCATGCTCTTATCGGGAGTAAAGACCGTTTCGACAAAGTGATCGCGGAAAAAGAGGTCGAAGATAAGGCTGCCTACCTCAAACTCCTCCCCAAACTCGCCGAATTGTTACGACAGGAAAATGAGACTCTCGAGTCTCTTCTTTACAGGCTTCAGGGGCAGAAACTGAAGAAAGCAGAAGAGGCAAAGATTCGTGAGGAGATCGAAAAGTGTCGGATCCGTACCCAAGCCTATTTGGGAAGGTTCAAATGTCGCCATAATATCATCGATGACTTTGCTGAGATGGTGTTTAAGGGGCACGATCGGTTCCTTCAAATCGAAAAAGAGATCAACGAGCTCAAAACCCGTGCGGAACGGAACAAATTTGCTGCAGGAAAGTTGGGGGCGGCCCGCCGGAAGCTCTTCAAAAGAGAGATCAACGCAGGACGGACATTAGAAGAATACAAAAAAGATGTCCGGATGCTGCAGCGTTGGATGGATAAGAGCCAAGAGGCGAAGCGAGAGATGGTTGAGTCTAACCTCCGCCTCGTCATTTCGATTGCCAAGAAGTATACCAATCGAGGTTTATCATTTCTCGACTTGATCCAAGAAGGGAATATGGGGCTGATGAAGGCTGTTGAGAAGTTCGAGTACCGTCGTGGGTATAAATTCTCGACCTACGCAACTTGGTGGATCCGGCAGGCTGTGACTCGGGCAATTGCCGACCAAGCTCGTACGATTCGGATCCCTGTCCACATGATTGAGACGATCAACAAGGTCCTTAGAGGGGCGAAGAAGTTGATGATGGAGAGTGGGAGAGAGCCTACTCCTGAAGAGCTTGCTGCCGAGCTCAGCCTGACACCTGACAGAGTGCGTGAGATCTACAAAATCGCGCAACATCCGATCTCCTTGCAGGCAGAAGTGGGAGAGGGGGGAGAGAGTCAATTTGGAGACTTCCTCGAGGATACAGGCGCCGAATCTCCGGCTGAGGCAACTGGTTACTCGATCTTAAAAGACAAGATGAACGAGGTTTTGACTACCTTGACCGAAAGGGAGCGGGTTGTTTTGATCCAGCGATTTGGTCTGGTTGATGGGAAGCCGAAAACCTTAGAAGAAGTGGGAGTAGCCTTTAGCGTTACACGTGAAAGGATTAGGCAGATCGAAGCGAAAGCGCTCCGTAAAATGCGCCACCCGATCCGCTCTAAGCAATTAAAAGCCTTCTTAGACTTACTTGAAAGTGAATGAAGATAAAACTCTCTCTCTCCTTAAGCCTGGGGGGCTTTTTAGTGAAAAACTTCCCGGATACGAGCCTCGCGAGGGGCAAGTTGCGATGCTTCAAGAGGTCCTCAAAGCCTATAAAAACCATACCTCAACTCTGATCGAGGCGGGAACTGGTACAGGAAAGAGCCTCGCCTATCTCATCCCAGCCCTTTTGCATGCAAAAGAGAGTAGTGAGCCGACAGTTGTGGCCACTCACACAATCGCTCTCCAAGAACAACTCCTCCACAAAGACATCCCTTTTTTGCTCAAGACTCTTGGTCTTGATCTCAAAGTTGTTTTGCTAAAAGGGATGCAGAACTATGTCTGCTTGCGGAAGATGCAAGACCGGGAGGCTGAAGTCCCTGAAACCGTGTTAGCCTGGTCGAGAAGAACAAAAGAGGGATCGAAAAGTGAGCTCCCTGTCGCTCCCTCACACGATCTTTGGGAGGCGATTGGGGCAGAAGCCGAGAGCTGTACCTACCGGAGCTGCCCCCATTTTAAGGAGTGTTTTGCCTTTAAGGCGCGGAAAAAAGCCTCTGATGCTCATCTCATTATCGTCAACCATCACCTCCTCTTTGCTGACCTTTCAATGCGAGCTGGTAGTGAGGCTAGTGACGAAAAAGGAATTCTCCCTCCCTACCAGAGATTGGTTTTAGACGAGGCACACCATATCGAGAGCGTAGCGACCCAGTTTTTTGCGATCCAGATCAGCCGGCTGGGAATCCTCAAGTCCTTGGGACGCCTCTTGTCCGATAAAGGAACGGGAAGACTCGTCTACCTCTACCATAAACTCTGTTCCGCCTTCCCCGATGAAGCAGGAACCCCAAACCGAAGAGCAATTTTCTCTAGTTTGGAGACCATTCTTCCTGCGGAGAAGCGGGCTCTTGCCGAAACGGTCACAGCCACCTTCAATACCCTCGCTACCTTTGTAGGAATGCACCAAAAAGAGGGGAAGATGCGCTTTCGTGAGCACCATTTCGAAGATCCCTTCTGGCAGGAGCAGGTTGTCCCTGCAGTTGAAGAACTTCTCGAGAAGGGAAAGTCATTTCTCCAACAAGTGGTCTTGCTTGAAAAGCAGCTTGACAAAGATACCATCAGAGAGAATCAGCTCGATGGGGTCTTTGCTGAGATCATGGGGAGTTGTGGGAGACTCGAAACCTATTTTCACGATCTGAAGGAGTTTATTTTTGCCCCCCTGAAGAAGGAGAGGGTTCGGTGGGTTGAAGGAGAACCTTCCCGTCTTCGTCTGATATCTGCTGAGCTAGAGGTTGCCCCTCGGCTCAAAGAGCATCTTTTTTCAAAGGTTCCTACGATCATTCTTTGCAGCGCCACTCTCACAACGAACGGCGATTTTGGGTTTTTCAAAAAGCGGCTTGGAATTGAGGAGGCCCAAGAAGCCACGTTTCCTAGTCCCTTCTCTTATGAGAACCAAGCGACCTTCTCGGTTCCAGTCGACCTTCCTGATCCAAATACGAAGGAATATGTACAGGCTGCAGCTGATCAGATCTATGAGATTGTGAATATCAGCCGAGGAGGGTGTTTTGTCCTCTTTACCTCCTACCAGATGTTGCAAGAGTGTCGTTCCCTCCTTGAGCCCCGCTTCCTTACCCGTAAACTCAACCTCTTCTGCCATGGAGATGAGGAGAGAAGCTCCCTTTTGCAAAAGTTTCGTGCTGAAAAGAGGGCCGTTCTTTTTGGGACCGATTCTTTTTGGGAAGGAGTCGATGTGGCTGGTGAAGATCTCCGTTGTGTGATTCTCGCCAAACTCCCCTTTAAGGTTCCAAGCGAACCCCTCTTCCAAGCCCGCTCAGAGGCCATTTTAGAAGCAGGAGGTTCCCCCTTCTTCGACTACTCTCTTCCCCAAGCGATTGTCAAATTCAAGCAGGGCTTTGGCCGTCTCATCCGCCACAAACAAGACCGTGGCTGCGTCATCTGTCTCGACACCCGTCTCGTCAAAAAATCCTACGGAAAGCACTTCTTAGACAGTCTCCCTCCCTGCCCCCGCCACTTTGCTACAGCCGACGAGATCAACCACCATCTCAAGCAGTTCTACTCCCGTATTCCTTCAAGCTAATTGAGATTAGGCAACTTCCTGCCCATTTTTCCTCGAATGATGTGAATGAGGAAGTAAAATAGAGGAGTGTTACCGATGCTAAAAAAAGCCTTGTACAAAAACGAGATAAGCATAATTTGTAAAACTTTTTCCAATTCCATCCCCATTCCCCAAAAAAGGAAGAGAATATCTATTAAAACAGTATCTATCAGTTGAGATGCTAGCCCAAGTTCAGTGATTTCTCATCGTGGAGTTTGCAAATTCTCCACTACAAATGCATTCGAAATCATATCTTTTTCACTATCAGCATGTTGAAAATTCAAGATTTTTAGCGAAAAATCCCTCAACAGACTTTTCTTAGTCGATGGCGAGGGCTTGTTCTGGGACGGATTTTGGAGCAAGGTCTTTGTTGACGGCAAGGGTGATGACCGAGTCGGACCAGATATTGAGGGTTGTTTCGATCATGTCGATGATTGCGTAGAAGGGGAGGATTAGCCCCATCATGTTGAGAGGGACATCCATTCCGATGAGGAAGGCGCTTGTCAAAAAGAAGCAGCCCATGGGAACCCCGGCATTGCCAACAGCGGCAAATGTAGCAAGGAAGATCCAACCAACTAAATCGAGGGGAGAAAAGGTCATCCCAAAAGCGGAAGAGACAAAGAGGGTCGTTGTCAGGATAAAGGCGGCGCATCCGTTCATGTTCACAACGGAGCAAAGAGGGAGGGTGAAACTCGAAATCTTGGGATCAACACGGAGGTTTTTCTCAGCACATCGGATCGAGACGGGGAGAGTTGCACTTGATGATTTGGAGAAAAAGGCAACTGTTAGGGCTTGTGACATCCCCTTGAAACTTTTGAGGGGGGAGATCCCTTTCATTTTGAGTAAGAGGGGCAATACGATGATTCCCTGGACTAGATTTGCGCCGATTACGCAACTTAAGTAGAGAAGGAGGGAGTGGAAGTGGGAGAAGTTTTGTCCTAGATCTCGAACGAGGATAGTAATAAAGGCCCAAATGGCAATCGGCATAAAGGCGATGATAAAGCCGGTTAATTTAATCATGGCAGCGAAGAGGCCGGAGAAGAGTTTATGGAGAAACCCTTTCTGCTCTTCAGGAAGGACGAGGATCGACATGCTGAGGATAAAAGCGATGAAGACGATCCCCATCACATTCCCTTCTGCAAAGGCTCCGATGAAATTGGAGGGAATGATATTGAGGACAAAGGAGAGATACGATCCTTGTTGGGTAGGGACACTTTCGGTTGGAATGAGCCCTTGGGTCCGGCTTGCTGGATCAATCACAACATATAAGATTAAAGCAATTGTTGCAGCAATAATTGTTGTCCCGAGAGTATACGTTAGGACCTTCCGTCCCATTTTTCGCATCTCTTGAAAGCTTTTCATTCCCGTTAGGGTAGCGGTGACAGAGAGAAAGATGATGGGAAGGCTGATCAGGCGCAAGAGGCGTAAGAAAAGGTCAGAGGTGACATCTGCTATTGAATTCACAAAAGAGAGATTTAGCCAACCTGTCAGAAGACCGAGCCCCATTCCAACAAGTAATAAAATATTTGCCGTCGACCTCTTCATCATCTCCTCCTGCTCAACTTGATAACAAAAATTCCCAAAAGCTCTTTGGAGTCTTTTTTACGTTCTCAAGGCTATTGATAACAGAATTTTTCTATAGCATCAATTGTATCACATTTTAAAAAAAGTCGAAAGTTGAAGGAAAGAGTTTGTGAAATGTGGAGCGTAACGGAGTCGAACCGTTGACCTCAACAATGCCATTGTTGCGCTCTACCAACTGAGCTAACGCCCCAAAACGAAGTGAACACACGATACCATAGGATCTAATATTGGGCAATTCTCAGAACAGACGATCCTTTCCGATTTTTGAAACAAGATAGACGAGTTGATTGTGAAATACATTTGGGTGTAACCCAAATCGGTTAAAGGTCCAAGTTCCCATCCTCAGGCACAAAGTAGGTGGTGTTCTTACTCATCCTGCAGAGGACAATGAATACGCAAACTTTTTACTAACAAGACACAAAGCTTCAACACAAAGACACAAAGACACAAAGGATTGCTTAAATCCGACCTCCTCCTCAGGACCCCTGCAAAGTAGTCGGGATTTTTTCATTAAAAAACTTGATAGTTATTTGATTCTGATTATCAGAGAGTTGTGAAAACGGTCCATTTCGGGTCGCAGACCTTCAAGAGAATAACCTG
>JAAKFR010000060.1 GCA_011064985.1 Chlamydiota bacterium
ATCTTACGGAGGGGGCGCTCCATATGTACCCAGCACGCTGCATGGTCAAATACTGCAAATTGACCTGCTCGATCCGAAAGCAAAATTTGTCCATCCTTGAGAATTTCTTCAGATATAAATCCCGCAAGAGCTGCTTCTGTGCATTGTGCCTCTATTTTTTTTCCATTCAAATGCAGGCTCCTAAAAAGACGTTGAAATCCTCGTGCTGTACCAAACTTCTTCCCTTTGTGCTCCTCAAATAAATTGAGAATATCGTTAGAAAGGCATCCCTCTTTCGGATAATCAGAATCAAATAACTATCAAGTTTTTTAATGAAAAACCTCCGACTACTTTGCAGGTGTCCTGACCACAGAGGAGGGACATTCCTCTCTCTGTGATTAGTTTTTTTTATTGAAATTGCAGATTTAAGATGTTATACTGAAACACTTATATTTATGAGGGGTTTATGTTTTGTGGAATTTGTTCTAGAGATACTGCAAGTAGGGATTCAACTCTTTGCATCAAACCAGCTACGATGACTAAAGCCTCCCTTATTGCCTTGGGGGTGATTACTCTAATCGTTGCCACACAGCTCTCAGGAGGTGCCATGATCGGGTGCTATGCAGGAGGTGGCGTCCTTCTCCTTTCAGGGGTTCTCTATTCCATCCTCGACTACTGCAGGGCAAAAAAGCCAGAGAAGATCAAGAAGTTAGGAAGTTCTACTAATGAAGAGCATGACCTTAGTACCAAAGCTATCACTCTTTCCGAATACAAACAGGCCACTCTTGAAGAGCGCCAAGAAATGCTTGTCAAATCCGGTTTTGAAGATCAAGCACAATTGCCCGTTGTCTTTTGGGAACACTTGGGCATCACGTTGGACAGCTGGGTCGATTCTGAGGCAAGTCATAAACATTTACCTAATTTTACTTTGAAAAATGTCTACTTTTGGCAACACAACCTTCTCCCCCTTCATACTCTGAAGACCCCCCAACTGAGCATGTTATCTGTTGAAGACTTATCTCAACTTGCTCTGAACACTGATCAAGTAAATCACATCAGGAGAAAGGCAAAAAAACTTACAACTATTCCAATTGAAGAAGACAATATTCCTCTCCACCTCTATTGCGTCGGTGCACTCGCCAATATTCCTCAACAGAAACTTCCACAACTACTTGCAGAAGTAAACGAAAAGAAGAATATGAGGTTGATCACTCCGGCCTTCTATTTTTTCACTGACCAGCAGATTTCTTCTCTAAAACTTCTCCAGCTCGACTCTTCTCATGTGAACGCGCTTTTTAACTTTGAAGGGCAAGAGGCATTACACCAAAGAATCGTTCTCTTCACGCAAGAGGACGTCCTCTCTTCAATTCACAATCAGCTTTGGACCAATCCCAACCTTTTGCGTCTTCCAGATCCTTTTTTCCATAAACTTGGATTAAGCAAGCTGACCCCAGAACAAATAAACAATCTTTTCCCACATAGCACAACGCGAAGAAAATTTGCTCTTTTACAGCAAAAAGAGGTACAAGCTGCGTTAGAAAAAGACCTTCTCGATCAGGATAGACTCAAGCTCATGTCAGATAGCCATATCAAAAATCTCAAAATCTCTGAGCTTCCAAAAGAGGTCATCACTAAGCTCTATTCTGCATATAGCCAGACTTCACACCTCAAGGAAAGGTTTAAGCTCATCAACGCGAACGAGTTGCTGAAAGCTAGAGGGAAGGAACTGCTGAGCAATGAGATCTTAGGGGATATCAAATGGGCGTAACCCAAATCAGTTAAAAACTCAAGACTCTGGTCTTCAGACACAAGCATACCAGGCTCTTGCATGCCCCCTATCGGGAAATAACGAGAACGGAAGGCACAAAGGACACAAAGCTTCAACACAAAGACACAAAGCCACGAAGAATCCGGCCTGACCCAAAGGGTCTTTTTCCTTAAGGAGAGAGCAAAAATGGAAAATAGAAATGTTAAATTTCTCATGTTATTGTTCGCTTCTATTTTCCATTTTTGCTCTCTCCTTAAGGAAAACTCCTCTTACGAGGAGGAGGCCGGATTTCAGAAATCCTCTGTGCCTTCGTGCCTTTGTGTTGAAGCTTTGTGTCTTGTTAGTAAAAAGTTTGCGTATTCATTGTTCTCTGAGGGATGAGTAAGGACACCACCTACTTTGTGCCTGAGGATGGGAACTTGGACCTTTAACCGATTTGGGTTACACCCATATCAAATCTATCAATACGTAGAATTCTTAGGAAGGTAGATGGGACCCTGCCTGGGCATCACGGTAGCGACGCTGTTGAGTGAAGCAATATCCTGTCGCTCGACAAGCGATCCTGTCTATCCTGTTTGCTTTTTGATGAGGGGGAGGAGCTTGGGGAAGTGGCGGTTTGTCCAGGTGTGGAGATCTTGTAGACGGATGGCGAGGTCTTTGGCTTGCTCCTCTTGTGAGAGGATCTTTGGATCTTGTTTGAACTGGCCGATGTCGACGAAGATGGGCCCATCTTGTGTAAAGGCGATGTTTTGGACGAAGGCGGGGTCGGTATCGGCAATCCCCTTTTGGCAGCGGGTTACAACGAGTTTCAGGAGGGATTCGATGTCTCTCTCAATTTCTCCTGGCTGATCGGCATGGGCTGCAAAAACCTCTTCTAATGTTTGAGCCCGCTTTTGGATCACAAATTCATGATTGTCGATCTCCAAGAGGACGCTACGACCGAGTTTATCGTGAAAAGTCACTTTTTTTCGGAGGGTGGGGTGCCTGTCTAGGTGGATATAGACCACTCCTGTCTCCTCTTCCATTTGCTCGTAGGCGAGTTTGCAACTCGAAAAGAGCTGTTTGACCCGCTGCTCTCTTCTTTGGTTTTTCTCTTCGGCGAGGGTATAGACCTTCTGGGGCAGACGGAAGTGTTTGACCCAGGTGAGAGGGCGGAGATGCTTGTGCTTAAAGAATTTGATTACATACTCCCCATCTTCGCTCCCAAAGACATAAAACTGGGCCCCTTTGCCGATATAGGTGTAGGATTGGTCTAAGATCTCGAGCAAAAACTCTTTTTTGGAATCAGAAAGAGCTACCCGAAATTCGGGACAGGAAGGGAGAGAGGAGTGGATCTGCCTGAAATTAAACCCATCGGAAGCAGAGTGGTAGCAAAAGTAGCCAGCCCATCCGAGAAAAGCCCACAAGCCTAAAAAAAAGAGTGCCCGAATAATCTTCATGTTGTACGATGGTTTCTCCACCTAAACTATAACTGGAGGCGATTTTGCTGTCTCGGAAGAAAAAAGTCCTACTCATCATCCATCTCTGCTTTGCCTTCTCTTACCTCTCCTGGCTGGTGATGCAGCCGTATCTGAAAGAAGTTATCTCCAGAAGGTCGGAGATCTCGCTCTACGAAATGATTTTTGATAGAGAGAACCTTTTTGAGGCGATGCCCGTTGAAGAGCGAGCTCTTCTCACAGAAGGGTATGAGCAAGCACAAAGTCGAGAAAATCCCTCCTTCTTGCGTGAGCTCGGACAGCTCTTTTTTGTCGAAGCTCCCGCCTTTGGCCTCGCCTGGCTCTTTTTCTCTTTTGTGATTTGCTTCCTCCTCCTCTTTCGAATCGAGGGAGCAGCTCCCGCCTCGTGGCTGCTGCCTCTCCTTGTCATCGGACATGCCTATTTTGGGTACCAAGGATATGAGAAACCCGATTCTTCCCTCTATCCAACAGAAGAGTATGTCCTAACAAACTATGTCTCCCAGGAAGATCTCTCGCACCTAAACAAAAGAGAGCGACTGAAAAAAGGGTGGCACCACTACCTCGTGAGCGAATGGGGAAGAGAAGAGCCAAGTCAAGACCCTGCCCAGTTTGATGAGCAACTCGAAAAGGGGTTGTTTAGCTTCAATGCAAGCCGCCTCAAACAACTCCTGGAAGGGAAAGAGAACGAACTCCTTTTGATCGGTTTTTCCGCTCCTCCCTCTCTTTTCCGCATTCTGGCCTATCTTATTTGGAACTTGGGATTTGCATGGACGATCAACAGAAAAGAGAAACCCTCTTCATCCGAAGCACCATCCGGCCAGAGCTCCTACGCCTAAAAATCCGACGGGGAGGTTGGATTGCTGGCTTAGGCGCACTCCTTCTGATCATAGGGGGTACATTTTTCCCTCTAGAGATCTTGAAAATCTGGGGAATCCCCCTTTTTTTTACCGGCCTTATCTTAATCGCAATTGGAATCCTCCCCTACCGCCGCCTCACACGAATCCAGCTCAAACCGCATGAATTCCATTATGATGGACAAAGCCTCCACTACTACGAGCAAGGGAAGCCCCAACTCCGCATTCCACAAAACTCGATAGAGTCTCTCTCTTACGTCGAAAAAGACGAACTCTACGGCCTCCTGATCAAGCTCAAGCGCCCCTTCCAAGAGAAAATCGCAATTCTCAACAACCGATTCGACTTAGAAAGCTTTCTCACAAAATCAGCAGAGAAATTCCCAGAAGGAGACCTCTTCCTCCCCTACTTTTCCGAACGCAGCTTCAAAGAGGCCGCCTCCTGGCTCCAGTAGCATGAACACAGCTTTTAAGCAGCTTTCAATACTTCAGGTCGACAAATCCCTTTATCTATGATCTCAAGGAGCCGTAGTGCAGCATGACTTGGAGTACGTTCTCCAGATTCCCAAGCTTGAACAGTTTTCACACTTACATTGTGATTGCTTGACTAGACTTCTCGTCTGACTTTTGACATGAAGCGTTTTTCGAATTCATGACTTTTGTTGGGTGAATTTCAATACGTTCTGCCCGAAGAGTAATTTTGCCTTTCTTATGAGCAATCATCTCTTTTAAGCCGCGTTTTAAACCTCTGTACATTTTGCCCTCTTCATTCCCTCTTGAAGATGGACACTTTATCATTACGCTTTCTTTCATCCAAGAATCTTGTGGTGGAGCTGATCATTACAGGTTGGCCTGGATGAGGTCGTGGAGCTTGATGACCCCGACGACTTCTCTTTTTTGATCGACGACAGGGAGGACGGTGATGGGATGGTTGTGGCTCTCTTCCATGAGCTCGATTGCCTCGCGGGCACGGGCACTTTGGGGGATCGACTTGGGGGCTTTTGTCATGAGGTCACCTATCTTCGTGTGGAAGATTTTCTCCCCCCGTTCCTGGATGGCCCGGCGCAAATCTCCATCAGTGAAGATCCCTTGTAGATGCTTCTTCTCATCAGTCACGATGAGACACCCACACCTTTTCTCTGTGAATTCGGCTAATACCTCCCCTAACATCGCACTTGGAAGACAGGTCGGAGTCCGCTCTTCGTGGAGCATGAGATCACGTACTTGAGTTGTCATCCGGCGGCCGATCTGCCCTCCGGGATGGTTTTTTGCATACTCCTCAAGCCGAAACTCTTTTTTCTCCATCACAGCGATCGAGAGAGCATCTCCAAAGAGAAGTTGCACCTCGGTAGAGGTTGTGGGAGCAAGATCAAAAGGGCAAAGCTCGCTAACGCAAGGGAGAGTGACGTGGAGATCGGTGCTTCTGGCTAGACGGGAGGCTGGATTAGACGTGATCGAGAGTACCCCCGCCCCTTTGCTTCTGACAAATGGGAGAAGCTCCAAAAGCTCATCTGTTTCTCCGCTTTTACTCAAAATGAGCAAGAGAGCAGCCGAAGAAACCATCCCCAAATCGCCATGAAGAGCATCGATGGGAGAGAGGAAGGCAGCTTTGGTACCAGTTGACAGCAGAGTTGCTGCGATTTTCTGTCCAATAAACCCACTCTTTCCAACTCCAGTCAAGAAAACGATCCCTTTGCATTGAACAACCCGATCCACAAACTGCTCACACTCTTCAAAATTGAGCCCTGCAAAAAAGTATTCTAAATTCTTTTGTTGTTTCTGGAAAATCGCCTGCATCATAAGCCTTCCATTTTAGGAGGAATCCCCCTTGAAGTCATCGAAAAAATCTTCTAGACTCAAGCGAAAGTCTAGGAGACATAGAAATGAGCAAAAAACACCTCATCACAGTTGCTGACGGAGACGGAATCGGCCCAGAAATCATGGAAGCTGCCCTCCACGTTCTCCAAGAGGCTGGAGCCCAGATCGAGATCGAAAAGGTGGTAATCGGAGAAAAACTCTATCTCTCCGGCCACCCAACTGGGATCGAAGAATCTGCCTGGGATTCTCTTAGGAAGACAAAAGTATTTTTAAAGGCCCCCATTACCACTCCCCAAGGAGGAGGATATAGAAGTCTCAATGTCACCATCCGAGGAGCTCTTGGGCTCTATGCCAATGTCCGTCCTTGCGCCTCCTATTCCCCTTTTGTCCAAACTAAACACCCCAACATGGATCTTGTGATCATAAGGGAAAACGAGGAGGATCTCTATACCGGAATCGAGTACCAGCAGACACCTGAAGTGTGCCAAGCCCTCAAGTTGATCAGCCGCCCAGGAAGTGAGAAGATCTGCCGCTACGCCTTTGAGTATGCCCGCCGTTTTGGGAGAAAAAAAGTGACTTGCTTCACAAAAGACAACATCCTGAAGTTAAGCGATGGCCTCTTCCACAAGGTCTTTGAAGAGATCGGAGAAGAGTACCCCGATATTGAAAAAGAGCATTGGATTATCGACATCGGATCGGCCAAACTCGCCGATACCCCCGAGGCATTCGATGTCGTGGTCCTCCCCAACCTCTACGGAGACATTCTCTCGGATATCGCTGCCCAAATCTCAGGCTCAGTAGGGCTTGCCGGATCGGCTAATATCGGTGAGAAGGGGGCAATGTTCGAAGCGATCCACGGCTCTGCCCCAAGGCGCGCTGGACAAAACATCGCCAACCCCTCAGGCCTCATGCTCGCCTCTGTCCTCATGCTCCTCCACATCCACCAACCCGACGTCGCCACCCGGATCCACAATGCCTGGCTCAAAACCATCGAAGAGGGAATCCACACAAATGACATCTACAACGAAAAAACCAGCCGTGAAAAAGTGGGAACCCTGGAATTTGCCAAAGCCGTCTCCCAAAGATTAGGACAAAAACCCGATACTCTTACCGCCGTAAACTACGAAACGGGCGCCAAAGAGGAGTGGGCCCACCACGGCTCCAAGCCAATCTCTACCAAAAGAGAACTTATTGGAGTCGACTTTTACTTTTACTCCCACGATCCAGTCGAAACACTCGCCCAAAAAGTCCAAGAACTCCCCACATCACCCCTCAAACTCACTCGCATCACGAACCGAGGCTCCGAAGTGTGGCCAGCGGGCTTTCCAGAAACCTTCTGTGTCGACCACTTCCGCTGCCGCTTTTTAGCTGATGGACCCATAAAACCCCAAACGATCGCCTCCCTTTACCACCGCCTCGCCGACAGCGGCCTCGACGTCATCCAAACAGCCAATCTCTACACCTTCGACGGCCACCCCTCCTTCTCCAAGTAAGCTGAGCCACACACCCAGGATACCTGCAAAGTAGTGCATTTAATTTGGGTTACGCCCAAATTATACTTGATCTTGTATCTCAAAGATCACCCTCTTGAACCCATACGCTTTAAATAAGAAAGATGTGAACGTAAAGCACTCCAAACACTTGGATATTCTGTATATTTGATGTTAAATTTAACACATGTTTCCCTGATCAAAACATTGATTTTTGGATAATGGATATGGTTAATTTTAGGAAAAAGGTGATGGACCACCTGAAAATTTAATCCGCCAGTAAACCAAAATACGGCTTTATTCTTTGGCGCAAAATTAACTGTAGTCGCAATTTGATGTAAAATCCAGTTATTTTTTATTTTGTTAGAACCTTCCGCAGGCATAGGAAATTCAACATCTTCCACTAAATGAGCTAATTGAAAAACTATCCCCATGATAAAACCACAGACAACTGACATTATAGTATATACAAATACTGTCTTCCAAAAACCTATCTCAATAATCGGTATAATAATAAAAACAGAGAAAAAGAAAGTTTTACTTACCCAAAAGATCGCATGCTCTTTCAGATTAAAGTTATTTAGTTTAGCACCCGCAATCTCCTTGGAAAAATATTTTTTAAAATCCTCGACAAACACCCAATTAAAATAGGTTAATCCGTACAGTACAAGACTATAAATGTGCTGATAACGATGATACCAGTGCCTCGGTTGGTTTACATGAGATCTTATCCAAGGTTCAATATCTATATCTTCATCTTTACCCTCAATATTTGTAAAAGTGTGATGATTAATATTGTGCTTATTTTTCCAAAAGAAAATATTTCCGCCCATCAAATTGAGAGAATATGCGGCCAATTCATTTAACCATTTTTTACTTGAGAAACTTCCATGAGCACTATCGTGCATAATATTAAAGCCTATTCCAGCAAAGGAAACTCCAAGAAAAATACTAACAATTGCCAAACCCCATAATGGAAAAGCTAAAGATAAAATCATTAAGTAGCAACTAATTGACATTAATGCAAACACAGCCGATTTTATGTATATTTTATAATTTCCAGTTCGCTTAATTCGTGCTTGTGAAAAATATTTTTCGATTTTTTCTTTGACTTGATCGAAAAAAATCTCATTTTTTCTATTGAAAGTTATATTCATTATTTAACTCGTTGAGTAAGTAAAAGTTACTATAAATCGTCAGTCTAGCACATTCTAGATTACTGAGCAACCTACCATCTATTTTAACAGCAATTCCCGCTATTTCCAAGATTGATGCCCAGTTATTTACATAGAGAAAAAAACGCTCCTCAAAATCCAAAACAGCCTCAGAAGTGCTTTTGAGCAAGGAGTGCGCATTTTTGTTCATTCACTTTAAAGATGGTAAAATGGAATTTTATTTACAGTCGATTTTCGAGAGAAAACACCTCCTTTTTTCCTAGCAAGATCAGACAGATTCAAGGTGGGATTTGAAGGCGGCAAGAAATTGACAGCCGTAGATCCCATCGATGACCCGATGGTCAAAGGTAAGCGTCAGATACATCATCTGCCTAACAGCGAATGAGTCGTCCTCTCGGACAACTACCCTCTTCTGGACGGTTCCCGCCCCGATGATCGCAACTTCTGGATAACGGATGATCGGAGTTCCGAGAAGGGTCCCCGTCATCCCAAAGTTGGTAAGAGTAATTGTCCCCTCAGTCACCTCATCAGGGGCAAGCTTAGAGCTCCGAGCCTTCTGAGACAACTCCCCAATCGCTTTGGCCAAGCTTACCAAGTTCCGTTCTTGGCAGTTTTTGATGACAGGGACCATAAGCCCCTCCTCTACATGCACAGCAATCCCAAGATTGACATATCGCTTCATGATGATCGTCTCTTCTTCTAAAGAGGCATTGAGTATCGGGAATTGTTGGACTGCTTTTGTAAGAGCCTGGATCAAGAAGCTTGTTAAGGTAAGTTTCACACCATGGATTTCTAAAAAACGGGTCTTCTCCTTAGCAATCATCTGCATCACATTTGTCACATCTACTTCAATTACAAGAGAGGCATGAGGTGCTTGGTAAAAGGAGCGGACCATGTTGTCAGCAATCGCTTTACGCATCCTGGTCATGGGGATTCTCTCTTCTGAGGCAGTAGCCGCAGTGGCTTGTACTGCAGCACAAGTGGGTGAGGGTGATTCGCTTTTGGTGGCAATATAATGCTCTAGATCTTTTTTAGTGATCCTCCTTCCCTCTCCTGTCCCTTCTAACTTCCTCATGGTGTCCATTGAAATCCCTTCGACTTGGGCAAGGCGTAAAACAGCTGGAGAGTAGACCTCTTCCTTGACCGAAGAGACCTCGGGCTTTGGCTGCGACTCGGCAGGAGGAGGAGAGGGAGCTTTTTCAGAAACAGCTCCAACGGAGAGGAGTGCTAAAGGAGCACCCACCTCAATCTCCTGGTCTTGCTCCACGAAAATTTCTTCCAACACCCCGGCATAAGGGGAGGGGATTTCCGAATTGACCTTATCGGTAGAGACTTCCAAAAGGGGCTCATCAAGTGCAACGGTCTCTCCCACTTTTTTGAGCCATTGGACAACTGTCGCTCCTACGATACTCTCACCAAGCTTCGGAAGGGTAACTTCTACTCTCTCTTCCATCTTACGGAGCCTCCGTTACGGTTGATGCGGGTTTCCCATGCTCGTAGCTGATGTACTCCCCACTGTTGTACTGCTCAAGATCGAGCTCCCCTTCTGATTTCGCTACATAAAGAGCGACAACTCCATCGCCCAGAACGTTGATCACAGTCCCGATGATATCGCGGAGCCGGTCAATCCCTGCCACAATCGCAATCCCCTCTAAGGGGAGTCCAACAGAGCCAAGAACAATCGAAAGGGTGACAATCCCCCCTCCCGGAATTCCAGCACATCCTACAGCAGATAAGGTCGCCGTCACCACAATCACAGCTAAATTCTGCCACCCCAAATCGATCCCATACGCTTGTGAGATAAACACGGCAGCAATCCCTTGGAAAATTGCCGTCCCATTCATATTGATCGTAGAGCCAAGGGGGAGGACAAAGCTGGCGATGTTTTTCGAAACCCCGAGATTCTCTTCAACACAATGGAGAGTGGCTGGCAAAGAGGCAGAGCTGCTAGTTGTTGAGGCTGCTAAAGTGATTGCGTCTGTCATCCCCTTAAAGAACGGTCCCACCCGAAGCTTCAAAAGGAAAAAGAGAATCCCTCCATAAACTAAAACTAGATGGAAAATACAGGTGATATAATGGGCGAATACGAGCTTTAGCAAGGGATAGAGGATCCCAATCCCAAAAGTCCCGGCCACCCAGGCCATGATGGCAAAGATCCCATAAGGAGCAAGATTCATCACCATCCCAGTCATCGAGAACATCACTTCAGAAAGCGACTCTAAAACTCTCGCAACAGGGAGTCCCTTCTCACCGGCAAAATTGATCCCAAGGCCGAGAAAAATGGAGAAGACAATCACCTGCAAAATATTCCCATTGGCAAGTGAGCCGATCGGATTGGAAGGGACAAGATTCAAAAAGATGTGGAGGAACTCAGGTGTCTCATCGATATTCAGTGAAATTTGGTCATGGGCCAAGGCAATTCCCGTACCAGGATTGATCAGTTTGGCAGCCATGAGCCCAAGACCGATTGCAATCGCTGTTGTCCCCATGTAGAGGAGGAGGGTTTTAAGCCCTACTCGCCCTAATTTTCGTACGTCATTGATGGAAGTTACTCCCACCGTCATGGAGGAGAAAACTAAAAGAACGACGAGCATATTCAGTAGGCCGAGAAAAACGGTCCCGATCGGTTTCAAATAGATCGCCCGCTCACCGAGGAGCATCCCCACCACAGTACCCAGGCTGAGACCTAAGAGCATTTTTTTCCAAAGTTTCATACGGATCGTGCTATCCTTTTTTTCATCTCTTCCCAAGTCTCACGATTCTCACGAACCTGCAGGGAGACCTTCACCCATCCAAGAGGGAGGGGAAGGAGAGGGTTTTTTGGGAGCTTCACTACGTCCTTCTCCGTACAGAGAAGGAGCTCAGCCCCTTTTTCTTTCGCCTTTTCGGCAAACTTTTGGAGTCTTTTCTCTCCCATCTTCTGGTGATCGGAGAGGAACTCCTCGGCCACAACTCGAGCCCCTTGGGACTTGACTGTGCCGATAAATCGGCTCGGGTTTCCAATCCCACAAAAGACTCCTACCGGAACCTCATGCAAAGAACCTTTCCACCCAACAACTTCCTCAACTCCGATCTCCATCTCGATCTGAGGAGCATGTGTCCACTTCGCGATTCTTTCCCCTGTCCCTTCCACTTTTGGACCAACAAGAAGGACATAGTGGGCCTTGGCGAGGTGGCTGGGCTCATCGCGTAAGCGACCCTTTGGAAGTAATTCCCCTCCACCAAGTGGATCGCGACTATCGCAGACCACGATCTCTATATCCCGATGGAGCTTCCGGTGTTGCATCCCATCGTCGAGAAGTGCCACCTGAGCCCCTTCCCGCTTCGCCTCAAAAGAGGAGCGGTACCGGTCCCTGCCCGCAATCACAGCCACCTCAGGCAACCGCGAAGCGAGCATCCACGCCTCATCTCCACAAAGAGAGGGAGGATGAATCTTAGGATCGATGAGAAGAGGTCTTTTCCCTTTCTCATTCGTTCCTTTATAGCCACGTGACAATATAGCCACTTTGAGGCGATTTTCGGCTAGCTCTTTTGCAAGCAAGAGAGCTACCTGGCTCTTTCCCGCCCCTCCCACTACGAGATTGCCAATACTGACAACCATAAGAGGAGCCTTCCTGCAGGGGAAAATTCCCCTATCATACATCTTGTGCCGTGCCGACAAAGCCGCCCCATAAAGGAGACTGGCTCCCGTCTTCACAAAGCTGCTAAACACCCACTCTCCACACCTGCCTCCTCCTCATCAAAGAGAAGGACCTCCACCATTTCAATCAAAATGTGGATGGCTGTCATATGGGCCTCCTGGATCCGGTCGGAGGTAGAGACCTCCCCAATCACAAGAGAGTAATCGGCAACGCCGAGCAACCTCCCACCCCCCTTTCCAAGAAAAGAGATCGTGACAAGCCCTTGTGCTTTGGCTGTTGCAAACGCTCGGACCAGGTTTTCTGAATTTCCACTTGTCGTCAATCCAAAAAAGAGATCCCCCTCCTTTCCCAAAGCCTCAATGCCCCGCGAAAAGACCGTATCAAAACCAGCGTCATTTCCTACACAAGTGAGATGTCCAGGCTCTGAAAGAGCAATCGCCGGAAGAGCTGGCCGTTTTTTCCGGAAGTAGCCTGTGAGCTCTTCAGCAAAATGGTTGGCATCACAAAGACTCCCCCCATTGCCTGCAATCAAAAGCTTATTCCCCCTTCGGAAAGCGGCTTTCATCTCACCTGCAACATCTTCAAGAAAGGCAAGAGCCGTCTCCTCTTGGAGCTGGGCAATTGCCCGCATTCCCTCTTCCACAGACTGTAAAATCTTCTTTTTCAAATCTCAGGCTCTCAGTAATAAGCAAGGAATATACCTCAAAAAAGGATAAAACTCAATACCCTCCCCTTTTCCCCCTTAGGATGAATATTGCT
>JAAKFR010000061.1 GCA_011064985.1 Chlamydiota bacterium
ATCTCTTGAATTCTGCTGCAACTGCTTCTAGGTCTGACATAGGGGCCTCCTTGGTTGGATTTGCCCCCATTTTCGAACAATTCAGAACAAAAAATCACGCACCCTCACCGGAAGGACACGTTCCTCCAGTCAAGCATGTGATTCCTCCAATAACTCCAATGGTAACCCATAACCAGGGAAAATCTTTCTGTTTGATGGAATTACCACTTTCCAGAGAAGACATGGAAGTATGCGCAGAATTCAGCATCTCAATTGGGTTGCCATTCGCATCATACCGCTTTCCAAAAATGCCCAAGTTGTCTTCATCTTGGTCATCACTTTCCCAAACAACTACAAAGCCACCATCCGAAAGTCCTGTGATGCTGGGATCCCCATAGTAATACCTAGTGAAAGTGTTGACTTGGAATTCGTTCCCTACAACAGTTCCATTCTGCCCATACCGTTGTCCAAAAATGCCAGGGGTAAGGGGGGCATCACTATCCCAAACAACGACAAACCCCCCATCATTCAAAGATGCAACGGATGGGTCCTTTTGATCATCCACAATACGGAAGTTGACTTGGAACTCGTCCCCTACAAGAGTTCTATTCTGGCCATAAAGCTGTCCAAAAATGCCATCAGCATCTCCATCTTGGCCGAAGCTTTCCCAAACAACGACAAATCCTCCATCCGAAAGTCCTGTAATACTGGGATCGTCCTGTTGAGAAGAGATGTATGTATTGACCTGAAATTCTCCCCCTACTTGCACTCCTGAAGAGTCATATCTTTGTCCGTAAACACCATCGAGAGATCCATCTTGGTCAGGACTATCCCAAACAATGGCAAATCCCCCATCCGAAAGTGCTGTTATGCTGGGATTCTGTTGGTCAGATGTGGTGTAAGAGTTGACTTGGAACTCGTCCCCAACAAGAGTTCCATTCTGCGCATATCGTTGCCCAAAAATGTCAAAAGCACTTGTTTCTCCGTTCCCGTTTTGCCAAGTGATGACAAACCCTCCATCATTGAGGGATGCAATGCTTGGGTACTTTTGGTCGTCTGTGGTGTAGTTGTTGATCTGGAACTCTACTCCGCTTTTCACTCCGGTGCTGTCATACCTCTGTCCGTAGATACCCTCGAGATCTCCATCTTGGCCGAAGCTTTCCCAAACAATGACAAATCCTCCATCCAAAAGTGCCGTTATGCTAGGATTTTGTTGATCAGATGTGGTGTAAGAGTTGACTTGGAATTCGGTGCCCACGGCTTGGGCGTGGCTGTGCATAAGCGAGTAGGCGGTGATGCTGAGAATGGGGTGTTTGTGGAGAGTGAGGCTGAGGGCGGCTTCTCTTGAGCTAATGTGGCGCGAGAGTTCCGAGAGACCTGGAGCCATGGCGAGAAGGCCAAGGGCAATGCCCGTAGTTTTACCGGCTTTTGCTTCGAGCTTTTGGAGGTATTCTTGCTTACTCACCTTTTGCGGAGAGGAGAAGATCCATCCCTTATCGACAAAGTAGCGTGCTTTTCCTTGGCTAAGCTCAATCCATGCTCCTCTCGACTCTCTTGAGAGAGCCTTGCGGAGGTTTTGTTTAGAAGAATAGGAAACTGAATGGTAGTGGTAGGTGGTTTTTTGTTCCTCTACGATCTTGATGAGATCAAAGGGAAGGCTCGAAAGGTAGCTCTGGACCTTTTCTTTGGAAGATAATCTCTCTCCTTGAAGGGAATACCCATCGTTTGTCTGTTGTAAATGGAAAGTGTGTTGAGAATAGATTGTCATAGCTCAATTCCTTTGTGGTTACTGGACTTTGAGTCCTTTCATTTTGGCAAATGCTTTTGCTAGTTCGTCTGGGCTTTTGAATGCTTCCACATCTTGGAGAATTCCTTGTGCTTCTAGGATGCTCATCCGCTCATCTGGGTTGACGGTGAGTAGCCCTTGGATCACTTGCATGAGCAGCTCTGGGACTGCTAGATTTTGGAGCTCTTTTGTGAGGGTCCTTTCAAAGAAGGAGGCACCGCGCTTACTCACAACATCCCAGCTGGGTCCTCCAAAGCTATTGCGTTGCTTGACGATTTTGAGAAGAGAAGCTCCCACAGCCCAAGCTTCTGCCTTCTCTGCCGAAATAGGAGGCATCTGTTTTCTGTTGAAAATACCTGCCGTAAACGCAAGTCTTTCAGGAGAAAAAAATGCCCAATCCCCTTGTGCAGACCTTGTGAGCTCTCCTTCTGGGAGTTCTTGGGTACACCCAAAGTCAATGATGTAGAGGTTTCCCTCCTTATCCATCATGAAGTTGTCAGGTTTGATATCAAAGTGATAGATGTCCTTCTCTTGCATCAGGGCAACTCCATTGAGAAGACCTTTAGCGACATGAATCAGGATTTTGCCGCGCATCTCTTTTTCATGTATGTAGAGCTTTTTCATCAAACAATCTCCATCTCCAAACCCAGCGAGTAACATGAATTGGTACAAAACCTTCTTCCCCTTGCTGTCAATCGATTCAAATTCATCGTAGAAAGGGATGATGTTGGGGGTGTCGGCGAGCTTTTTTAAGAAAGCACCCTCCTGCTTAGATTCCCTGATCCCTCTTTCCCCTTTGATTTTTTTGACAGCAAAGTAGTGGGTCATATCCTTCAGCTTGGCTATACGTACTCTTCCATACGCTCCCTTTCCAAGCTGGAATTTTACTTGACTCTCCCCAGCAAGAAAGGGAATGACAACTCCAGTATGTTGGAGAATATGCTTGGCATCTTGCTTAGAGACTTTCGTATGGAGCTGGTAGGTGTGTCTTCCCTTCTCATTTCCGATCTCAGTATAGCCCTGCTTTCTGAAGTTCATGACCTTTAGTTTTAGCTCATTACGCATAGGAACATACTCAAGAGCATCTTCAGGGATTACAGTTTCAGGAAGATCTGAAAATGTTCCTCCAAAATCTTTTGGTTTTCTTTTTTCAATTGAAGGAAAAAATGTTTCATCGCTTGGGGGATAATTTTTTTTGTCATTTGATGAAACTAGAAGATTCTCTTCCGTTTTACTTTCAGAGGAATTGATATTGATGCCCGATTCCAAAGGAATAGATTGTTCTTTTTTATGCCTTTTTCGCAGCATTACAAATGCTCCACCTCCGATACATGTCATTGCCCCCAAAGACCCAAGAGTAATCCAAAGCCATGTGAGATCAGATTTTTCTAAAGAGGGGTCATGTTTATTTGGCTTGGAATCCTCTTTTAGATTTGATGAGAAATGAGTAGACTGAATTGTCTTGCTGTTTAAAGAAGTCAATGAACTCATCTTTTTTTGGGTAAAAGATTTACTCGATAAAGTTTTAGTGCTTGTGGGTTTGATTAAACTATTGCCTGAGTTCGAAGATGTCTCGGATGAATTTAAGGTTGGGGTATTGTTTGTAGAGGAAGAGGTAAAACTGGGTGATGGGGTAAAGCTTGGGGTAAGTGAGGTCATATTTTCGATACTTGCTTGACTAGAGTTTGAAGCTTGACTAGTCGATTGTCCTAAGGAAGAAGATGTCTCAGATGAATTTAGGGTTTGAGTATTGCTTGGGGCAGAAGAGGTCGTGTTTTTATAATAGGGTATCGGAAGAGGATTTCCTAAGGCATCGAATCTTTTTGCATAGATTCCGCGCCACTCGCCATTGTAGAAAGTCTCCCACGTCACAACAAATCCACCATCAGCAAGCCGAGCAACTTTCGGGTCTTGTTCAAAAACACTTGGATAGAAAGTGCTGATGGGAAAATCTTCTCCAATCGGGAAGAAAGTAGCATTGAATAGTCTTCCATAAATTTGAGCCGCCATGCTCCATACTACGACAAGATTTTCATTTGAAAGAGTAGTTGCTGATGGGGAATGAGAGCCAGATGGAGTGGAATTGATTTGGAACACATTACCTATCCTATGCCCCGAATTGTTATATCTTTGCCCAACGATCATATCGATACTAGAATTTAGATCAGGTTCCCATCCCAGTGCTAAAAATCCCCCATCTTGCAAGGATGTAATCTCCATCCCTAATGATGACCCATCTGTTTTATCGTTTAATTGGAATTCGGTGCCTAAGAAGTCTCCTGAAAGGTTAAATCGCTGACCTAAAACATAGCTACTATTTGTCCATGTAATAACAAATCCCCCTGCGGTGAGAGGTGCAATATTTTGCCAGCTTTGGTCTCCTTGGGTGTAGTTATTTACGCGAAATTCAGAGCCTGTTTTATTGCCATTTGTATCAAATTTTTGTCCAAAAATTCCATAGCCATCACCATCTTGGTATTGACTCCGCCAAGTAATTACAAGCCCTCCATCTGAGAGCGAAGTAATTGATGGCAATTGTTGCTTGTCTGCTTGATAATCATTAACAATAAATTTTACTCCATCTGGCATTCCTGAAGCGGTATACTTTTGCGCAAAGATTTCCTGTAAAGTTGACACCCATTGAGAGTTATCGAGACCATCCCATGCAACTACAAAGCCTCCGTTTGGCAAATTTGTGATATCAGGATTGAAACCATTGTTGCTATCACTGATTTGGAATTCATCTCCCATTGGAGATCCTAATGTATCGTATTGTCTGCCAAAAATGCCCTCTTCTCTCTCATCTGCAAATCTTGCCCATACAATCACAAAACTCCCGTTTGAGAGTCCTATTGTTTTTGGGTTGTGATCATTTCCATATGAGCTTGAATTAACTTGGAACTCAGTGTTGACGGTTTGAGCATAGGCTTGGCTCTGCATAAGCGAGTAGGCAGCTAATCCGAGCATTGGATACTTGTGGAGGGTGAGGCCGAGGGCGGCTTCTCTTGAGCCGATGTGGCGTGAGAGTTCTGAGAGGCCTGGAGCCATGACGAGAAGGCCAAGGGCGATGCCCGTAGTTTTGCCGGCTTTTGCTTCGAGCTTTTGGAGGTATTCTTGCTTACTCACCTTTTGCGGAGAGGAGAAGATCCATCCCTTATCGACAAAGTAGCGTGCTTTTCCTTGACTAAGCTCAATCCATGCTCCTCTCGACTCTCTTGAGAGAGCCTTGCGGAGGTTTTGCTTAGAAGAATAGGAAACTGAATGGTAGTGGTAGGTGGTTTTTTGTTCCTCGACGATCTTGATGAGATCAAAGGGAAGGCTCGAAAGGTAGCTCTGGACCTTTTCTTTGGAAGATAACCGCTCTCCTTGAAGGGAATACCCATCGTTTGTCTGTTGTAAATGGAAAGTGTGTTGTGAATAGATAGACATAGCTCAATTCCTTTTTTGTGTATGACTGAAGCTGAAGAGAGGAAAGATAAATGAACTTTGACTCAGCACTTCAATTTTTCAATAACGCTCAGATCCTTTGTTGGAAGGGAAAAAACAGTTTCTCTATTTCAATCTATAATTTCAAGTATTCTGTTAGAAATTCATTGTTGTGATAGAGTAAAAGAGGTGATGGTGTCATTACTGATCTTATGACGTGGCGACAAGTATGGAAGAGTGTTTAGAGGGCAGAAGAGAGGCCTTTTTGCTCTTTACCTTCATCGACAATTAGTACAAGCAAAATAGAATCTTGGACTGAGTAAAGAATGCGATAGCCTCCAACCCGTACTCGAACAGATAGGAGGTTTTTTATTCTCTTGCAGTTTTTTGCAATCAGAAGGTTGTGGATTATCTGCCAAAGAGTCAATTTCTTCAAGCTGAGTAAACACAGCAGCTAAAATGAGCTCCCGCATCGTAACACCTAATCTCGCACTGGCCATTTTTAGGTACATATGCTCATCAGGAGACATGTCCAATGTTAGTCTTGACTTTTCTTTCATGTTCAACCCTCCACTTTTACTTACGATTATACAGACGCCTCATTTTGAGATTGTTGAATAATTCAAAAGCCTAGATTCAGAGGACAAGGGCGGACTTTACTTGGAATATGTAGTGTATAGAAATTGATTTAGGAAGTTCGAGTGACTTTAAATTACACAAACAGTTGTTGTTCAAATGGGAGCAAAAGCAGCCAAAAGTTCACCCCAACTTGAGTTTTTCATCAGTTCCATGGTATTCTCTGTAGTATGGCGACAAGCACGGAAAAGATTTTAGAGAGCAGAGGCGAGTATAAATACGGCTTTGTGACGGAGGTGGAGAGCGAGTCGATCCCGAAAGGATTGAACGAGGAGACGATTCGGCTCATCTCGGCCAAAAATGAGGAGCCCGATTTCTTGAGAGCCTTCCGCTTGAAGGCGTATAAGCGGTGGCTCCAGATGAAAGAGCCCCATTGGCCCAATCTCACCTATTCTCCCATCGACTATCAGGGTATCACCTACTACTCAGCCCCGAAGAAAAAACCAAAGCTAGGAAGTCTCGACGAGGTCGATCCTGAAATTCTCAAGACGTTTAAGAGACTAGGGATCCCTCTAGATGAGCAGAAGAGGTTGACGAATGTGGCTGTCGACATGATCTTCGACTCGGTTTCGATCGGGACGACGTTTAAGAAAAAGCTCGAGGAAGCAGGGGTTGTTCTCTGCTCGATATCGGAAGCGGTCCACAAATATCCAGAGCTGATCGAAGAATACCTGGGAAGTGTTGTCCCCATTGGAGACAATTTTTTTGCCACACTCAACGCTGCTGTTTTCACAGATGGATCTTTTGTCTACGTTCCTAAGGGAGTCCGCTCCCCTATGGAGCTTTCGACCTACTTCCGGATCAATGACCAAGAGTCGGGGCAGTTTGAACGGACTTTGATCATCGCCGAAGAGGAGTCGTATGTGAGTTACCTCGAAGGGTGTACAGCGCCCGCTTTTTCGAAAAACCAACTCCATGCCGCAGTTGTGGAGCTTATAGCTCACAAGAAAGCCGAGATCAAATACTCAACAGTCCAGAACTGGTATGCAGGAGACCGAAAAACGGGAGAGGGGGGTGTCTACAACTTTGTCACGAAGCGGGGGAGTTGTTTGGGTGATGACTCAAAGATCTCCTGGACACAGGTCGAGGTAGGAGCCGCAATTACCTGGAAATACCCGAGCTGCTTGCTGATCGGAGACCGTTCTCAAGGGAAGTTTTTCTCGGTTGCTCTCACAAATGGGAAAATGCAAGCCGATACAGGGACCAAAATGATCCATTTGGGAAAAAATACCTCCTCTACGATCATCTCCAAAGGGATTTCTGCCGATACCTCTCACAATACCTACCGAGGTCTTGTAAAAATCTCCCCCAAGGCCGAAGGGGCGAGAAACTATACCCAGTGTGACTCAATGCTAGTCGGGGATGAGTGCTCTGCCAATACCTTCCCGTATATCGAAGTGCAGCACGAGTCGGCCCAGATCGAACATGAGGCTTCAACTTCGAAGATGAACGAGGAGCAACTTTTCTACTTTCAGTCGCGTGGAATCGGGAGGGAAGAGGCAATCCAGATGGTCGTCAATGGATTTTGTAAAGAGGTCATCCAGGAGCTTCCTCTCGAATTTGCGGAGGAGGCAAAACAGTTATTAACCTTAAAACTTGAGAATTCTGTTGGATAAATTACTGGAAATACGAGATCTCCATGCAAATGTGGAAGGAATACCAATCCTCCGCGGGGTTGATCTGACGATCCACAAGGGGGAGATCCATGCTCTTATGGGACCCAATGGGGCGGGAAAATCCACTCTGGCAAAGATTGTAGCCGGACACCCAGCTTATGAGGTGACCTCGGGAGAGATCTTGCTTGAGGGGGAGGATCTTTTAGAAAAAAAGCCTGAAGAGCGCTCTGCCCTCGGTCTTTTCATGAGCTTCCAGTATCCTCCCGAAATTGCGGGAGTCACCAACTTCCACTTCCTCCACCAAGCCCATACTGGAAAGAGAAAGGTTCTCGGGCATCCTCCTCTCTCTGAGGAGGAGTTTGCTATGCTTCTTAGTAAGATGATGGAAGTTGTGAAAATGCCCCCGATTTTCAAAGACAGGAATGTCAATGAGGGATTCTCAGGAGGAGAGAAAAAGCGGAATGAGATTCTCCAGATGGCAGTTCTGGAACCTAAAGTTGCCATTCTCGATGAGACCGACTCAGGACTCGACATCGATGCAATACGCGTGGTGGCAAGTGGAGTCAACACCCTTCACAATTCTGAGAAAGGTCTCTTACTCATCACCCACTACCAACGTCTTCTCGACTACATCAAGCCCCATTTCGTCCATATTTTCTCAGATGGAAAAATCGTCCGATCTGGTGATGCGACTTTAGCTCTTGAACTTGAAAAATTGGGATATGAACCCCTTCTTGCCCATGTCTGAGAATCTAACCACCCCTTTTGAAACCGCTATCCAAGCCCTTTTTTCTAGTGGAAATTCCATCCAAAAAAAGGCGTGGGACCGCTTTTGCTCTATGGGGCTTCCCAAAAATCGAGATGAGATGTTCCAGTATGTACGGTTAAGGGACCTTTACAACCGCTCTTTTCTCCCTTTTTCTTGTGCAGAACCTCCCAAAGAGCCACTTCCTGGTTTGGTTTTTGTGAATGGCGTCTACCGAAAGGAGTTCTCCACCTTTCCAGAAGGGGTTATTGCCCTCCCCCTAACCGAGGCGATGACTACCTACTCCACTTTCCTTCAAAACCGATTGGAAACCCTCCTGGAAGAAGAAAAGGACCCCTTTGCCCTTCTCAATCTCGCCCTTTTTTCTGAAGGTCTTTTTCTCTATATCCCTCCAAAAAAGGTTCTAGAGGCCCCTCTATCGCTTTTCTACTACATGGACCCATCTGAAAGCCAAGTAGCCGCTTTTCCAAGAGTCCACCTTTTTGTCGGGAAGGAGGCATCTGTCACCTTGGAATGCTCAATGGCTGGCTCCATGAACAATAGTTGGCAAAATAGCGTCCTCGATCTTGTACTGGATGAGCAGAGTCAGTGTACTCTCCAGTTTACCTCTCATGAGATCCCTTCGAGTTGGCACTTAGAGGCGATCCGAGCAAGTTTAAAGCGAAATAGCTCTCTTAAAACGGTTTCTGCAAACCGTGGAGGAGCCACCTCGCGCCAAGACTACCATGTCCAACTTGTTGGAGAGGGTGCTGAGGCCTCTCTTTTTGGTGTTTGGCATTTAACAGAGAAATCCCACCACCATGTCCATGTTTTGATGGAACACAAGGCCCCCTACTCCCGCTCGAACCAAACATTTAAGGGAGCCCTTACGGGGACGTCTCGGTCGAGTTTTGAAGGGAAAATCTATGTACATAGAGAAGCGCAAAAAACAGAGGCGTATCAACTCAATTCCAATCTCCTTCTCGACAGAAAAGCTTCTGCAAACAGCAAGCCAAATCTCGAAATCTTTGCCGATGATGTGAAAGCTTCCCATGGTGCGACAGTAGGACAGCTCGATCCCGATTCTCTCTTCTATCTAAAGACTCGCGGAATTCCTGAGTCCCAAGCAAAGAGAATGCTTGTCGAGGGCTTCCTTCTCGAAATTTTTGATCATTTCTCCTCTCCACATTTCAAACAAAAAGCCTATGACAACTTCTTTAGACCTGCGTAGTGATTTTCCCATTCTCGAAAGAAGGATCCAAGGCCACCCTCTGGTCTACTTCGACTCGGCTGCTACCACCCTCAAGCCAACGCCGGTAATTGAGGCGATCTCCCACTTTTATACTTACTCATCAGGACCTGTCCATCGTGGGGTCTATACCTTATCAAGAGAAGCAACCGACCAATACGAAGCGGCTCGTAGGAAAGTGCAACATTTTATCGGTGCCGATTCTCCAGAAGAGATCATCTTCACAAGGGGGACAACCGCCTCTTTGAATCTACTGGCCCACTCTTTTGGGCAAGCCTTTTTACGTCCTGGTGATGTTGTCCTTCTATCCGAGATTGAACACCACTCAAACCTTGTCCCTTGGCAGATGTTGGCAGAAAGACGTGGGGTTGTCCTCCGGTATATCCCTGTAAACGATGCAGGAGAGCTCATCATCGACGAATTTTTCAATCTCCTCGATCGGAAAGTAAAGCTGATCAGCCTTGCTCATATTTCGAATGTCTTAGGGACCCTCCACCCCGTAAAGACTTTGATTGAGGCTGCCCATCGGATGGGGGCTTTCGTCTGCCTTGATGGAGCGCAGTCAGCTCCCCATCTCCCCCTTGATGTCCAGGAGCTCGATGTCGATTTCTATGCGTTTTCTGGGCATAAACTCTATGGACCTACAGGGATTGGAGTCCTCTACGGAAAACGGGATCTTCTCTCTCAAATGCCCCCTATTGAAGGAGGGGGAGACATGATCGAGCAGGTCACCCTCGAAAAAACGACCTATGCCCCTCTACCATTTAAGTTCGAGGCAGGCACTCCCATGGTTGCCCAAGCGATCGGCTTAGGAGCTGCAATTGACTATGTAGAAACAATTGGAATGGAGAAGATCGCTGCTTATGAGGCGAAGCTTCTCAATTATGCAACAAATAGGCTTTCTGCTGTGCCTGGTGTAAAGCTGATTGGCACCGCGAGGAAGAAAGGGGCGATCATCAGCTTTGTCATCGACGGGACCCATCCCCTTGACCTAGCAACTCTTCTCGATTGCCGAGGCATCGCAGTGCGCACCGGCCACCACTGCAGTCAGCCCACCATGGAGCGCTTTGGCCTCTCCCACACAGCCCGCCTCTCCTTCGGTATCTACAACACTCTCGAGGAGATCGACACCCTCATCTCCACCCTCAAGTCCCTCCTCCCCCTCGTCCGCCGAGCATAATCTTCTCAACGTTCCTATGTAACCAAACTCTTGTATAAACCCATTCTCAGTATATTTTAACCCACCACAGAGATCGAAAGAGAGGGATCTTAGCCCAAGTGCCCATCCTCAGGCACAAAGTAGGTGGTGTTCTTACTCATCCCGCAGAGGACAATGACTACGCAAACTTTTTACTAACAAGACACAAAGCTTCAACACAAAGGCACAAAGGCACAAAGGCACAAAGGATTTCTTAAATCCGGCCTCCTCCTCGTAAGAGAAGTTTCCCTTAAGGAAAAAGACCCTTCGGGTCAGGCCGGATTCTTCGTGTCTTCGTGTCTTTGTGTTGAGTCTTTGTGTCCTTTGTGCCTTCCGTTCTCGTTATTTCCCGGTAGGAGGCATGCAAGAGCCTGATATGCTTGTGTCTGAAGACCAGAGTCTTGGGTTTTTTAACCCAAGTTCAGTGATTTCTCATCGTGGAGTTTGCAAATTCTCCACTACAAATGCATTCGAAATCATATCTTTTTCACTATCAGTATGTTGAAAATTCAAGATTTTTAACGAAAATCCCTCAATTCATTGGAAATAAAAGCTATATGTAAATTTCCTGGGCTCGAGGTTCCACTGAACTTGGATTAGGTATCTCGACGTGTGAGTAGCCTTCAGGTTATGGGAGTCGTGCGAAGAGGCGGGTGGCCTCTGCTTCGTCTATGGGAACGAACTTGTTCCACTCTTCTTCGTAGCTGTAGACTTGGGGTGCTGCGATGTCAAACCACCAACCGTGGAGACGGAGAGTCTGACTTTCAAGTCGTTTGCAAACGTCGGGGTAGTGAGAGAGATGCTCGATTTGTTTGAGGACATTGATCTGAGAGAGTTGATTGAGAGGAGAGAGAGAGGGGTCAAGAGAAAGGCCCTTTTGGTACTCTTCAAGAGAGGGGAGTCCATACTGGAGCCAAGACTTTAAATGGGAAGGGGAGAGAGATTCAAGATCGTCGAGTAGAGCCTGCATCGCCCCACACTCTGAGTGGCCGCAGATGATGATATCGGATACGTTTAAGGAGAGAAGAGAAAACTCGAGTGCAGCTCCCACACTCGTCTCTTGGTCGTTTTTGTCTGAAGAGGGGACGAGGTTCCCTACATTACGCACAACAAAAAGATCTCCTGGGTCTGTTGAGGCAAAAAGATTGGGGACAACACGGCTATCTGCACAGGCAATCATCAGTGCATCGGGTTGTTGCTCTTTGGCGAGTTTAGAAAAAAGCGTTTGCTTCTCTTTTGTCAACTTTGTTTGGAAATCGACAATTCCCTGAATTAATTTTTTCATTCGATTGACAGCACGGCTACCCGGTACTTTAGTATCGGGAGGAAGTATCGCTCCTTTTTTTTGAAAGCAGATAGTAGACTATTGTGTTTATTACGAAAAGGATAATTTTTCCAATGGAACACCTCCACCAACATACAGCCGCTCCCGCTGTTCAAGAAAATTGCACTAAAAATGGAAAAACTGTTTTTAAATAAAAACTGCAATTATTTTGGGCGATAAACAACCCTCTAACTCCCTTGTGATCAATCTTTTTCTTCAATAAATCTGCGCTCAAGAACCAGGAATACTTTTTTCAAGCACCATCGCTAGGAACTGTCTTCAGAAACTATAAATCCCTTACAATTAACCGCTCATGCCCTGCCAAAGAGCCTGCTATGACTCAATAAACCCTAAAAAGAAATAGCTCCTAAGTCTTTCCCATAGCGCCCGACGTGTTCTTAAACACTTGAACGCAGCCTGAAATAGACCGCTGCTGCGTACCCTTGTGATCAATCTGTATGCTCAAGGGATGACACAGCCAACGATTCTTGGTTTTCTAACAGGGATAGGGGTTGAGATTTCCTCTGGTCAAGTGAATCATATTCTTTTGGACGAAGCGGAGAAATTTTCAGAAGTAAGCGAGAAAATTTTGGAGGCTGGACTGAATGAAGCCCCCTATGTCTGGACAGACGATACAGGAGCAAGACACCAACACAAAAATGGCTACTGCACTCATATTGGTGGGGAGTTCTTTGCCTACTACAAAACAACCTTTAGTCCCGACTTCAGACGTAAAAATCCATAACTCCTTGATAAAAAGACCATTACAAAAAACCGAAGGCACTACACAATTTCCCGCACCGATTCATTCCTAATTACTCCAATAGCTTGATATATCTTCTTGGCTTTG
>JAAKFR010000062.1 GCA_011064985.1 Chlamydiota bacterium
AGGCAAGAGTCACCCACAGTCTTATGAAGACCCATGCTTTCTCTGTTCTTGGGTGAGGCGGCCGAGGGTGTAGTCTTCGAAATCGACGAATTTGAAGAAGTGCTCGAAGAGAGGGTGGGCATCGATCACCTGACGAGCCATCTGCTGAGCAATCCAACGGTAGTTGGGGTGGCCCGCTGCTTGAGAGCGGAGCTCGCAGAGCCATTGAAGAGCCCGGAGATTGATATGGAAGTACCACCGGACGTTGTAGGCCATGGGGACGACGTATTGGGCCTCCTCAGGCAACTCTTCGGCGATCGTCTGGTGGACCTCGTGAGCCCGCTCCATCGCCTCTCGATATGGTTTTTCCATCGGAGTATCAAGGATTTCTTGAGGAATGAAGTAGCCGTAATTGGTGGTGAGAACTTGCCTCTCTTGGGTGAGCATTCTGTGACGATGAAGATCGCGGTAGCTCCCAAAATCGGCTACAATTTCAAAGGTGAACTGGGCATGCTCAAGAGCCCTTGGAGATTTGTGACGACGGTTTTCTCGCATGGAAGAGGCCGCTTCGAAAATTTTTGCCACCTCTTCTTGGGGGAGCTTCCGACAATACTCTTGGAGCTTATCCAGAGGAGCTTTTTCAAAAGCATAGAGAAGAGCTCCGGCTACTTTGCTCTCTCCATCAGGATCGTGAGCGATCATGTTCACAGTAGCCCGCTCACTTTTCGTATCACTTACCTTTTGCTGGTGGGAGACGTTCTGCAGCTGCTCTTGCATCGAGTCGAGGAACTGGGCAAACGATTCGTGGTGGCGGTTAGCACAATCACACCGTCTCACAAAAGAAGGGATCACTTTGGAAAGCTCTTCGTATGATTTTGCTCCGATCTCTTGTAATTCCGCAAGCTTTCCGCATTGGAGCCTATGGATCAACCCCTCCCAAAAACGGCCATTGCCGTAAACACCCATGTTGGTCATTGTCCCCGCAGGCAGAAGTCCTCGAAGACAGTCTAGAACCTTTGCTCGAAGGGCTGCATTGTAGGCGGCTTTCGACTTCTCAGGATCTTTTGGGAAGTATTGTTCGATTTTTTCTGTAAGAGGAGGAATCAAGCTGGAATATGTTTCAAAGAGAAAATCACATGTTTTGAGATAAGCCTCTTTGTAAGCCGACGTCATGAGAATCGGCTCTCTATAGTAGAGATATTGGTCGTGGACTTTTTGGTCAAAATGGATGTAGCGAGTCGACTTTTCGAGAGGAGAACCCCCTATCCGGCTATCTTCAATTGCCTTCGCAGCTAACATCGAGACATTCTCAATGGCCAGATGAGCTCCTCCGAGCTCTCCGATAGAATCGTCTCCGTAGCCATCTAAAATCCGATCGTAGAAATTTTGGGCTTTTTTGATTGCGACAAGTTGCTCTTCAGGATTTTCCTGCTCCTTCCCTACAATCTCATCAAAAGCTGTCTCTTCGCCATGCACAAACTCTTTTAGCAAAAGGGAGCGGAGCCCCAGGCTCGACCGTGAGTAACGTGAAAAAAGAGCCCCCTTAATCACCTCAGGAAGATTCCGCAACACAAAGATGTTGCTCGACGTGTTAGTGACATACCGCTCAAGAATTCTTCTCTGCTTATCGGAAAACTCTTCGTACTCTTCCATACTTTCTCTTTTTGGTTTTTCAGCATAATCAGAGTGCCACACTTCCCTCCACCCCATCAACAAAAAAAGCTGACCACAGAGAGTAAACCAATCGTGATTGGATTTTATTTATCACCACAGAGAACGCAAGAGCACGGAGGAGAGAGGGATTTCTTTCCTCTGTGGTAAAATATTCAGAAGGGAACTCAAATTGTGCAAAAGGTTGTTGATTGGGTGTGCATAAACGGAAGATAGGTTGTTCATTTCTTCAATCCTGTAGATAAGTTCCACTTTGCGAACCACCTATAAACAGGTTATCAACAGCTTTGTGCGTCTCCTGATGTTTTCACTTTATGCACATTTCCACACCATCAGAAGAAGAAGAGAAATATCTCTTTAAGTTTCTCTTCTTCTTCAGTACCATCCCCTTTTTGTTGATAGGCTGTTTATGGAACCGACACAAACCTTGACCCCTCCCTACTTTCGCCCCAGACGAAACCGGAAGTCACCTGCAATCCGGAGATTGGTCCAAGAGACTCTCTTGACTCCTTCCGACTTCGTCTATCCCCAGTTTATCCTCTCAGGTTCTGGAGATCCTGTTCCGATCGCGAGCATGCCAGGAATCTATCGACTCCCACTAGAAGCTCTTCTCCATGCAGCAGAGAAAACTCTGCAATTGGGAATTCCCGCGATGGCCCTCTTTCCCGTCATCAATCCCGAATTGAAAGATCCTCATGGATCAGAAGCGCTCAATCCAAACGGAATCCTTCCCCAAACGATCTCTGCTCTTAAAAAGCGATTCCCTGAGCTCTGTTTGATTACTGATATCGCCCTCGACCCCTACCACTCCCATGGGCACGATGGGCTTGTAGGGGACGCGGGAGAGGTGCTCAATGATGAGACATTGGAGAGGTTGGCGCAGATGGCCCTAGTCCAAGCTGAAGCGGGAGTCGATATGGTTGCTCCAAGCGATATGATGGATGGAAGAGTCCGGGTGATAAGAGAAAGACTCGATAGCCATGGCTACACGCAAGTAAGCATCCTCTCCTATGCAGCCAAGTACGCCTCCTCGTTCTATGGACCTTTTAGAGATGCCCTCTCCTCCTCTCCCTCTAAGGGGGATAAGAAAGGGTACCAGATGGATCCAGCCAATAGTCGAGAAGCACTGCTAGAAGCGACCCTCGATATCGAGGAAGGAGCCGACATCTTAATGGTAAAGCCAGCTTTACCCTACCTAGACATCTTGTGTAAAATCAGAGAAATCACTCATCTACCCCTCTCAGCTTACCATGTGAGCGGGGAGTACGCCATGGTGATGGCAGCAGCCCAGAAAGGGTGGCTCGATGCCGACCAAGTCTTCCACGAGAGCCTCCTCTCGATCAAACGAGCCGGCGCCGACATGATCTTCACCTACGCTGCCCACCAAATCGCCCCCCTCCTCTAATAAAATTGAAAGGGGGAAAATTTTACTTTTTCTTAAAAAGGCTTTGCGATAACTTGGTCTTTTTTTCAACTCAAAGGAGGAGTGGACAATGAAAAATGTGTTCAGATACGCTAAAGTGTTTTTTCTTGTACTTATGTTCGGATGTTGTTTCCAAGGATTTGCAGAGGATTCTGTTGTTCCTGAGAACTATTACGTCCAAGCTCGTGAAATATACATCGCCCCAAATGGAATGTATGCATCGATTGAGGGAACCCTTATCCAAATCCACATCTTGTGTGCTGATGAAAGAGGGATTTTTGTTCCCGTTGAGGAAATCATTGCTGGAGATCTGGAGTGGTGCCCATTTTGTGGACGCTGGTATGATTCAGAGTATGGACATTCGAATTGTCGTGGCTCTCCTGAATAGTTAAACCCAGGGCCTTATTCTTCATGATAGGGCCTCTTTTTTCGATGAAATTTTTTTGTGTATTCTTCTGTGTATGTTTGATGCTTTCTGCGAAAGCTGATATTCGTAACGTTCCTCGACACGATCTAGAGAATATAGAGCGTTTGTTTGAAGATCTGATAGACAACCATGATTATTCCTATGCGATATTTGGTTCCAAGCCAATGTCACTAGCTGACTTCAATTTAAAAGTGCCCGAAAATCTTTCTCTCTACAGGAGATTGAGGTCAAAATTTTTTTTGGTCAAAAGAAGGGCACGCTTAAAATCATGGTATAAACACAGAAGAGAATTTAATTTTGAGGATTTTATTTTCCTCGACGAAGAAAGTGATTGGCTTGATTGCCTCGTTTTGATCTTAATAAATAAGAAGAACATGCTGCAGGTCTTGCGTGATAATGAGGCTATATTTAAAGAAGAAATTGGCGAGTCTTTTACCCCTGAGTCATTTCTAGAGAGGCTTGAAAAAAGGGAAATTTCTTTTGCCAAAGCGACGGGTAAGAACCAAAGGTTGATAGGTATTATGCTAGGTTATGGGGAAAGAAACGCTACTATTTTTCAAAAAAGATTCGATCTTATGAAAGTGGTTGCAAGGAGGAAAAAAGAAAATCTTCCAGAAGATGAGACCATGAAGAAAGAGCTGGATGCTATTGAGTCACGTATTGCATGTTTTAGTGAGCCTGAAGCAGATGCTACGATTCATCCTCTCTACTTTTTAGCAGATGTCTCCCATCCAGAAACAGTTGCTCTTAAACGAAAATACGAACAAGAAAGAGAGCAAATCATCGAATTACGTAAAAAAGGCAACTTTATGGATCTTGTTTTGCAACGACTTGCTTCAGCAGAATAAAATTACCAGCGTCGTTCTTGGTTGAGGGTGTCGAAGAGGGGGATGCCGGTGGTGGTGGAGTAGCCGGCGTCGCGGAGCCAGGCGGCCATTCCGTAGCTCCAAACTCGCTTGCAGCTCCGTTTGTAGAAGAAGTCGAAGGGAATCTCGATGGCAACTCCCCTATCGTAGTAGTTCTCTCCGTGGATTTTGTCTCCTGCATCTGTGTAGGTGATCCAGCCGGTAATCCGGAATCCGTTGTCGAAATAACGAGTCGCTTCGAGACGAACCCCCTTGTCGCGAGCGAGAAATTGTCCCACACTCAGTTTGGTGAAGATCTGGAGCGGGGCGTAGTCGAGATAAAAACTGAGGAAATACTGTTGGAGAGTCGAGTAAGATACCCAAACGGGCTTGCCTCCTTCAAACTTCCGGAGAGTCGACTGGAATCCAAGGCCGCTATAGTTCCTCTTTTTCACAACAGCTCCCTCAAGCCCGACGGCGAAGTTGGCGTTCGCTGGGTAGAAGAGAGCTTCTCCCGCGATTCCTCCATAGTTGACCTGGAAATACCCCCCAGAAATCCTTCCAAAGCAGCTTCGGCCAAAATTCCACGATTTTTGGAGGTAGAGGCGATCCCAGGTAAACGAGCTTTGCTGCCTATAGCGGATATAATCAGAGGCGACGTTGAGAATTTGGGAAGGGTGGTAGAAGTCGAAATCCGCGAGGTGATGAATATCGGAAAGAACGGTAAAGCTCGGTTCCACCTCATAGTACCACTGGTAGGGCAAAAACCCTTCGAAATTGGCTTTTATCCCTAGGTCATACTTGAACTTTCCCGCAGCGCTTCCAAAAAAGGTCTCAAACCTGGGGCTGATGTGACACCTCCAGAGTTCATAGCGCCTGTGGAATATCTGGTGCCTCGTCTCGTTGCAGCAAAGAGTTGCTTCTTGGCGTGGGGTGACAAGGTGAAATTCGTGTGGGAAGATCGTATGAGCAACGTACTCGAGGAGAAGCTCTCTTGGATAGACATACTTTTGGCAGGGAAGGCCATATGATTCGATGATCACCACAACCTCTTCGATATTAGAGGGGGTGAGAGAGGCGAGAAGACATTGAAGCCTCTCACGGTAGACATGTTCATGTCGATAGCACCTATTGATGAGGCTGATCGTGAGACGGGGGCCCAAACAGCTCTCCTCCATCCATGCAGAGATAAGCTGAAACCCTTGGTCGAGAAGGGCGTAGTTGAGGTTTTGGATCATCACACTCTCCGGTCGATAACACCCAAGAGGTTGCCTATCTACTGGAGCTCTATAGGGGAGAGGGTCGTCGAGTTTGGGGAGAAACCCTTCCGTTTTTCCGAGGTTGCAGTGTAGGGAGCCGCTTACCGCAAACTCTTCACCTCGGATGTAGCTTGCCGAAACTTCTATCAGATCACAGAGGTTGTATTTCAACCCGAAATTGACCGGAGACTTTGTGCTCCTCCCCTTAGGGTGGGGCTCGATCTCAGGATCTTCGTACTTGGTAGGATCAAATTCTGCGGCGAGGGAAATCCCTTTGGTCCACTTGTAGTTCCGATGGTAGAAGGGGAGCCAATTGATCCCTCCGAAAACACCTTTGGAGGGACCGTCAGCATACCTCCCTCTTCCCCACCCTAAGCTCATTTCTAAACCAAATCTCTTCCACACCTGCGTTCCCACAATGTAATAGGTCGTGAATTTGCAAGACCCCATAAAATCGTCCATTCCAAAGGCGATTCCTGGGAAGCAGTAGTCGAACACCTCAGGCCAGAGAAGGCCAAACTTGAAGTTGGCTCCCCGATCGGCATAGTCTCCAAACCCGTGGGGGGAGAGGCCGGGATCTTCCACTCCCCGAAAGATCCGGTAGTTAGCTGTAAGCTCTAGAAAGGGGAAAGGTTGGATCCTCCCATTGATATTGAGATAGGGAGGGGCATAAGCTACTCCACCCCCAAACTCTCCATCTTCGCTCATCCGCGCTGAGGGAGTCACGAAATAGCCAGTACTCAGTAAGTGATTGTATGTGAGGGGAAAACGCTCTTCTAGCTTATAGTCCCAGTAGGCAGCAACTTCAAGCGCCTCCATCAATGAATTGACCGACTGTTCTGCTCGCAAAACAGCCGACACAAGCAAAAGCAGCAGGAGAAAATACCTCGACATAAGAGCACACGATGATCGTGAGAGTGTTGAAAAATCCAGTATTTGTGGACTTTTGGCTGCTTGCCGTTCCATCAGCAAAGTGTTTATTCGCAATATTTTACATAATCTGGCTTTATCAACTAGATATAAATACTGTGTTGGAGCGTTGACGGCTTAATGCCCCATCTCTTTGGAGTAGAGGTGGAGCCCCTTTTTGACGATGTCGATCATCTCGATCTTGGAGGGGCAGATAAAGGTGGGAAGGGCAAAGTCTTCAGGAGCTACCTCGAGTAGCCCAAGCTCCTCCGCGTGTTCAAAGTCCTCGGATAGGATCGCTTTGACAAGTTGCATCGTGGGGATATGCAAGGGCATCACCTTCTCATAGATAGCCCCATCGATAAAAGCCCTCTCTTCCCCATGCTGGTTGGTGGAAAAGGAGTAGCCCCCTTTTGGTGGCTTGGCGTGACCCGTTGCATAGGCTTTGGTAGCCGAATACTTATTGAGTCCAAGTCGTAAGAAGTGGAAGAGTTGTCTTTTGGTGTTTTCCGGGATGGCACAAAAGCAAGTATCATAAAAGCCCAAAAAATCACGCGCCTCAACCTTAACCCCAACGAGAGGATCTCCAGAAATGAGGCGGAGTGGTTCATTTGTGATCCGGTTGGCAATCAAGCTCTCGACCGGCATCCCAGCTCGCCCGTGAAGATAGCCTCTTCTTTCTGCAATGATCCCTTCTCCTGCAAGGGAGAGAACTCGATCGGTAAAATAGGTCCCCTCACGCATCAACTTCCCAAGTGTCAGAACACCGATGGAAGAAAGGGTCCAGACAAAGTCCTCAGGGGAACGTATGGGGGCAACCTTTTGGATGTGTAGCGATGTGGTCCCAACTGGATGGGGGCCCGATATGGTGTGTTTTTCGACCTCTCTTGCTTCTGTAAAAGCTTTGGACGTGCTCCCTTCCCGGTAAACGAGATGGACCTTTCCATCAGTCAGCTTGGCAAGAGTTTCTAGCCCTGTTTGGAAAATCTCTTCATGCCCCTCGACTTGTCTTTCAGCAGAAGGGGCAAAAGGGAGAGATTCAACAGCGCTTACGAAAATATCCCTAGGAAGATGCTTAGGATCGGCAACGAGGTGAAAAGGACGCATCCGGATGTAGGGAAAAGCTCCCCCTTGCAACAAAAAGGCGAGAAGTTCCTCTAGGTTTCCCGAAGAGGGAGGGGTAAGTTTTAGGGACTCCTCTGTCTCGTCTCGCTCTATCACAAGGTCTAAGAGACGTCTTTTTAGCCCTCTCCTGATCTCTTTTACCACCCCACCTGCCGGAGAGACAAACATCTGGCCAGAAACCGCCTTGCTCTCAACAAGAGGTTGACCAATTTGCACCCTTTCGCCTGCCTTTACGAGGACGCGAAAGCGGGTGTCATCAAAAGGATCGAGGTTTAGAGCGATTTTTTTTGGAGTGGGAAGTTGTTCGAGCTCTCTCTCTGGCTTCCCTCGGATGGGGACATCCAGCCCCCTTTTTACACGTATTCTCATACTGCCCGATTCTACCCACCGGCCCCGTATCTTACAAGAACCCATCCAAAAATAAGCTTGTGACTTCTGAAAAATAGATCGTTCAAGCACTCTTTGCAAAAGAGTGCGTAATGGGAGGAAAAGCAGCCAAAAGGCCACCTCAACATGAGAATTAAAGCGGTATCCAGTGTTTTTTCTTGGCGAAGCGCTGAGGCTGCTTCTGTTTTTTGATTCGCTTTTCGATTTTCTCCTCGAAATGGAAGTTTTTCAGACGTCCTGCAGCCCTTGTTTTGTAATTTTCACAAGCCTCTCGGACTTTTTGGAGAGCCTCCCACTGCTCGGGACTAAAGTTATTTGGGTTAGCAGAGTAAGATTCGAGTTGCTCTCGACTCATCCCTGTTCTTTCATAAATCTCTTCGGCTTTCTCGTTGAGTTCGTCTAGCTTCTCTTGGGTTTTATTGATCAGATCTGAGTAGTCCTCTTGCGGCTCAATCTCTGAGGTCTCCTCTTCCATTGATAGCTCATCAACTTTGATGTCATAAAGTGAGAGTACCTCACCTAGAGCTTCCCGGATCTCTTCTTCTCCATTTGTCATGATATATCTCAAAATTGGATCTTTTCTTTATTCTAGTAAATATTTCAATTTCATGCCCGATCTTTGTTAAAAAAAATCGGAATCTTGCGCTTTTTTCTCTCCTGAGATATAGTTTTGTAAACGGATATAAATAAAGGGCAAATATGACGTATTTAGATGAATTTCATCTTCTTATTGAAGATCAAAAACTTGCTAATTTTCTCCGCCTCTGGGAAGAGTATTGTATGGCAGACCAGGTGGATGGGAAAGAGCTGAAAAAAGTCCTCAATCTCGTTAAAAATTCGTCTCTTGCCACCACATTCGGACAATTTGCTGATACGACTCTTACCCTTTGGCAAAAAATCGACAACCAGGAAGAGGCCGACGATGTTCTCCGTCTCATCCTTGATCTCCAAACTTCCAATACTCCCCTTTTAGCCGATTTAGCGATCGACTTTCTCAAGAAGCGCTATGCTGGACACAAACATTTCAACCAAAAACTCCGGATTGTAGGCCTTCTGGGGCGTCACAACTTCCAAGGAGCTCTTTCAAACTATGAACTCTTGACCCACATGGACAAGGGGAAGTTTGTTTTTCACACAGGAGGGTGGGGAGTTGGAGAGGTGATGGAGATTTCGATTCTTCGAGAGCATGTTTTGCTCGAATTTGAAGGGACTCCGGCCCTTAAAGAACTCTCTTTTGACAATGCATTTCACAACTTCATTCCCCTCCCTTCAGAACATTTCCTATCTAGACGATTTGGAAATCCTGATGATTTAGAACAAGAAGCAAAAGAAGATCCCTTAAGCGTCCTTCACCTCCTATTACGAGATTTGGGGCCAAAGACCGCACAAGAATTTAAAGAAGAAATGTGTGGACTGGTGATTCCTGAGGATGAATGGTCAAAATGGTGGCAAGCTAGCCGCGCAAAAATGAAAAAAGACACAAAAATCCAATCTCCTAAAACAGCAAAAGAGCCTTTTATTCTCCGAGACGAGGAGGTTCCACACGACATCATATTAGGAGATGCGTTAAAGAAAACTGAGAGAATCGATGCGCTCATTCAGCTGATTTACAATTTCTCGCGCGATTTTCCTGAAGTATTGAAAAATTTCGATATCAAACAGCAGATAAAAGGCAAGCTCCTTCCAGGTCTTGAAGGGGATGAGACACTTGCTGAATTGAGTTTGGCAAGAAAAATCCAGATTACTCTTCTTCTTGAAGAGATTTTTCCCGATGAATTCCCTCACGCCTCTTCTACCTTACTTAAATCGATGGAGAATTTGGAGAGCGTCCTCAATTTCATCGAAATCATCGCTTTCAAGAAAAAAACCCTCGTGATCGTACGGCAGAGCCGTGAGGATTGGGTGGCTGTTTTCCTCCACCTTATCTTTGTGATCTCCCAAAACACCATCCGAGACTATATCTTCAAAGAGCTCCAAAACGACTCTGCAGGAAAAGAACTTCTGAAAGAGAAAATCCACGAGCTTCTCAACCGAATGACCCTCTACCCGGATGCTTTTTTCTGGTATTTCCAAAAGATTGCTGCTGACGAAGATGTCCCTTATAGCGACCAAGAAAACGAGTACCACTTCTTAGAAGCCTATCTGATCTTACTCCATTTCATCGAAACTAAACACGATCAGTACAAAGATCTTGTGAAAAAAATGCACCAACTCCTTATTGCAAAAAGGTACCTTCTTGTACGGAAGATGATCGAAGGAGCTTCGAGAGAGTTTTTAGAGGAGTTCTTGCTTTTAGCCAGCAAGTGCCAAAGCTTTACCAAACACGACATCCGGATTTTGCAGAACCTTGCAGAGGTCGTTCAACCCTCTCTTGCCAAGAAAAAGAAAGAGAAAAAAGAGGAAGAAACCCTCATCTGGACAACCCAAGAAGGGTATCAGCAGCTCCAGGAACGGATCCAACACATCGGAACTGTTGAAACGGTCGACAATGCACGGGAAATTGAAGCAGCGCGCGCTTTAGGAGACCTTCGTGAAAACTCCGAGTACAAATTCGCCCTGGAAAGACGCGCCTACTTGCAGGCAGAACTCAAAACTCTTTCAGAACAGCTCAACAAAGCCCGTATTCTCACGAAAAGCGATGTAAAAAAAGATCAAGTTGATGTAGGGTCCATCGTTGAAATTGCAAACCAAAAAGGGAAAAAGACTACCTATACCTTACTAGGCCCTTGGGATGCAGATATCGAATCGAATATTCTCTCTTACCAGTCGAAGCTTGCAGAGTCGATGATTGGATGTAAAGCGGGAGATACATACGAATTCAACGGGGAGACTTTCACCGTCAAGAGCTTTAAGACCATTTTCTCTTAATTTCCTTTTCCTCCATTTGAGTTCTCTGCTATCTTAAGCGCATGGATCTAGTGCTTGCGACAAGAAATGCCCATAAGGTCAGGGAACTTCGTTCTCTTCTCAAGATCTTGCATGGGATCGATCTCTACTCTCTTAGGGATTTTCCTGAGTACACTCCTCCTCTAGAAACAGGTGATAGCTTTGAGCACAATGCTAGAGGAAAAGCAGCAAACGCTGCTCGGAGGCTTGAAAAGTGGACGCTGGCTGACGATTCTGGAATCGTTGTCCCAGCACTAGGTGGCTCTCCTGGAATTCTCTCAGCCAGATATGCAGGGGAAGGAGCTGGCGATAAGGAGAATCGAAACAAGCTCTTAAAAGAGATGGCCTCACTTGAGGGGATTGCTCGCTCGGCTTATTTCGAGTGTGTCCTGGCTCTCGCTTCTCCAGATGGAGAGATCTATAAGGTCGTCCACGGGATCTGCGAAGGAGAGATTCTCACCGAAGTGCGAGGAGGAAATGGGTTTGGTTATGACCCCCTCTTCCGTAAATACGAGTATAGCCAAACGTTTGCGGAATTAGATGAAATGGTGAAAAACCAAGTCTCTCACAGAGCCAAAGCAATCGAGAAACTCCTCTTCTCCTTAGAGTCCCTGATTTTAAAAGAAGAACAGTCTATAGTTCCTTAAGGGTGTGCTCAAGGGAAGTGCGGATCTCTTGCATCATCGCAATCCCTTGTTGCAACTCGGCAAGCTCCCCCTCTATATCCTTTAGCTCTTTCATCTCCACAGAAGCTTCAACAGGTTTCGAAAGCTCGGCAGCTTCCATCGAGACTTTTGGCTTCGAAGTGAGGCGGTTCATGCCTGTGATTCCGGAAATATCGCTCATAACTGCTCCCAGTGAATCGGTTCTTTTCCTTGTCTTGTAAGGAGTTCGCTGATTTTTGAAAAGTGTCTGCAGCCAAAGAAACCAGAATGAGCCGAGTAAGGGGAGGGATGTGGAGAGGTAAGGATGAAGTGGCGATTTCCCGTCTCTGCTAAGATATGACGACACTTCTCTTGAGCCGCTTGCCCCCAAAGAACAAAAACGATGGGGTCTTCCCTTTTGCAAAGAGCCTGCACAACTGCATCGGTAAAAAGCTCCCACCCTTTCCCATAATGGGAACGAGGCTGTCCCGCCCGCACAGTTAACACCGTATTGAGCATCATCACCCCCTGCTTCGCCCATCCAGCCAAACACCCATGATTCGGAATCGGAACCCCTAAATCGTCGTGTAACTCCTGGTAGATATTCCGGAGCGAGGGGGGAATCCGCACTCCTGGCAATACACTAAAACTGAGCCCATGCGCCTGATCAGCTCCGTGATACGGATCTTGCCCGATAACCACCACCTTGACCCTGTCCAAAGGGGTATAGGCAAAGGCTTGGAAGACCTGCTCTTTGGGAGGATAAACCGGAACTCCAGAGGCCCGCTCTTTGGCCAGAAAAGCAGCAAGCTCGAGCAAATACCCTTTCTGCCACTCCTCCTCAAGGACTATCTTCCAACTCTCTTCTAACTGCGGGGGAGGTAATATCGCCATATCCTAAAAACTTATACTCCATCTCGAGATATTCCTCAAATCGATCGCAAAGGACGCGAAGAGCGCTTAGCAACGACGGCATAAGCTCCCCTTTTAATTGCACCCACTCTTAGGGGGTGTAATTCAAACTTGTACAGAGAAGACATTTCGTGAATAATAGGCAAATCTATTTAAACCCAAGGGTGCGGTATGGATATGTCAAATGCAATTTCTCAAGATGAGAAGAAGATTATA
>JAAKFR010000063.1 GCA_011064985.1 Chlamydiota bacterium
AAGTGAGCTAGAGTTCCAGATCAACACCTACACGACAAGCAGCCAAGATCGGCCAAGCGTAGCACCCCTCAATGATGGGGGCTTTGTCGTCACTTGGAATAGCAATGGCCAAGATGGAGATACCCGTGGCATCTACGGGCAGAGGTATGATAGCAGCGGAGTGAAAAGTGGGGTAGAGTTCCAGATCAACACCTACACGACAAGCGACCAAAGATACCCAAGCGTAGCACCCCTCAATGATGAGGGCTTTGTCGTCACTTGGCAAAGCTCTGGCCAAGATGGGAATGGTGATGGCATCTACGGGCAAAGGTATGATTCTAATGGAAATCCCATAGAGCTGATCCTGTCCAATGCAACGAACACAACATCGACACTCCTATCAACATCAAGCAGTGTTCTTACAGGAACCCAAGTGGGTTTTACACCCTCTTCTCCTTCATCGGGAGGATCTTCAACTTCAGCAAGCAATATGGTGAGCTTTTCGGGGCCTATTACTATTTCAGGAGAAATGATCGTTTACGAAGTAAGCTACCCCATCGTTGTCAATGACCAAACAGTTGGAACTTACGCGGTATCTGGAGGAACAGGAAACTTCACCAATTCGAATGTCAATGTACTGACAATCGACCTCGAAGACTATCAGCCTCAAGACGGGGAGGTAATACCCCTCTTCGCAATCCCTGAAGAGGAAAAAGAGTATTGGGAGTCGATCGAGATTCAAGGAGATGCCGAGTGCCTCGAAATGGGAGGAAAGGTACTTTCAGACTCTCAAAATGCAGGATATGTTTTCAATGTCGTCTTCACAGAAAGCAAAACGTGCCGCGTCAACCAAGCGGTGGTCTTGCCAACCTTAAGCCTGCTTTTAAAAGTGTAGGCTCAAGCTGCTGCCCACACAGCAATTCCCGCTATTTCTAAGATTGATACTGAGTTATTTACGTAGAGAAAAAAATGTTCATCAAAACAAAAAATGCCCTCAGAACTACTTCTGAACATGGGATGCGAATTTTCATTCGTTTGCTTTAAAAAAACGAAATAAAATTTCATTTGTAATCTTTTTTCGAGAGAAAACACCTTCTTTTTTCCTAGAAAAAGAGCGGGAATTGCTGACGTTCCGCTCGCCCCTAGCGGGGCTAACCACCTGCATCGCTACCGCGATGCTCTTAACAAAAACCCTTTTGTATCAAATCTTTTTGGTGAAAAGCCTCTGCTATATCCTGTCGCTTGTCAAGCGATCCTGTCTATCCTGTTTTATTCAGTTGAAGTAGCAGCTTGAGTTTTGGATCAAATCCGGAGTATCGTTGTAGGGCATGAAGGTGATCCTTGTAGCGTTTGCGCTTTTTATTCCTTGGTCTCTTGCTGCCTACCAGGTCTCTTTTACAGGAGCGGCTCCAAGAGAGGTGTATGAGACAATCGAGGTTGTCTCGCAGCTAAAAAGTGAGCAAGACCGCCCCCCTCCCACTCTTTTCACTCTGAAAAAGCGGACCGAAAGAGACAAGAAGACGATTCTTGAGGTGTTGCATGCCTACGGATACTACGAGGGAGATGTCGAGATCTCGTATGTGGGGGCCTTCCCTAATACGACCGTACAGATCCAGATTTTTGCTGGTCCCTGTTACAGTTTCGAGTCGCTTGGCGTTGTCGATGTTTGGGGAATCCCCCTCTCTCTTCGTATTGCAGATTTTCCTGTTCAAGTGGGGTGCCCAGCTCTTGCAGAAAGTGTCCTAGCAACTGAAGAGGAGATCCTAGGACAACTCGCCTATATGAGCTACCCCCTTGCCACGATTGCGAATCGGGAGGTCGTTGTCGACCAGGAGACCAAAAGAGTCTCTGTCACCTTTGTAGTCGATTCTGGGCCGATCGCCTACTTTGGTCCTTACTCGATCCATGGACTCCGGTCGGTACGGAAGGGATTTGTGAGGAAAAGAATTTTATGGAAGGAAGGGATGCTCTACAACCCCTATCTCATCGCTTCCACCGAAAACCACCTCCAAGAGTCGGGGCTCTTCTCTAGAGTATGGATCGAGCCTTCTGACACAGTAGACTGTGATGGATATCTCCCTATCTCCATCGAGCTCGAAGAGAAGAGATACCGCCATATCGGTTTGGGGGGGAGCTACAGTACCGATGAATCGCTCGGGGTAACGGGACAATGGGGGCACGACAACATCACCGGATGGGGCGACTCGTTTTCCTTCACGGGGGAATACTCGGATGTGATCAAGAGGGGTACCTTCTTGTATGCGAGACCCGATTTTTTTGGGAGGAACCGAGACCTTCTTTTGAGTGCTGAAGGGAGACAGGAAGATGTAAAGGCATTTAACGAAGATGGGGTGAGTTTGCTCGGCCGCTTCTCGCACAAAGTCAACAACTGCTTCTTCTACAACGTCGGATTGCGCTACGAATGGCTCAAGAGCAGTAAATCGGAAAATAACGATGTCTACCACCTTGTCAGCCTCCCCTTGCAAATCCGCTGGGATACTTCAAACCGTCTTCTCAACCCAACGCGAGGGACGACGATTGCCTATTTTGGGACCCCCTACCACTCAGTTGGCGGAGCATACAGCTTCTTTCTCAAACAAGAGCTTTGGGCTGCCACCTACCACCCCCTACTCCCAAGCGGAAATCTCTTACTGGCCCTCTCAGGACAGATCGGCTCGATCCTCGAATACTCACCAGGTTCTATACCGGTCCCCAAAAGGTTCTTCGCAGGGTCTTCAACGGGATTGAGGGGTTACAAATATCTCACGGTAAGTCCAAGAGATGGTGATGAACTCACAGGAGGGCGCTCTTTACTGATCTTCCAAATTGAGCCACGCATCCGAATCTGGCAAAAGCTCTACTTTGCTGCATTCACCGATTTTGGGAATGTCTATGCCTCCGAGTTTCCTCAACTTAGCAAAGGAATTCTCCGTTCTGTAGGGGTAGGGCTTCGGTATCTCACTCCCCTCGGCCCTTTTCGACTCGATATCGCCTTCCCCCTTGACAAACGGAAGGGAATCGATAAATCGTTTCAAATATATGCAAGTGTAGGGCAAACCTTCTGATGCGAAAAGGTCTTCAACTTCTCCTTCTTTTCGTGCTTCTCTTCCTCCTGGTGGGAGGGGCCCTTCTCCAGACTCCTTTTGTCCGGAAAAAACTGGCGAGCTGGATAGAAGAGACGAGCGAGGGAAAACTCCAAGTTGAAAAGGTAGAAGGATTCATCCCCTTTTGGGTAAAAGTCGACCATATAAGCTACCAAACCAATGGATTTGAGATCGAGCTGAGGAATGTCGGTTTTTCCCTTGCCCCCTCCTCCCTCCTCCTTGGCCGCCTTTCGATTTTTCGGGTAGAAATCGAAAAAGGAGAAATCAGGAAAATGGAACAAAATGGAGAAGGGGAGAGAATTTCTCCCTCTTGGCCCTCATTTCCCCTCCCCATTACTGTCCACTCTTTTCACATCAAATTCTTGAGCTTTGAAAACAGCAAGCCGATCACCCTCTCAGGCAATCTAGACCTCCAGGAAGATTTCTCTTTTATGCTCAAAGGGACCTCTCCGACCCTTCCAAATACCCTCTTTAGAGTAAGTGGTGAAGGGATCGCGCAAGAAGAGATGGTTTCCCTAATAGGAAGGATCCAAAACCCGATCAACCACACACGTGAAAAGTGTGTCGATCTCTGGATTTCAGGGCTCTATTCTTGGAGGTCTCAAGAGTTTTCTGGCTCAATACGTGGCAAAGGAGAAGAGTGTGTTTTAGACTCCCCCTGGACTTTTAGATCCGATCTTTCGGTCGACTCTTTTGACACAATCACCCTCTCCTCTCTCGTCTTTTACTCAGATGAGATCGCCATCACAGGAAACCTCCTCTTCTCAAAAGAGAGTGGCCACCTCCAAATCAAAGGAGATTATCTCGGAACCCCCCTTCTCATAGACACAGGGTTTACTTGGGATACTCACTCTATTTCACTACCCGCACTTGAAATCCGCTTCTCAGATGATGAAGCGAAGGGGAATCTCCGTTACTTTTTCAAAGAGTCGAGCTGGCAAGGGAAGATCCACCTCAACCTCCACGACCTCTCCCCCTACACAACTGAATCCCCCATTTCTGGAAGCGCAGAAGGAGAGCTGACCATCGATGGGGCAAAAAGCTCTCTTACCTTCACTGGAAGCGAGATCGTGTGGAACGATCTCTCTCTCGGTTCGCTATCTCTCGAAGGAATTTGGGAAGATCAGGCTCTTAGATTCTCTCTTGTGACGACCGATTTTGAGGTTCTAGACCCTGCCTACGAGGTCTTCCCTACCGCCCACCTCAAATTAGAGGGTTTTCTCACTTCCAACTCTCTCCATCTCGATGGGATTTTATGGGGCCCTGCAAAAACCCCTTTCACTCTTCTAGCTGATCTTTCGATACGCTTTTCACTTTCCCCTTTTAAGCTTACCCTTTTGCAGGACGCTCCCCTCCACCTAGAAGCCAAAGGGAGCGGCTCGATCGACCCGCTCCTCGCCTTTTTGGAAAATGCCTCGATTCTTGCCCAAGGAATTCTCGATCTCGATGTGGTGGTCACGGGAAGTTGGAATGAACCCGACATCCAAGGGACCCTCCACGTCGAGCAAGGAAAGCTCGAAAGCCTCACAACGGGTGCGGTCTTCCGAAATATCGATCTCCAGCTCCAAGGGAGGGGAAGAACCCTCTCCATCACCTCCCTCACAGCAACAGACCTTGTCCGAGGCTCCCTTTCAGGAACTGGAGAACTTCTCTGGTATCCAAAAAAGGGTTTCCCCTTTTCTCTCCAAGTAGCCCTCTCTTCTTTCCAGATTCTTAGTACCGATCCCTTTACTGCAACCGTGAATTCTCAGCTAGAGCTCTCAGGAAGCTTGCAACAAATTTCCATCCAGGGAACTGCAGACATCGTCCAAGCCCACCTCTCTATTCCCAACAAGTCCTCGATCACCGTTCCTGTTTTGGACGTGATCTACTGCAATCCCCTCCCCACTCCAAAGCCTGAGATCGAAAAACGGACTGCCCTGATCCCGATCTTCTGGGACATCCAAGTCAAAGCCCCAGAAAACCTCACCATTGAGGGGAGAGGCCTTACTTCTGAGTGGCGAGGAGATCTTCACATCACCGGAGAGCAAAACGATCTGGACTACCAGGGAAAACTCAAGCTTGTCCAGGGACGTTTCACCGTTGTAGGAAAAACGTTTGATCTGACCGAAGGGAAGGTAGGAATAGAAGGTATTGAGCCGAAATCCCTCTATGTCGACATCAAAGGAGATCTAGAGCTTGCCTCCCTAACAGCTTCTATTCTGATCGAGGGCCCTCTCAACGATCCCTCCATCTCTTTTTGCTCTCAACGTACCGATTCGACAAACGAGATCCTCTCCTGGATCCTATTCAATCAGGATGTTAATGAGCTCTCTCCTTTCCAGGCGGCTCGTCTCGCTAACGTCCTTGTCACTCTCTCTGGAAAAAGCACGGGGGGCAAGTTTTTCGAAAACCTGAAGGAGGCTTTGGGGATTGATGTCTTTGATATTACGAATTGCGATTTTGATTCGGCCGATTTCTCCTTCCAGATTGGGAAGTACATTTCGCAGGGGACGTTTGTGGGGATCAACAAGAGTATTTCTGGGGATTTTGATTCGCTCCTCATCCAGACTCGTCTCTACCGCAACTTTTACCTCGAAGCCGACTACGGGGGCTCCCTCAACGGCCTCTCCCCCTCTTCCGGCAAATTCATCCTCAAATGGTTCAAAACCTACTGAACCTCATGTTGCGGGGGACTTTTGGCTGATTTTCGCTAACGTTACACACCCCACGTTCTGCATCGCTACCGCGATGCGTAAAATCGTTTCGTGAACGTGCGCCCGTGCTCGATTTCCTTTGCGCCGTTGCCCCTGCGGTGTTTTTTTTCATTGGAGTCTTATGTGGGGTTCTTGGTAGATTGTATTCTAATGACTTGCTCCAGAATTCAAAATCGTGACTGCTACCAAAAAGTGTTTGCCGGCAACCAGGTTCCCGTTGCCACGACTATTACAGCTATTTTCTGGGCAACTGTTTGCGTATCGGCTTTTTTTTTTCTACCTGGAGCCCCTAGGATCCCTGTGATAAGCTCCACACCCTTTTTCTCATGTACTCTTGTTGGAGCTCTTGTCTCTTCTGCAGCAACATATCTCCTCTCTAATAAGCCTAAAGCTCCTTCTGAGGAGAAGGATGAGGACTTTTCCGATTTGGGTGAGATTGAGTTTCCTGAAGATGCGGAAGTTTCCTTTTATGGAGATTCTATTATACTAGAGGAGGATGGAGCTCTCGATGAGATTGTAAACTCTTTCCTAGGAGGAGAGCCCCTTTCTGATGATGGAGTGAAGTTGTATCTTGAATATCTAAACGAGCAGTATCCACAAGTTGCCTTTCTAAAAGCTACTTCTCCTGTAGACTTATATTATTTCATTCCAAAAACAGAAAATGCTCATCTTGAAACACCTGATTTGAGTAGAAAGTCCACATTCTATATCTTGGTGCAAGTCGGGATGATAAAGGGGATGGTGGTCTACGATCCATCTGACAAAAAGATGACAATCGTGTCTGTTGGAGATCGGCTCAATCAGCCGAACTATTCGGTAAAATTCCAGACGCTTGGTACTCTTCTTTTGACCAATTTAGGGACTCAAAATCAAAACCCATGGGAGGTCTCCTCCCATTCTCTTCCGACAGGAAACTTGGCAGACTCAGATATCGTGGCGCTGGAGTATGCGCGGTGCAAGCTAGACAACGCGAACTTTGATGTGAGCGATAGGAAGAAGCTTAGGAAGCAGATTGCAGAGGCTCTTTCTCCACCCATCGACCTTGACTTTGAATGAGGGCTACGAGGCGGTCAACGGCTTCATTCATGTCGATATTCCGTTCTACGCACGTTTTCCCAATATAGAGATCGATCCTTCCAGAGCGTGAGCCGACATACCCAAAGTCGGCATCGGCCATCTCTCCTGGGCCATTGACGATACACCCCATCACCGCAATTTTCACGCCGGGCAAGTGTCCGGTCCGCTCCCGGATTTTGGCAGCGGTCTCTTGCAAATCAAAGAGGGTGCGACCACAGCCAGGGCAAGAGATGAACTCAGTTTTCGACTGGCGCATTCTGGCCCCTTGGAGAATCGCAAAGGAGAGAGAGCGGCGTTCGGAAAGGGGATAGGGTCCTCCCACGCATATCCCCTCTCCAATCTCGTCACAGAGAAGAGAGCCGTTTTCTGCAGCGGCATGTATGGGGAGATCGTCTAGCGCACAGGTGTAGGCAAAGGAGAGGATCACTGGGATATTCAAATTGTTGACAGCAAGATGCTGGAAGAAACGCCTCCCCTCGTGAATGGGATTGGATGTCGGGGCAAAGAGGACGTAGTCTGCAGACTCAGCTTGCTTCCAGGTAGCGCTATCTTCTGTGACAAGTACAGGATTTTGGAGAATTGCAATCCCCGCTTCTCTAAGTTTCTCGAGTTTTGGATGGGAGAATGGGGCGATTACCCCGTCGACAGATCCCTCTTGCCTTTTGGGGCGCCCCAGCTCTACCTGACATCCGATATCGGAGAAAAACATGGGAGACTCCACCTCTTCTTGGGAAACTTTGAGGAAAACAGATCCATCCCTATGAAAAGAAGAGGGAAGGGTAACCTCCCGCTTAGAAGAGGAAGAGACTTTGCGAAAGGTCTCCTCGAAAGGTGCAATCCCTTCTTCTTGGGAGTTCTTTCCAAAAGCCACGAGGCGTTTACAAGGGTTGATCTCGTGCCAGGGATCTTCAGTAAGCGAGACCCGAACGGTATCCCCAAGCCCATCTAAGAGGAGAGCTCCCATTCCGATCGCCGATTTGACTCGACCATCCTCCCCTTCACCCGCTTCAGTTACGCCAAGATGGAGTGGGTAGTCCCACTCTAAGGTATTCATCTCAGCGACAAGTAAGCGATAGGCCTCGATCATCACCTTGGTATTACTCGCCTTCATCGAGAAGATAAAATCGTGGTAGTCGTACTTCCGACAAACACGGGCAAATTCGAAAGCCGACTCGACCATCCCAGCCGCTGTATCTCCATACTGGTTCATGATCCGATCAGAGAGAGAACCGTGGTTGGTTCCAATCCGCATCGCACGCCCTAGCCTCTTGCACTTCTCCACAAGAGGGGCAAACTTCTCTTCTAACCTTTCGAGCTCCTGAAGATAGGTCTTTTCATCGTAGTCGATCGTTTTGAACTGCGCCCGCTTATCGACAAAATTGCCCGGATTGATCCGCACCTTATCAGCATAGTCGGCCACGCGCAGCGCAGCTGGTGGATAGAAATGGATGTCGGCTACAAGAGGGATCGTATACCCCTTTTGGATCAGACCATTTTTGATCCCCTCACATGCATCGGCCTCCTTCATCCCTTGGACCGTCACCCGGGCGATCTCACACCCACAATCTGCAAGGCGGATGATCTGCTCCACTGTCGCCTCCACATCCCGCGTATTCGAAGTCGTCATCGACTGGGTCCTGACAGGATTGTCTCCTCCCACTCCCACATTGCCCACCATCACTTCACGCGTCTTCCTGCGCAACGTCTGATAAATGCTCTCACAATACTTCATTTGAGTCCCTCTGTAATTTGAACCCGAAAGGATAGAATATGAGGAATAGAAATACAAATCCTCAATCGTGTCTTCATTGATAAGGTAAAGAGCTTCGGTATGATCAGTGTGTGTTGGTGGCGAAATAAGAAGAAACCCTTTAGAATCTGCAAGTAGATGGGGTTTTATTTAAAAAAAATTTTTAATGCGTGCGCGGGAGTTGGTCTTTGGGGGATCATGTTTGGCCAAACGATTTGGGCAATCCTCAAACGTCCCCCTTCATGGAGACTTCTTGTCGATCAGTTCTACAATATCGGGGTCCTCTCCCTCCCTGTCGTCGCTATTACGGGGTTTTCGACCGGGATGGTGCTAGCAGCCCAATCTTTTTATCAGCTGGGGGATAAGGGTTTAGGGAGTGCTACAGGCCTTCTTGTTGGAAAGGCAATGCTGACCGAAATTGGACCTGTATTGACTGCCTTTATGGTCACAGGAAGGGTTGGTTCTTCCATGACGGCAGAATTGGGATCGATGCAAGTAACTGAACAGATTGATGCGCTTAAATCTATGGCAGTGAACCCCTTAAGATACCTAGTTGCCCCTCGTGTTCTTGGGGGAATCACGATGCTCCCCTTACTAACTGTCTTCAGTGCTGTGATAGGAATCTTTGGAGGCTACCTTGTTTCCGCCTATATTTTTGGAATGTCGGCCCAAAGTTTTTTTGACCCTATCCCAAATAATATCACCTCCTTTGACCTCTGGACGGGGGTGATCAAGGCCTTTTTCTTTGGCATCATCATCAGTACGATCTGCTGCTATAAAGGAATGACGACAAAGGGAGGGGCTGCAGGCGTGGGGAAAGCAACTACCAGCGGAGTTGTGATCAGCTACTCTTACATCCTCATTGTGAATTTTTTCCTGACTGTCGGGCTCAACACGATTCACATCAATCTAGTTGAGGGGCACACAATCTAATGATTCGAATCGAAGATTTATGGAAAACCTACAGAGAGCATGTGGTTTTAAAGGGAGTCAGCCTAGAAATACGAGAAGGGGAAACCTTAGTGATCCTGGGACGTTCAGGCTCGGGGAAAAGTGTCCTCCTCCGCCAGATCATCGGGATCGAAAAGCCCGATTCAGGGAAAATCTATATCGATGATGTCGAATTGACCTCGTTAAAAGAGGAGGCTCTCTACCAGAAGATCCATATGATGGGAATGCTCTTTCAATCAGGAGCCCTTCTCGACTCTCTAACAGTGGGGGAAAATGTCGCCTTCTACTTAAAAGAGCACAACCATCTATCAGATCAGGAGATGAAAGAGCAGGTTGCGCTTGCGTTGCAGATGGTCGGTCTAGAAGGGATCGAAGAGAAGATGCCCTCAGATCTCTCCGGAGGGATGAAGAAAAGGGCAGCGCTTGCCCGTCTGATTGCTTACAGTCCGAAAATCCTCCTCTACGATGAGCCAACGACAGGACTTGATCCGATCACAGCGATGCAGATCAATGATCTCATCCTAAAAACCCAGAAGGAGCTTCATGCAACGAGTATAGTAGTAACCCACGATCTCTGTTCAGCTTTTCATATTGCCGATAGGATTGCCTTGAATCATGAGGGGCAAATCCTCTATATCACTCCTAAGGATGAGTTTCCCAATATTGAGGACCCAAGAGTTCAAACTTTTTTACAAAATGCCATCCCCGAGAGCTACCTAAAACATGCAAGATAAGATCAAAACATTTTGGCTTGGACTCTTTATCCTTGCTGCAATTGGAACCGCGGCTGGGCTCCTTCTTTTTCTCAAACCCTATATGGGAGATGGAGAGCGCACTCTTCGTATTTTGTTTACGAATATCGATAAAGTGACAAAAGGGACAAGGGTGACCTTTGCTGGAAAACCTGTAGGAGAGGTCGAAGAGATCATCGAACGGAAAAATCCTCGTCAAGGCCCATCTGACGGCTTAGGGAATCTCTATGTCTACGAACTGATCCTCAAAGTCGATTCTAGTGTCCGCGTTTTCACTTATGACGAAATCCTCTTTGCCACCGCAGGGTTACTTGGGGAAAAGTCAATCGCTATCATCCCCCGCGCTCCCCCTCCTGGAGCCCCTTCTGCTCAAGATGTGACAGACGAAATCCTCTTTGCCCGCTCGACTGATAAACTCGAGCAAACGCTTAACAAAATCGTGAAGGTAGCGATGAGCTTTGATGAAACAATGGGAGAGGCAAGAGAGTTCCTCCAAGCCAATAAAGAGGACTTCCCAAAAGCTCTAAAATCCTTCAAAGGTACCTCCGAGCAACTTACAAAGCTCACCACCCAGATCAATTCAGGTGGCGGAAGCCTAGGGCGCCTGCTCTATGACGAGACTCTCTACTCCAACCTCTCTTCACTAGTAGGCAAACTCAATTCGGGACAAGGAACCTTAGGGCGCCTACTCGACAATGATGCCCTTTACCTGCAGCTCTCTTCTTCTCTTTGTAAAGTTGAGACTCTCCTCCAAGACATCAACCACTACGGCCTCCTCTTCCAATACAATAAGCAGTGGCAACGGAACAGGACGGCAAAGATGAGCCGCCTCCGCTCTCTTTCTACTCCTTGCGACTTCTACAACTACTTCGATCAAGAGATAAATGAGCTAACTGTTACCTTCGACAGGTTAGGAAAAACCATCGACAGGCTAGAGACTTTCGAAGCCCCCCTTGGCAACCGATGTTTTGCGATGAGCATGGGCGACCTACTTGCTCGCGTAGAGCATCTCCAGGCGACACTAAAACTCTATACAGAAAATCTGACCAAAAACTATTGTCAAGAATGTACGTGTGAATAACGAGGTAGTCACCCCATGGAAACGGTCCCCTACTCCCATCTTGAAAAAGGCACTTTCTTGATTGCCACACCAGAAGTCGATTCGGGGATTTTTTTCCGAGGAGTGCTCCTTCTTTGTGAACACAGTTCGAGTGGATCCTTTGGGATTGTGATCAATAAGAACCTTGATCTTGAGCTTCCTGAAGAGATTCTTTCGATTGAACAGCTCAACAATCCCCGAGTGGAGATCCGCGCAGGTGGCCCTGTGCAAACAAGCCAGATGATGTTGATCCACACATCCGAATCTATTCCGGAACAGACGATCGAAATCTGCGAGGGTGTTCACCTCGGAGGAGATCTCCAGTTCCTCCAAGAGGCGATAACAACCGAGTCGGGGCCACAGATGCGTCTTTGCTTTGGATATGCTGGTTGGCAGGCGGGGCAGCTCGAACGAGAATTTCTCGATGGGGGGTGGTATCTTTATCCTGCTTCCTCGGAGGATATCTTCGAGACCCCTCCGGATAGGCTCTGGCAAACTCTCCTCCGAAAGCTCGGCGGACGGTATGCCACGCTCTCCATGATCCCCGACGACCCTTCACTTAATTGATGGAGGAAAGTTTAGGGGGACTTTTGGCTGCTTTTCGCTAACGTTACGCACTCTTTTACAAAGAGTGCTTGAACGCATCCTCGCTCCCTGTATAAATAACACTATGTTCGCTCGCGATCGTCCAAATGGGACGAAAATCCCCAAAAGCTCTCTGCATCCCTTCTTCGGCCCCGTTTTGCACCCAATCTTCTCTACTATTCTATTTCCTTGTATCTAAAAAGTAGCTATGTGTGCTTTTTGAAGGAGGGGCAAATTTCATGAAAAGGGTCCCACCACAGAATCCAGAAAATATTATTATCCTTGATACCCCACATACGCTTTTTACCACTTAACCTCAAAGAATAAAACAAAGCTATTTCATCCTGCTCTATCTCTTCTAATCTCTTTTTTTGCATCGGGTGCAATTTGGTCAAGTTCAACATCATGAGAGCCATTATTTCTCAATTCCTGCCAGGATAATTTTTGGTTTACGAAGATTTTCTCCAAAAATTCCTTCATCACGGATTTTCATTACGAAAAATCAGGTAACCATGTTTCATGAAACGGTACTCGCTTGATAGCTAATAAGTACCCCCATCCAAGAAAGTTTTACATTCCTTGCCATCCAGGATGTCGATAAAAGCAGGGGCAAGTGAGACTTCTTTTTTAGGTTTACAGATATCTTTCCCTCTCCATCAATCTTCACCCGCGC
>JAAKFR010000064.1 GCA_011064985.1 Chlamydiota bacterium
TTACCAGTCCTAACTCAAGACTCGATACTGAATGTATTGGGTATACTTTTCACATGGATCCTTCCTCCATTAGTAAATAAACGCTTCGTGGCGCACGCAAATTCTCCACTACATCTTGAGTTACACTAAACTCTTTATAATCAGAGTTGAAGAAAACAGGTCTTGATTGTACTCGAAAATACATTTCACTAGAAGAAAATTTCTTGAAAAACTCAGATTCAGCCACTACAAATGCATTCGAAATCATATCTTTTTACTATCAGCATGTTGAAAATTAAAGATTTTTAGCGAAAATCCCTCAATTCATTGGAAATAAACGCTATATGTAAATTTCCTAGGCTCGGGGTTCCACATTAAGGTGTTTTTTTCTTTGCAAAAATAATCTATTTTAAAATACAATATTCCTTTCATTAACCCTTAAAAGTAGGTTTGTTATGTCTTGTTTTCCAACTGGTGAAGGAAATTTTGCACAAAACCATCCAAAAATTGAGCTTGGAGCCGAAGTGGCCGCCACCCTAACAACCCTCGCTCTCGCTGCTGTGGCTGTCACAGCTTTCCTCCACATCGGCGCTTTTGCCCAGCATGCGCAGCTAGGAGCTACCTATGTAGGCATCGGCACAGCTGCAGGAGCAGGCGTCCTCACCCTCGGGCTTATCTCCTACATCATCTACTCGTGCAAACACCGCAACAATAGTAACTCGACACCCTCAATCGAACAAAACTTGCTAACCGTAAACGATGAATCCCAGACAGGATCCCAGACGAACATAAATAAGAACCTCAGTACAAGCTCGACGAGCGCAGGGGAGAGCATCACAGAGGAGGAAGAGCCTGAGCCAACTACTCCTTCGAATGGCGATAAGACTGATTTTCAGCGAAAAGCTGGTAAGATTGCGACGTATAACGAGAAAGTATACTCTCCTCATCGGCCGCCGAAGGAAAAGCTCGCCTACCAACTAAACAAAGCAGTGGAGGAAGGTCGTGAAGATAAGAAGACATTTATAGAACATTGTTTTAATGGAGCTTTAGTTGATGGGGGAGCAACGCCTATTGCTACAGTTAACAACATTATTGACCAAAAGATTAGCTTGGACAATGTGGGGGCGGCAGAATATCTCGGCTATAGAAACAAGATGAAAGGTGCTCATGTGGTTTGCGAACTTACGCTTGGGGAGAAGAAAGCGTTCCTCTATGGAGTCTTTGATGGGCATGGAGATGATGGGTGGGTGGCTCAGTATCTGGCGAGGAGTCTTCCCTCACGACTTGAGAACAAGTTGGGCAACGAGAATATTGCGCTGCTAACCGATGAAAACATCACGAATGCTATTACAGAGATCTGTATTGAGATGGACGAGGCTGTCTTAAGGGCGACGGGTGGGTCAACTGCCACATTTGTCTTGCAAGTAGATGAGAGATTGTACACAGCCAACGTAGGGGATTCCCGGACAGTTTTGATGAAAAAAGGTGATACCCCCTACCAGTTGAGTGAAGATGCCGATCCACTCAACCCCCGCTTTGAGCATGGGGTAGGGAAGATGGGATACAAAGTTGTTCAAGGTAGAGTTGAGGGCAAGTCAGCCGCATTCCCCACTGCGCGGGATATTGGGAAGAAGCCCCTGTCTCCTCGTCCGAAGATCACCCGTATTGATCGTGATGTGGAGACTAATCTGGAGGAAGGAAAGCTTGGGTATTCGAAAGGGGATTATCTGGTGCTGGCTTGCGATGGGCTCTGGGATGTGGCCACAAACCAAGAGGTTTATCAGGATATTTGGAAGATGGAGCAGAAAAAGAAAGACGTGAAGCAAATGGCTGGTCGCCTTGTTGTAGGAGCCTTTCTAAACAAAAGCCCAGACAATGTGACGGTTGTGGTTGTCAAGCTGTGAGGTAGTCGTAGAGGTCGCTCTCAGAGAGGATGAGGAGGCTTCGATGGGTATCGAGGAGGGGATTGGTTGCGTCTATTCTTCTTGACCAGCTGATAAGCTGCTTCAAGCGTATCTATTCTATAAATACGGTCATAAAGGACGTAAAATCGGAACTTCGGTTCCTGTTTGGCTTTTCGGCCTAGTTTCCATCGCAATAATGAGAGTTTTGGCGATATACCTGGCTCAAATTTAAAGCCTTCTGGTCCGCCGCATTCCGTAGTGGACATTGTTTTCATCAAGCGGTTCCCCTTATATTGTTGGTAACGTGACCTAAAGTACGGCCCCTTGGCGGACGCAGGTGTTACCCCGCTTCTCCGCTACTATGGGCCGCTCAGACTTCTTCGTAAGCCCCTGTATAGTTATTGATTCCCATACAAGGTTGGTCATCTCGAATATTACCGAAACTTCCACCTACGAAGATCTCCCGGGACTTGGCTGTTATCCTTTCAGAGCGCGCTCCCCCCAATCACCCCGTCGAGCCGATGGGCCATAAGTATCACGTTTGGCAATCCATCGTGGCAGGCTTCCACCTCTTTTAAGCGCAACTACATGCTAAACGTGAAAAATCCATTCTTAGTACCTCTCAACTAAGTAGGTTAACAGTGTTTTACACCCGGCATATCCAGAGGGCACAGAGTAGGGAAATTCTTCTCTCTGTGTTCTCTAAAGCTTTTTCTCTTGTTTTTGGTGAAGAAAAAGTTCCAGCAAGAGCTGCTGACGGTTAGTCGGAGAAGGTGAAGAGGTCGCGGAAGGATTGGAGGGTGACCTCGCGGCCGATGACAGCAATGCTGTCTGTGAGGGGGATATTCTTGGGGCAGACCTCGACACAGTTTTGGGAATTGCCACACTCACTGATTCCCCCCTCTTCCATAAGGGGGCGGAGACGGTCTTTTCGCTGCATCTTCCCTGTTGGGTGGGCATTGAAGAGACGGGCTTGAGAGATTGTAGCTGGGCCGACAAATTCTGACTTCTTATTCATCTGGGGACACCCCTCGGTGCAGCAGCCGCAGGTCATACAGGTGGCAAGGGAATACATCACCTCTTGCTCCCCTTGGGATACGAGAGGACCAAATCCCATTTCGCGTGATCCTTCTGTCTCGATCCATCCGTGGACCTCTTTTAGGCTCTCAAACATCTGAGAACGGTCGATCATGAGATCTCGGATCAGGGGAAATTTTGTGAATGGTGCGAGGGTAACCACATTACTTCCTGTATCTCTTATGTAGTTTTCGATCAAAGCAGTGCAAGACTGGCGAGGATACCCATTGACGAGCATCGAACACGAGCCACACACTTCTTCGAGACACCCTTGCTCCCATACCACTGGCTCAACTCTCTTTCCTTGCCGATTGACCGGACTTTTTTGGATCTCCATGAGGCCACAAATCACTGTTTCTCCTTCCCAACGAGGGAGCTCAAATTCTTCCCAATACTGATCCCCAGGTGTTCCTCGGTAGATTTTGAGAATGTAGTTTTTTTCTTCCATGATTTCTCCGTTAAATCGGCAGCTGGATATGTTTTGGAATGTTTTGCAGCTCTGGTCGCACCTTTTTTGCTACTGTATAGTCTCGCATAACAGGCTCAAGATGTCGGATATCGACCGGCTCGTATGTGATCTCAGGTTCCTCCTTGCAATACTTCCCAACGGTCGTTTTGAGCCAGTTTTTGTCATCTCTTTTAGGAAATTCAGGCTTGAAATGGGAACCACGAAACTCATCACGAAGAAGAGCCCCCTTTGTCATCAAGAGGGCAAGTTCGAGCATGGAAGCAAACTGGTGGGCAAACTGGTAGGTCTGATTCGCAAAGCGGCCTGTATCATCTAAAGTGATGTGGCAATACCTTTCACGGAGCTTTTTGATCTCCTCGATTGTCTCTTGAAGCGCTGGATTACTCCTTTTCACCGTCACATTGCGAACCATCCGATCGGCTAGCTCCTCATGCAGCTGATGGACATTTTCGGGACCACTTCTAGTGAGGAGTTCCTGTTTAAAAGCCTCTTCAATAGCAAGAAACTCATCGAAAAGAGAGGAGGGGAGCTCATCGTAGCTTTTCCCCACAGTATCGAGATAGCGGGGCACTTCATCTCCTGTCACAAGCCCTCCATAGATACAGGAGAGAAGAGAATTGGCTCCAAGCCTATTCGCTCCATGGTATTGGTAGTCCGACTCACCACAATTGAAACATCCGGGGAGATTGCTCATCTGCCGGAAACGGGTTTCACGGTCAGGGTCATCGGCAGCAGGCCAGTCGACCCAAGCCCCACCCATCGAGTAGTGGACAGCAGGGAAGACCCGCATCGGGACCTTCCTAGGATCCTCGCCTGTGAATTTCTGGTAGATATCGAGAACAGAGGCGAGTTTTTTGTGTGTTTCGTCTGAAAGGTGGGTCACATCGAGATAGACCTGCATCCCTCCACCTACCCCAAGACCCATCTCACACACGCGGAGGACTTCCCGAGCTCCCACGTCACGACTGACCAGATTCCCATACCCTGGATACATCTCCTCGAAGAAGTACCAAGGCTCTCCTGTCTTTCCACAGGGAATTGTCTCTCCATTAGGAGCTAATATTGTTTTTGACGAGTCGCCTGGCACCCAAATTCGCCCCCCTTCTCCACGTACTGACTCAGAGATGAGGCGGAGCTTATCGCGCCCAGGAATAGCTGAAGGGTGGATTTGGATAAACTCGGGGTTTGCGTAGTGCATCCCCTGCATATAGAGGCGGGCATTAGCCGCCCCCGTACAAAAAGTCGAATTCGTCGATTTTTTGAAGATCAAACCAGGTCCACCTGTCGCAAAGACAACAGCATCCCCTTTGAGCACCTCGAGTTTCTGGTTGAAGAGATTCATCACCACGATCCCCCTGACACGCCCCTCTGAGTCGTGGCAGAGACGCAAGAATTCGTGATTCTCAAACTTTTCGACTCCCCCCTTTACCTCCCACCTACGAACTTGTTCATCGAGGGTATAGAGGAGTTGTTGTCCTGTAGAAGCGCCGCAGAAAACCGTTCTGTGATAAAGAGTCCCGCCAAATCTCCGTACATCAAGATGTCCGGTAGGAGAACGGTTGAAAGGACATCCATACCGATCGAGCATCTGGATGATTCCGGGGGCCGAGAGGCACATCTCGATGATTGGTGGTTGGTTCGCGAGAAAATCTCCCCCCTTAATCGTGTCGTAGGCATGAATCAGGGGAGAATCTTCTTCCCCTTTCAGATTCAGAGCAGCATTGATTCCCCCTTGGGCACACACCGAGTGAGAGCGTTTCACTTTTGTGACAGAAATGACCTTTACGTGACACCCATTCTCTGCCAGGCGCATGCTCGCAGCAAGCCCTGCTAATCCTCCGCCAACAACAATGGTCTCTCTAACAAGCTTTTTCATGTAAATTGTATCGTGTAGTAGGTTCCCCAAATTGAAACGAGCCCCATCAACATGACAACCCCCATAAGGAGAGTTGTAATGAACCGAGCTACTCTCTGTGAACGGCGTGTCAGGGTAAGACCCCAGGAGATGCAAAACGTCCATAGCCCGTTAAACCCATGGTAGGCAGCTGTAACGACAAAAATTGAGTAGAGAATCACCATAAGAGGGCTCTTAAAAGTCTCTCGCACGCTTAAGAAGAAGGCTCCACCTGCATTTGGTGAGACAGCCAAGACTTTCCCTTTCTTCAATCGTTTTTTCCTCGCCGCCTCCATCCACTCTTTCCCTTCGTCTATTCGATCAAGAAGTGTGTAGTACGACTCCCCCTCCATTTCACTTAAACTCTTCTCCTCTTCAGATAGCCCTCTCCCCTTCTCCTCAATTTCTTGCTTGGTATATAAACTCGCATCGATCTTTTGCGCTACAAGGTACAAAGAGGGATCAGGAACAAGACGAACCATATAGCTTTTCTTCTCTCCATCTTGCGAAGAGCTCGGATAGTCGAGAAACCGCATCTGGATAACATGCCCAGTAATCGCAATAAGTAGTATCCAAGAAGTGATCCGCTGCCAACTATACGCCCGATTCCTCTTGTATTGAGGAAGAGAGGGGCGTGTTCCATCACTCTTATATGAGTTGAGCTTTGCTCTTAGAGCATACTGGATCCCCCAGATCCCATGAATGAGAAACGGAAGACCCAAAAAGAGAATCTCGACGAGCTTGAGATAGGGAATCGCATGGATCTTGTTCACAGCAGAGATAAACCCTTGCCCATCATCCTCCACATAAAGAGCCATCTGGGAATTGACATAGAGATGTTCAGAGAGATAGACCGCAAGCCAGATCCCTAGAAGAGAGTGGAGTCTCCGCAACAAAAAGGGCTTGGGGAGCCTCCTTGTCTCATCACTCTCAAAATGTTTTTCAGAAACCGGCGTCGTCATATTGCCTCACCCTACCACGAACACCATCTCTTCACAACTCCCTCTTTTCCCACATTGGCACTTTGTCGCTTATATGTTACAAATTGACTATGAGAGAAGTCCTCTCGATCGAATACTATGAGTTAGACAATGGGAAGAACTAGAAGTTATAAAGATCACCTCAAAGAGAGACTGAAGAATCCAAAAGAGGCTGCAGGATATCTGAATGCTGCACTAGAGGAAGATGACATCAGTATTTTTTTCCTTGCGCTGAAAGATATAGCTGATGCCTGGGGTGGCGTTGGAAAGTTGGCTGAAGCTGCCTCCCTCAACAGACAAAGCCTCTATAGAGCATTAGCAAAGGATGGAAATCCTAGGCTTGTCAGCATTCTTGCTATCCTCTACTCCTTGGGAATGGAAATCCAAATCAAAGAGCGAGGGATCGTTCAAGTGGGACGAAAATTCATCCAAAAGTTGACCTCAACCTGAGTTAGACAAGATCACAGGCTTCGGAAGGCATCCAGTGCGACTCGTGTCCTGCCCATTTTATATTGCATCCGATCGGGTTTGTGAGGGGGGTGGGAATGGGCTTTCCTGCAAGGTGCTCTTCGAGGGCATTTTCTAGGTTGTTGGTCTTGATTTTGGAAGTGTCTCTTGGAGAATCAACAGCCCTTCCACAGTAGATCAATTTTCTCTCCTGGTCGAACACAAAAAAGTGGGGTGTTCTGAGAGCTCCATACGCGCGCGCTACTTCTTGCGTCTCATCATAGAGGTAGACCCAAGGAAACTCATGGATTTTCATCCGGTGGACCATGTGGAAAAACGAATCTTCCTCGTAGGTGTGTTTGCTATTGGAGTTGATCCCCGCAAAGGTAACTCCTCGATCACGGAATTTCTCTACTGTTGCTCTTGTCACCTCATCGGAGTTTATGACGTAGGGGCAGTGGTTGCAGGTGAAGAAAACAACGAGGACTTTTGCACCCGTAAAATCATCTAATGAATAGCTCTTCCCATCTGTAGCAGGGAGGGTAAACTCAGGGGCTTTCTCCCCTAAAGATAAAGTAAATGGCATAGCGTTACTCCAGGATTTTGATCGGTTTAAAATCGAGATAATCGCACGATGTCAAATAATAGGCAACCCCCCTAGTCTCACCAAAGGGGAGGGCTTTTGGCTTCACATTGTGAAGATGGCCAAAGACGCAAATATCGATCCGATACTTCTCTAGCAAAGCAGAGACCTTAGAGGAGGCTAAAGAACTACTAATCGGGGGGTAGTGGGTCATCACAAGTCGATGGGTTGCGTTAGGATCAAGGGCTTGTAGACTCAGCTCTAATCGATTGAGCTCCCGATTGAAGATCTTTGCCGGCGTTGGCTTGGGTTCCTCCGAAGGAGAGACATTTGTCTCTTGAAAGTCGATATACGCACTAAAATCATACTCATCTGTATCCCAGAGGCGAGCTCCGCCAATCGTGCAATCTTTCCAAGAGAAGGCGTTGTTTTGAATGAGATGACACGAGGGAGGAAGAATGGTTTGCACCTTCGCAAGAGAGCTCCACCAGTAGTCGTGATTCCCTTTGATCATCACCTTAGTTCCAGGCAGATTTCCAATCCACTCGAGATCGATTTGGGCTTTTTCAAGGCTCATCGCCCAAGAGATATCCCCCGCGACTAAGACGAGATCTTCTTCTGTAATGAACTCCCTCCAAGCCGATTCGATTTTCTCCGCATAATGCTTCCACACGAGCCCAAAAGCCTCCATAGTCTTCTCAGGGACTCCAAACGAGAGATGCAAATCAGCTATCGCAAAAACAGACATCCTACCCTCAAGTAGCTTCCATTTCGTTTGGCAAGAAAAATAAACTCTTCGTCAAGTAGCTCTTCAGTTGGGCTGTATTCTATAAGGCCAGCGTCTTTTTTCAACTTTCGTGGCTTCTGTGCTTGTTCTGACTTTTTCACGACTCTAGTTTTTTGAATGTGCCATATAATGGCCATTTTGACCAGGAAAATAAGAAGACATAACCCAAATTAGAAGGTGTAGTGGTCAGGGAGGTGGGTGCCTCGAGGGATGATCACGATCCCGTCACGGACAAAGAGTTTTCCGTCGGGAGCGTCATAGTGGGTATGCCCTTTGGCATTCACGAGTTTTACATGATTGCCGAGTGTGACATTCTCGTCGAGAATCGCCCGCTCGATGTGGCAGTGTTTCCCAATTCCTGGCTTTAGGGGCTCCTCACCTGTGACAAGGGGAGGGCGCTCGTAGTACTCACTCCCAAGTAAAATCGAATCACGGACGATCGTCCCCTCTCCTAAGACCCCCCGAACACCTATGATCGAATGGGTCACTTCTTTTGCCTCAATCACCGTCCCTTCACAGAAAACTGCACGGTCGACTTGACACTTGGAGATTTTTGCCCCAGGCAGGTTGTAGCTCTTGGTCATGATCCGTAAGCTTTCGTCGTAACAGTGAAGACCATTTTTGGGATTGATCTCTTTTCGAGTCAGGGCTAAATTTGCATCGTAGTAAGACTCAATTGTCCCAATGTCTTCCCAATATCCATCATAGAGGTAGGCGTGAACATCTTCTTTTTCCATCTCAGTTCGGATGAGGTGCTTTCCAAAATCTTCCCTTGGATCTTCATGAAGAAGGTCAAAAAGGACTTGTCGCTTGAAGAGATAGATCCCCATCGAACCGAGATAATTTTTCCCCGCGCTTCCCTCAAATCCCAGCCGATTGAGAGTGTACTCATCAGTTTTAAACCGGTCTAAGATTTCACGCTCATTAGGTTTTTCATAGAAATCGACTATCTGACTCGATCCGTGCTGAAGCTTCAAAAGACCCATTCTCGTTGCGTCTTTCTCATCTACCGGCTGGGCGGCGATCATCATCCCAGCATCCACATCGATCGCCTGGTTGATCATATCCTGAAAATTGATGTTGTAGAGCTGGTCGCCCGAAAGAATGAGAAAATAGTCAGCAGAGACTTCTGAAAAGTAGTTCAAGTTTTTCCGTACTGCATCGGCCGTCCCCTTATACCAGATCTTCTCTCCATTTCTCTCTTCAGGAACCAAAAGTTGGATCTGGATCTGTGAGATCCCGTGATAGAGATAGGTTTGGAAGAGGTGTTTTTGGAGGGTGTAGGCCATGTATTGGCCGATGACAAAGATCTTAGAGAGGCCTGATGAGAGAGAGTGGGAGATCGGAATATCGATCAAGCTGTAGCGTCCTCCAAATGAGATCGCCGGTTTACACCTAGCTTTTGTCAAAGGAGCGAGCCTCGTCCCCTCTCCTCCTCCTAAGATCACCACTGCGACTCGATCAAGGGAGATGTGTACGGGGTGGGCTTCTGGAAGAGTTTCGACAAGAGAGGGGAACTTTTCACTTGGAAAATTGACTAACATAGTGACTTCTAGTGTGTTTTGCGTTAACCTGTAAACTCATTTTTTCATAAGAAAACCGGAATGTCAAGTCATTTTTTATAAAAAGTGCAAGGTGTCCTCTTGTTTAGAGGCGGGATTGGTAGGCAGACCAGGCGGCTTCCCGGTAACGCCTAGCCTCTAGGAGAGGACCTCTGGCCTCGTAAAGGCCGCGGCCAACGATGATGAGATCACTTTTGTTCTCCCCAATCACCTTTTGCGGAGTGAGGTAGTTTTGCCCGAGTGAATCGCTCCCCTCCTGGAGTTTGACCCCAGGGGTCATGTGGATCATTGCGGGGTTTTCGGACAGTTTGTGAATAGAGATAAACCCGATCACAAAATCGGCATGCATTTCGGCCCACTCAACAGCTTTTTTGGTGTAAGCCCCTTTGGCTAAATTTCCTTGGGGACTCATCTCAGCGAGTAAAAGGAGTCCTCTCCCTTTGGGCAACCCCACTTTTTTGAGCCCTTCGATGATCCCAGGACCCGGGACGATATGGGCATTTACGATTTCAGCCCAATCAGAGATGTGGTAGATCCCATCTCGGTATTGCGAGACAACTGTGTTCCCAATATCGGCAAATTTACGGTCTTCAAAGATAAGGAAACGGTGCTTTTCGGCAATCTCGCGGAGCTTCCTCGGGAAATCAGGGGTGAAATCCACAAGAATATCTACATGGGTTTTGAGTAGACAGATCTCAGGACCAAGCTTGTCAGCAAGAGCGAGCAAGGAGGCGGTATCGGTCACATCAGCAGAGAGGGCAAGATTGCTCTTTTTCTCCTCCATCAGATGGAAAAGAGTTTGTCCGGTAGGATTTAAGGAGTAGGCGGCTCTTTGGGCAAAAGTTAACACTGGTTCTCCGCGATGAAGTTCTCTACATTTTCTACTGTTTCGGGTGAGATTTTCTCCTTATCTGCTAGGATACGAAGTAGATCTTGCATGGTGAGAAGAGAGTGGACCCGGTACCCTTTTTGCTCCACTTTTGCCCGTCCCCCTTGCTGCCGATCGAGTATGACGACGATGTCGTCAACTTTTAAGCCGACATCCTCGAGTGGCTCCAAAGTTTCGAAAATACTCAAGCCGCTGGTAATCAGATCTTCGATCACAAGGCAGTTTTCCCCTTTGGCAAAGTCCCCCTCGATGATCTTTTGTGTCCCATAACTCTTGGCTTCCTTACGCCGCATCACCATCGGAATATTCTTCTCTATAGAAAGAGCCGTAGCAATGGGAAGAGCGGTATAAGGGACGCCACACATCCGATCGAAGGGGAGGGCAGAGACACGCTCCCAAATAAGCTCTGAGATCCTTTTAAGAAGCTTCGGGTAAGAGACGAGCAAGCGGAAGTCGATATAGATAGGAGAGAGGATCCCACTTTTTAAGCGAAACTCTCCAAACTTCACTGCTCCAATCTCGTAGAGCTCACAAACACAACTCTCTATTTCCATCGTTTTCCTCCTTTTTGGTGGTATCTTGCTGCTAAGTAAGGATCCCACATCATCCCAACAGCGCTCATTGCAACATCAGCTCCAGCAAGAAAAAAGTCGTCGAAGTGGGTGGGCTCCGTCACCCCTCCAGTGCCCATCAGGGTGAGATCGAGCTTCTCCTCTTCAATCAATGAGCGTGCTTTTTGCAGAAAATCGAGGGCAACTGGTCGGATCGGTCCACCGCAAACCCCTGCTCGATGCCTTTTTTCTCCAAGAGTAGGAGTTCCGTCGAGGTTTTCAATCTTTCTGCTTACGGTATTGATCCCGCAAAACCCATCTACTCCTGCTTTTTGGCTTGCTAGCAATACCTTTCTCATCACCTCACGCTCATGAATTACCCCCACTTTGATGATTAAGGGGCGAGAGCCTAGAATCTTCTTCATCTTGGTGCAGATGGGATAAATGGCCTCTGGATCGGTGAAAAGACTCCCCTCCCGGCTGGCCACATTGGGACAGGAGAGGTCAGCTTCGACGATTTTTGCCCCTCCATCTAAAGCAATCCGGGTCGCTTCGACAAAATCTTCGAAAAAGTCCTCTTCAGGTCTTGGTGTTCCTACAACAGAGACGATCATCACCTGCCCAGGGGCAAGTGAGCCTCCAGCCTTGGCAATATCTTGCACCAGATAGTCACGATCTTTCGATGGAATCCCAAAAGAGTTTGTGGCAGCAAGGTCTGCAAGAGAGGATGGGGGATTTTTTTGAGGATGAAGCACCTCTTCTCCTCGATCGGGATGGAATGCCCCTTTGGTGTCGATATAAAGCATATTAGGTAGAGGGTGGGCAGGATGGGGACGGCTCCGAATCGTTTTATAGGTGACAATATCAAAACCCATCTGCGCTGCAAAGGTCACCCAGCGACTATTGAGAAGGGGGCCCGCCGGCACCCCAATTGGAGAGGCAACAGGAACGCCTAAAAACTCGATCCACTCGTGTTTTGGAGGGGTTTTCCTTTCGGGAATCTCCCCTGCAAAAAACGGGCCCAAATCGAGATTTTCAGTATAGCTCTTTTCGATATCATAGATCGGGGGATTCTCAGGCCAAAATTCTGGAAGTTGTTTTTCTCTACTAGACATCATTTTCACCACCTATTATAGAAAGAAGATTAT
>JAAKFR010000065.1 GCA_011064985.1 Chlamydiota bacterium
ATGAGTGACTTAGGAGGAGGGGGACATTCATGGCCGCAGGGACTTTCCTTGTCCCTCCTTTTGATAAGGCAAAAGAGACTCTTCTTAGGAATTTATCTTGTCATTTATCAGAGAATGGAGATAATGAGGACATTACATAGGATTTATTATGGAAGCTGAAGTTGAAGAAAAAGGGGATGTAGTTGTGGTACGGGTAAAGGGAAGACTCGATGCCGCCTCCTCTCCTCAGTTGGAAAAGAAAATCTTCTCGATTATCGATGCTGGTCATTTCAAACTCGTTTTGAACCTAGCAGGTGTCGAATATTTGAGTAGTGCTGGGATGCGTCTTATGCTTGCAGTTTCCAAAAAACTAAAACACTTAGAAGGAAAAGTCGTTGCCTGCGGCTTGAATGACGAAGTGATGGAAATGATCAAGATGGCCGGTTTTCATCAGGTTTTAGAGCTCTACCCTTCTGAAGAAGAAAGTTTTAGCCATGTCTAATAACCTCAGTTCGGGATTTATCTCATTGATCATCAGGAATCTTTTTCGTTCTTTTTGTGCTTTTCACCTCGAAAATGGCCTGTGGCCATCCCCTTCGGTGAAAATCCCAAAAATCTCCAAAAAATTTCCATCGATTATCAACGAGATAAATCCCGAACTGAGGTTTAGCACAAAATGGCAAGCTCCTGCAGCAGGAGTGTTGAGGGAGTGAGTTTCGTCACACCAGAGTGTCAAGCTACGACTCTCTCCTCTCCCTTCGGTACGATTATCCCTCTAGAGAAAAAGATCAAAGGGTTCCCCAAAACAAAACCAAAGAAGATTCTTCTCATTGCAGGACCCACAGCTTGTGGAAAAAGTGCTCTTTCCCTGCTTCTTGCAAAGCTCTTACATGGGGAGGTCATCTCCGCCGACTCGATGCAAGTCTACCGAGGAATGGATATCGGGACGGTAAAAGTCTCCCAAGAAGACCAGGCAGCCGTTCCTCACCATCTTCTCGATATTCGGCACGTGCAAGAGCCTTTTAACGTTGTCGATTTTTACTACGAAGCCAGGCAGTGTTGCGAGTCGATCCTCTCAAGAGACCGGGTTCCTCTTGTAGTTGGGGGTTCAGGTTTTTATTTTCGCACTCTTATCTACGGACCTCCTGAAGGGCCACCCCCCATCCCTGATATCCGGCACTCACTAGAAGAGGAAATGGAAGAGCTTGGATCTTTGAAGATGTTTGAAAAGCTCAAAGTTTTAGATCCCAACTATGCGAAGACGATCACATCCAACGATCGACATAAAATCATCCGAGCCATGGAGATCGTCACGTTAACGGGGAAGTCTGTGAGTGAGCATAAGTGGGAACAGATCCATCCCCTTCCCGATTTCTCCCACCATTGTTGGTTTGTCTACAAGCCGCGTGAAATTCTCTATCCACTCATCGACGCTCGGTGTGAACAGATATTAGAGGCTGGTTTTCTCGAGGAGGTCCAAGAACTCGAAAAAGCGGGGATCCGGACAAACCCTTCCGCATCCCAAGCTATTGGCTATCGCCAAGCTCTCGATTTTCTCTCCACATCTCAAGATGAGAAAGCCAACAACGAGTTTGTCCGCAAGTTCAAAACTGCTTCCCGTCATTACGCGAAGCGACAGTTTACCTGGTTCCGGAAAGAGCCCCTTTTCCGCTGGCTCGACGTCGACCGCCACGATCTTGAGACCGCCGCCGAACTCATCGCCCAAGACTTCCTCTCCACCCCCTAGCACTCCAAGGCATAATCGAGAGAAAAATCAGGAAACGCCTTCTTGATTTTGAAGAGTATTTTTAGACTAGGATTGCATTTTTTTGCTTCGAGACGTTGGTAACTGTAGAGGGTTTCGAAACCCATTTTTTTAGCAGCTTGATTTTGGGTCATCTTATGTTTTTTGATTCGGTGGTAACGAACCATAAAGGAAAAGGCAATCTCAGGGTCCACAGGAACTTCTACAACGTTTTTTGTTTTTCTTATGTTTTTTTTAGGTAAGGAGGCTAAATCAGTAGATTGACCGGGTTCTTGAATATAAAGATTTAGAGCTTCTTCCATATTAGCGTAGAGTCCTCGTTGAGATGTGGCTTGTGTGACACATCCTTCTAGCTCTATGCATTGTGCCCAATACATTTTCCTTTCTTTATGAACTTTAAAATGGTATTTCATGATTCCCCTCCTACTTTTCTTAAGATTTTTCTTAAGGAGTGCTCTGTTCCTGTTGCCAATTCTTTATGATTTGGAATCACAACAGTTGGGAGTCCTTTTTTCTTTAGCTTCCAATGACTCCCTTTTCCCGCCCCTGGCACTACTTCATACCCAGCTTGCCGAAACAATTTTCGAAGATCCTTTTCGCTGACAGGCACACCATCTTCTTTTGGTAGCAATTTTCTATATTGCCAAATATGTTTGGTGGTGGCAAGAAAAATCTAGTTTATGCAGCCGCTTCTGCTCAAACCTTCTCTCTTCTTTAGATGACGTTAGGTGGGGACGTACTGGGGGAGGTGGTCTTGCTCTTGGTGCTGTTGGGCTTCGGGGAGTTCGACGGAGTTGACCCCTTCGTAGGTGCGGAGGATGTTGTAGAACGTATCTCTTTGGGCTGGCTCAAAGCCTGCCTCGCGGATCATCCGGAGCATGTCGTTGTGATTGGCTTTGTTGATCCAGTTGGTTGCTCGGTGGACATTCTCCTCGAGGATGGTCCCTCCAAAGTCGTCGGCTCCGTAGTGGAGAGCCTTCATCCCGATCTTTTTCCCCTCCCCGAACCAGGAGGCTCCGATATGGGGGAAGTTGTCTAGGTAGATCCTGGCAAAAGCAAGAATCCGAAAATAGGCATCTTGTCCTGCCCAGTTCTCTACCTTTCGACGAAGGGCTGTCCGCTCTCTCTTGTAACTCCAGGGGATGAAACAGTTGAATCCAGGGATTTTATCTTGGGCATTCCTCAAGGTTTCGAAATGCTCTACAATTTCGTGCGGCTCTTCTACATGGCCATACATCATGGTGGCGGTGGTCTTGTACCCGATTTGGTGGGCGGTGTGGTGAAATTCGATCCACCCTCCAGGGTCTATTTTTTTCGGGGAGACCTCTAAGCGGACCCGTTCGGAGAGAATCTCAGCACCTCCCCCAGGAATCGTCCTGAGGCCAGCTTCCCAAAGTCGCTCCAAGACCTCTCGTACAGAAAGAGCAGAAATTTTTGCCAAATTCCAAAGCTCGACAGCACTAAAGAAATGGGGGTGGATGTCGGGGTATTTTGCGCGAGCTTGCTTGACAAGAGTCTCGTAGTACTCGAGAGGAAGGTCGTTATTCACCCCTCCTTGGAGCAAGACAGTGGTCAAGCCGGCCTTTCTGGCAAACTCGAGATGCTCTAGTACCTCATCGACCGTTTTTGTATAGACATCTTTCGCCCCTTTGTGTCTGTAAAAAGCACAGAAGCTGCAGTCGACATGGCAGACATTTGTGTAATTCGGGTTCGAATCGAGGACAAAGGTGATCCGGTTAGGGGGATTTTTTTGATTCCGGATCTCTAAAGCCCTTTTTTGGAGCTGTTCGTTAGAACCATTTTGAAAAAGATCCAAACCTTCTTGAAAACTCAGTCTGTCATACATACGCAAATTGACGAAAAGTTCTTAATCGCTTACGATGACCTTTTACGTTTTTTCTGTCAAATCTAGCTCTTTATATGACTTCTACTATGGTTGCATCTGATTTATCCACACAACTTGAAACTCTCTCGAAACCCGAAGAGAAAATTCGTTGTTGTCTCGATTTTATGAAGGAGGCTCTCTCCCAGGAAGGGGCCCCCAATTTCAAAGAGTTTTGGGAGGCTAGAAGGATCTGTCTCCCGTTGTTTAAAGAGGAAATTCCCCCAACTCTCCGTCACCCTTTTTGGGAAGAGTACCGTATTCTTACTAAAGAAGGTCGTGAATTGAAGGAGCATTTTGACGAGGAGAGCACGTTTGCAGTTGAGCAGATCGACTTAGCGATCCAAGCTCTAGAAGAGGGAATAGGGTCTTTTGATCAAGGGACGTACCCCTTCTCCTCCACACTTGAGTTTCCCAAAGAGCCTGAGTCGATGCGGGGGTGTTTTGCTGCCTATCGGCCTATCCAACAGAAGCTCGAAGTCTACCAACTATTCGCTTCCCGTATTCATTCCCTTAGGAAGGAGCTTATCCAGACAAACATGCGGGTTCGCCACAAGAACGATTTTTTTCAGCGCCTCTCAACTCTAGGAGATCGGATCTTCCCTCAGAGGAAAGAGCTGCTCAGTGAGCTGAGTGCTCTATTTGCCTCTGATGTGGAGAAGTATGTAGAGACCCATTTTGGGGAGAACTCTTTTTCTCACGAAAAGGTGCAGAGGGTGGTATTTACCTACCGAGAAGAGATCAAAGCTCTGCAAGCGATGGCGAAGCTACTAGTCTTAAGCTCTTCGGCCTTCTCTGCCACTCGCCTTCAGCTTAGCCGTTGTTGGGACCAGATGAAAGGGATGGAAAAAGAGCGAAAGAAGCAACACTTAGCAAAAAAGCACGAGTCTTTCGAGAATCTCCAAAAGATTGAAGAGAAGATTGCAGCCTTCTCAGAGAAGTTTGCTTCTGGTGAAATTTCAAGAGAAGAGGGGAAAAAAATCCTAGCAGAGATCCGTTTAGAGATGCGAGAACTCTCCTTAACGCGTGCTGACTTGCAAACTCTTCTCGACAAAATCGACCAAGCAAAAGACCCTATAAAAAGCCAAATCGCGCAAGAAGAGGAGGCTGCAAGAGAAAGCCGAGCCGAATTAGAAGGGAAAAGGCGAGAAAAACTCGAAGAATTTCAAGGGGAAGTCGCCTCTTTACAAGAGAAGATCTCTTCAGATTCAATAGACTCACTTCTCCTGGAATTAGAGAAATTGCAAAAAGGGGTAAAAACCCTCTCCGCATCCAAAGGGGAAAAATTTGCGTTTGACCAGAAGCTTAGATTAATCCGAGATCAGATCGCGGAGAAAAGAACTGAAGCTCTGCTCAACCTTTCCGAAGGGGATCGAGATGCAATAGATCATCTTAAGGCCCTTCTTGAAGAGGAGCAAAAGCGTCGCAAAGAGATGAAAGGCAAAATTGAAGAGCTCCGAAAACTCCTGGGAGGTTCGGGGTTAAGTATTGCAAAGTCGATGGAATACAACGCTCTTATGGTCTCAGAAAAAGAGAAGCTAGGAAAACTCGATGAGACGATCGAGGAGATTAAGCAGAAGATTCGTGCATTCACATGACCTCACCTATTGCAGCTTTTGATCTTGATGGGACTCTTCTCCCCTTTAATAGTAGCTTCCTGTTTTGCCGATTTTTGGAGAAAAAATCTTTTTTAACCAAGCTCGATCTGCTTTTCTGTTCACGAATCTATCTGAAACATAAACTCGGTCTTTGTTCTCTAAAGGAGCTGCATACACTCGTTTTTGCTCGCCTCTTTCGAAATCAGCCCCTTTCGATTCTTCTCGATTATAAAAAAGCTTTTTTCTACCAAACGATCAAGTGGTATGCACCAGCTTTGCAAAAATTGCGCGCGTTGCAGCAAGAAGGGTATTCCTCTGTTTTGTGTTCGAGCTCGCCCGGTTTCCTCGTAGAGGGATTTGCGAAAAGAATCGGGGTTTCGGAAGTAATCGCTACTGAATACGAGATCGACAAAGAGGGGAGGCTTGTCGAGATCTCCCGTTTGGTAGATGGGATAGAAAAAAAAGAAGCTTTAGAAAAGCGATTCGGGGGGTATGAAGTGGCCTTTTCCGACAGCCATCTCGACCTCCCTTTCCTTGAGGGGGCTTGTACTCCTTATGCTGTTCGTCCCACCTTTCGCTTGAGGCAGATAGCTAAAAAACGTAACTGGGAGATTTTGTGACGAGAAAAAAAATCGGTCTTTTTGGGGGAACGTTCAATCCGATTCATTTTGGCCATCTCAACCTCGCATTGGAGATCCAGGAAAAAAAAGGACTTGATGAGGTGTGGGTGATTCCCGCTCATCTTTCTCCTCTTAGGGTTGATCACCCTCTCATCCCCGCCTTCCATCGGTTGAAAATGGTGGAGCTTGCGTGTGCTGAGTTAAAGGGATTTTCGGTCCTCGATTGGGAGATCAACCGCCCTCCCCCCTCCTATACTTCCTATACTCTTGAAGAAATCAAAAAAAAAAGCCCTAAACACGATTTTTTTCTCCTCCTTGGCGAAGATGCTCTGATTCACTTTGACAAGTGGAAAAACCCTGAGCAAATTCTTGCCATGGCCTCCCCATTGATTGCCCAAAGAGTGGGACAATCCCTCGAGGAGAGCCTCTCAAAGCTCACCTTATCTGACTCGGCGCGGCAGAAATTGCGGTCAGGCCTTGTGTCGACTCGCATTTTGGACATCAGCGCCACAGAAATCCGTGAAAGGATCCAAAAAAAACTCTATTTTAGTCACTTAGTCCCTGCAAAAGTCGTGGACTATATATATGATTATCAATTATATTGTAACCTCAACTCAGAAAATTAAGAGTGTCGGAACAAACTGCAAACATAGATGTCTACTCCTTGCTCGGGGATATCGCGCAAACCATTTTTGATAAAAAAGGTTTTAATATCACCGCGCTCGATGTACGAGGAATCTCCACCTTGACCGATTATTTCCTTGTCGGGGAAGGAAACGTAGATAAACATGTGATAGCGCTTGCGAAAGCAGTTCAAGATAGGCTTAAAAGCACGGGAATAGTTCCTCTTCATGTGGAGGGGATAAGAGAGGGAGATTGGGTTGTGTTGGATTATGGGGAATTTATCGTTCACCTCTTCAAGCCCGGTCTTCGAGAAAAATATCACTTAGAAGGAGTGTGGCATGAGGGAAAGATTCTAGATCTCCCTCTTGTCCTTCCCGAACAAAAGGTTTAAGAGTTTCGTATGAAAAAAAAGCGGATCGTAGTTACAGGAATGGGGATCGTCTCCTGTTTTGGAAACGAGGTAGAACCATTTTATGATGCTTTGTTAGAGGGAAGAAGTGGAGTTACTCCGATTACTCATTTTCCTTGTGACGAATTTCCTACCCGTTTTGCCGCTTCTGTCCCAGAGTTTGACACGACTCAATATATCGAAAGAAAGCAAGCCCGTCGGATCGATCCCTTTATCCGTTTTACAATAGTTGCAGGGAAAAAAGCGTTAGAAATGGCCAATCTCTTTCCTGAGGAGATCGAAAAACTCCAGAAGGCTCGGTGTGGGATAATTGTCGGTTCAGGGATGGGGGGACTCAGTACCTTTTACGAAGGGACTCACATGCTTGTGACAAGGGGGCATAAGCGGATTACTCCCTTCTTTATCCCCTATATCATCACGAATATGGGTGGGGCCCTTTTGGCTATCGACCTCGGGTTCTTGGGGCCGAACTACTCCATCTCTACCGCTTGCGCTACGGCAAACTATAGCATCTGCGCTGCAGCCAACCATATCCGCTTAGGGCAAGCTGATCTGATGATCTGTGGAGGGGCTGAAGCGGCTGTTTCTCCTATTGGACTTGCCGGTTTTGTTGCCAATAAAGCCCTATCAGAGCGGAATGACGAGCCTGAAAAAGCCTCCCGTCCATGGGATAGAAGCCGTGATGGTTTTGTGGTGGGAGAGGGGGCAGGTGTTTTGATTCTCGAGAGTCTTGAACACGCTCAAGCACGAGGAGCTCCTATCTTAGCTGAGTATTTAGGAGGAGCCGTTACCTGCGATGCCTACCACATGACTGCCCCTCGCGAAGATGGAGAGGGAGTGAGATTTTGTATCGAAGAGGCTCTCAAAGATAGTGGAAGACCAAAAGAAGAGGTGAACTACATCAATGCTCATGCGACCTCTACGTCAATCGGTGACATGGCGGAAGTTGAGGCGATTCACAAAGTCTTTGGCCCTCATGCGAAAAACCTCAAGATGAATGCAACCAAATCGATGATTGGTCATTGCCTCGGAGCATCTGGTGGGATCGAGGCAATCGCAACAGTTGAGGCGATTCGTCGAGGCAAGCTCCACCCAACCATCAATTTAGACACTCCTGAAGAGGGGCTTGGGGAGATCGATCCAGTGGCCTATACCGCCCAAGACTTCGAGGTACAAGTGGCTCTGTCCAACAGCTTCGGCTTTGGTGGGCACAACTCCGCAGTCGCCTTCGCGCCTTATATGAGCTCATAAAAAAGTTTGGGGTCTCTTTTGTGCCTTTCCTATTGAACTGCTGGAGATTTATGGGGTCTTGATTTTGAACATTTTGAGGGTGGGAGTTGTCTAATAGGGTAGATGCGGAGAGCGTGCCCCCGCCTCCTCTTACGGCAAAAGCACCTGAGCAACGGGATGGGCCGGGACGATGTTTCCCAGGAGGGATGACCCCTCCAAACAGCCCATTTAAATGAGACGCATATTCGCCCAGTATGAGAGGAAAAGTGGGATGTTGAGGACAGATGCTGGAGCTATATACCTATTCCAGGATCGTTTCCGACGGCGGTTTGTTAGGTTTTCATCCTCCATAAGTCCATCATAAGGATGGCAGGAGATGTTGAAACATTTTGGGCACAAGGTCTTAACCTTGAGCGATGTTAGAAACGCGTATCCCTGCCCTTCACCCCATGCACGCTAATTAACGTGAACCCAGTTTATCAAGCACTGAAATCTCACTGTATCTCAGCACTTTAAACTCGAGTTCACATTTATCTTGGCAGCCAACACTTTGGCTGCTATTTTTTTGTTTATGAAAGAGCAATCCTTTGGTGTGATCCCCCTCAGGAGGGGAGATGGAGAGTGGGAGATTTTACTCGTTCTCCATGGGAAGGGGCATTGGGCTTTTCCCAAAGGGCATCCTGAAGAGGGTGAGACACCCCAAGAGACGGCTACTCGGGAACTTTTTGAGGAGACAGCACTTACAGTAAAACGACAGCTCTTTTCTCAACCCTTAAAAGAACACTATTTCTTTAAAAGGGAGGGGGGTGTTGTAGAGAAAAATGTAACCTATCTCCTCGCAGAAGTCGAAGGGGAAGTGGAGATCCAAGTTGAAGAGATCTCAGATTTCCGCTGGATTCCACTTATTCAGGCGGAAAGGTTAGCCACTTTTCCCGAAACGAAACGATTGATCCAACAACTTCAGGAGATTGGGCTCTCGTGAAAGATGTGATGGAGGTGGCTGCGCATATCGGGATAAAGCTCGTCGTAGTCTTGGCTCCCCAAACGGATGATTTCTTGAGCCTCCTCTTTTCCGTAGATATCGGTAATTTCCATTCTTCTGTGTTTTTGCTCGGTCAAATCTTCTGGAGACTCCTTGTAGGTGAGAAAATAGTGTTTGAGTCTGTCGAGGAGGTTTTGGGGACAGTCGTGGATATCTTTGAAGCGCTCGTAGACGAGATCTTCTTTCAAAACAGCGATGATCTTATCGTCAGCTTCATTCTCATCGATAGCCCTTATCCCGCCTATGGGGATTGCAGTAACGAGGATGTCTCCTCTTAAAACCGGTTTTTCAGTAAGGACACAGATATCGAGAGGGTCTTGGTCGCCGTGGATTCCCGTTCTCCCTGTTTTTTGGCAGCAATAGTCTCCAATACGCTTCCCTGCGTAGGTTTGCGGGATGAGGCCATACATCGTAGGGCAGTGGTTCGAATACTTTTGGGGGCGATCGGCAATTAAGAGGCCCGTATTTTTTTCTAGTTCAAATTTTACCGTATCAGTAGGGACAATTTCGATATAACAGTGGATCTCTTCAGGGGATTTTTCCCCAATTTCTACTCCGTGCCAAGGGTGGGCTCGGCAGAAAAGGTTCATCAATCTCCAGATAGGTTTGTCTTTCATATTTTTTCCTTGAAGTAGTCAAATTTTCCACTATCTTAATCGAGAGAAACGCCAGAGTCAAGTCACATTGACTAATAAGGATTTTTGTGTCAAAATCTTGGCCAAACATTATCCAGGAGATATCATATGGGCAAAACACTTTCAGGTCTCATATTTCATGAACTAGAAATTGAAGGGTATGAAAGAGTAGTTGAAGCAACCGATCAGGAGTCGGGTTTGCATGCAATCATCTCTCTGCATAATACGCGCCTGGGCCCTGCAATTGGGGGGACTCGCATGATCCCGTACCCCACCTTTGAAGAGGCTCTTCAAGACGTCCTTCGTCTTTCGAAAGGGATGACCTACAAATCTTCTGTAGCGGAGACCGGCTCGGGAGGGGGTAAGAGTGTGATCATAGCCGATCCTGCTACCCAAAAAACGGAAGAATTACTCCTCGCCTTTGCCGAGGCTGTCAATCATTTTCAGGGGAAATATATCGCAGCTATAGATTCAGGAATTGCCACCAAAGATCTTGAGACTGTCGGAAAAGGAACATCTTACGTCATCGGATTGCCTAGCCCTGTAGGAAGTGGAGACCCCTCTCCTTTTACTGCCTTTGGAGGATTCAAAGGGATCCAAGCTGCCGCCCAAAAGCTCTGGGGTTCTGACTCTTTGAAAGGGAAGCGGATTGCGATCCAGGGACTTGGAGGTGTCGGAATGTGTCTAGCAGAGATGCTTTTCTGGGCTGGAGCTGAACTCGTTGTATCTGACATCGATTTGATCCGTATCCAGGAGGCTGAAGTCCGTTTTGGTGCTCAGGGGGTCTTGCCGGATGAGATTTTAAGGGTCTCATGCGATATTTTGGCACCTTGTGCAATGGGAGCGATTCTCAATCCAGAGACGATTCCTCATCTTAAGTGTCGTGCAGTAGCAGGTTTAGCCAATAATCAACTTCTCTCAGATAAGGATGGGCAGGCTCTCTTTGAAAGAGGGATCCTCTACGCCCCTGATTACGTCATCAACTCTGGAGGGCTTTTCAACGTTTGTGCCGAATTAGAGGAAGGAGGGTACCAGGCCCAAGCCTCTCGAGATAAAATCGTACGTATCTATGACCTACTTCTGACCATCTTCACACAAGCAGAGGAGAAGCACCTCTCTACCATGCAAGTGGCCGAAGAGCTTGCCGAGCACAAACTCATCCATGGTGTTGGAAAGCGGGCCCAAAAGACTCTGGTTTATTAGTCGCCACCGCTTCCGCATGCGCACTCTTTACCTACCATGCAACTGTTGAAAAGGAACGAACCTGTGAGGATTCCTCCACACATAATCGTAGAAGCCCAAAGCATATTCTGAGGGGGGATAATCCCAGTAGCTCCTAAAGAGCCAAATAGCACTGGGATACTTAAGAGGGTGATGAGGGTCATAAAAAGAGGAAGTTTCGATTTGATTCGATCACTTGCGGCTACCAATCCTGTAACCATTGTCGCAACACCACCAAGAATCACTACATGTGACCAAAGTGCGTTGGAGCAGGGCATCGCGCCATGAAGTGCTAAGACCCCTATTACAAGTCCGGTGGAGGCTTGCGAATGTTCCAACTACCTGCGTCGCTGTTAACGCATTTTTTTTCATGTCTGAATTGTATCCTAGACTCTCTACAGAAAAGCACATAACTTTTTTCTCCTTTTGGAATTGAAAAATAGATAGCCGAGTCTAAGCAAAAAACAGAATTCACGCAAGCTTCACATTTTGTGGCCAGCAATTCCCGCTATTTTCAAAATTGATGCTCAGTTATTTACATAGAGAAAAAAACGCTCCTCAAAATCCAAAACAGCCTCAGAAGTGCTTTTGAGCAGGGAGTGCGCATTGGACACGAATTTGGGATAACTAGAATGATGATAGACGGACAAGTTCATGATAGAAACACCCAAACAACAGAGCTGCTCAGGCGTTGGAGTACTAAGAGGGGATCTCCTACGGCGCCCACCAAGTCCGAGACGGCGTCAATCTCTCCCTCCCAGATCTAATCCTTTGAAAACAACCACGCCTACCTCAAACTCCCCGGCAACACCCCCATCACCAAGCTCTCCCTCAAAAACTAGAACACTGTTTTTTCTTGAAGTTTTCCTTTTAAGGGAGTAACCTTAGCGCAAAAGTTATAGAAACCATGAGGAAAGACCGATGATGATTTGTACCCATACGACAATTGAGCTGGAAACACGAAACGGAACCTTCGTTTGCCAAGGAAAACGATTTACGACGCAAGAGAAAGTGCATGAGTATCTGAGGAGTTCTTGTCTTTTCGACACGATTAAGGTGGTGGAAGAGACGAAGTCGTATTTCCTCCACAGAAGTGAGAATGGGTTTGAGAGATACGAGACCCGTGGAAGTTTACGAAAAGCGCTTGCTCGTGAGATAGGAGGAGCCTGGGTGGAG
>JAAKFR010000066.1 GCA_011064985.1 Chlamydiota bacterium
CTCCATGCCTCTACAGATTCGTCTGATGCGGGCTTGAACATAGATCCTCCTTGGGTTTTGAAAGTCCAAAGAATGTCCTATTCCGGAAAACTCAAGAAGATGGGTTATTTAGACGGTTACCCATGATCCGGTTCCGGAAATATAGTGTTGGCCCTGGAAATACATGGAAATTTGAGGCGAGGATCAGCGGGCCTGGGAATGCAAGTCTCACAACTCTCCGCATCCTTGCTTCCGAAATCCGTGCTATTTGCCTCGCCTCTCCTCTAGGGATCGATTGGCGAACTGATATGATGAACCCCGTCTTAAAAGTGGTCCCTGAATTTGACCAAAAAAGAGGACGTTGGTCAGGAGTGAACCGGATGGATCTTGCTCACGCGACGCAAAGGGGGTTTGATGGGATACCGGTAGGTCTCTATAGAGAGCGTGATAACCTTCTGCCCATTGTACTGCGTAATACAAAAGTTGAAAGAGAACACTTTCTCTCTTCTATGGGAACCTTGCAGATCCGTCCGGTGACTGAGACCCAAAATATCCCTCTTTCCCAAGTCGTACATGGAATTAAGACCGAATGGGAAGACCCCTACATCATCCGATGGAATAGGAGAAGAGCTGTGACAATCCAAGGAGCTCCTATTGAGGGGGTGACGTTCCCCGAGCTCAAAAAAAGCGTGCTCGAGCAGATCGAAGCTGTAAAAATGCCTCCTGGGTATACGATTTATTGGGATGGGGAAGATAAAAGCACAAGAGAGTCGAAGGCCTCTCTAGTTCCTGGGATTGTCCCCGCAGCTGTCTTTATCCTCTTTCTCCTCGTTCTTGTGTTCAATGCGACTCGTCCTATCCTGATCATTTTCATGACGATCCCCTTTGCAGCCATTGGGGTGACAGCTGGCCTCCTTGTCTTTGACATGCCGTTTGGATTTATGGCCCTTCTCGGGGCGATGAGCCTTGCTGGGATGATGAACAAGAACATCGTAGTTCTCTTGGAAGCAGCTGCGATCAATAGGAGAGAAGGGATGAGCCACTATCATGCGATCATCGAAGCGGCTATTTCTCGCGCTCGTCCTGTGCTTCTCGCAGCAGGGACGACGATCCTGGGGGTGATCCCCCTTCTGCAGGATATCTTCTGGGAGTCGATGGCTGTCACCATCATGGCAGGACTTGCCTTTGGGTCTCTTTTGACACTCATCGCAGTCCCCATTTTCTATACGATCCTCTACCGAGCAAAGGAGGGAGAATGAAGTTCAAATCGCTATTTTTTCTCCTCCTAGTAGGTTTTAGCGGGTGTATGGTTGGTCCCGACTTTTGCCCTCCAGAAGTCTCTGTTTACGACGAGTGGCTCCCATGTGACAACCCTCTCATTACCTGCAACTCTCCCCCTCCTTGCGAGTGGTGGGAAGTCTTCGAAGACCCTACCCTTACCTATTTGCTTAGTGTGGCAAAAGAGCAGAATCTCCCTCTACAGGCTGCAGGGATGCGGATTTTACAAGCTCGAGCCGAGCGGGGGATTGCCATCGGAGAGTTCTTCCCCCAACTCCAAGAGCTCATCGGAAATGCGGAGAGGATCCACATCAGCAAAAATGCTCCCAATACCTTTGCCGGAGATAGGCAATATTGGGATTTTATCTCTGGATTGCAAGCTTCGTGGGAACTCGATTTTTGGGGACGTTTTCGTAGAGGGATTGAATCGGCAGACGAGACCTTACTCGCAACAATTGCCGACTACCAGGATGTCTTGATCCTCCTGTTGAGTGAAGTAGCTTCTACCTATCTTACCATCCGCACTTTTGAAGAACGTATTGGAATCATCAAGCAGAACATTGCCATCCAAGAGAGGAGTCTCGAAATTGTCGAAGCGAGATGGCGTGCAGGGGTCGTTACAGAGCTCGATGTGCAACAAGCACGTACTCTCGTCTACGACACTCGCTCCCGCCTCCCCCTCTTAGAGAACGATCTTACGACTGTCCAAGATGCCCTAGCCGTTTTGCTCGGGCTCACCCCCGACCACCTCATTTGCTATCTAGATGAGCCAGGACCGATCCCAATACCCGCCAAGGAACTAGGTGTGGGGATTCCGGCCGAGCTTCTCGCACGTAGACCCGATGTGCGGAGCCAATTCCATAAGGCAGCTGCCCAGAGTGCGCGGATCGGGATTGCCGTTTCTGACCTTCTCCCTCGCATCTCCATCAATGGATTTATCGGTCTTGAGTCGAGCACGAGTTCGACAAAATTGGGCAATGGTGGTATTTTTAATAGCGACAGCATCACATTCTTCTACGGACCGAGTTTTGCCTGGCCCATTCTCAACTATGGACGTCTGACCAACCGAGTCCGCGCCGAAAGAGCCCTCTTCTACCAGACTGTTTTGGATTACCAAAACTCGGTGCTAGTCGCCTACCAAGAGGCTGAAGATGGTCTTTCTGCCTATATCTACTTTCACGAGCAGGTAGATGAATTAGATGAGAGTGTGAAAGCCTCCAAGCGAGCAGCCGAGTTGGCTCGTACCCAATATGTGGAGGGGATTGCCGATTACACGAGGGTGCTGGAGACAGAGCGGTCAAAACTAGAAGCCGATGAACAACTCGCAATAGCCAATGGGAATATCGCCTTAAGCGTTGTTGCTTTATACAGGGCCCTCGGAGGAGGGTGGGAGTGTGCCGATGAACTCACAACATGTCGTTGAAAAAGACGGGAAGAAATTGTGGACTGAGCTTCTAGGGGAGAGGGGACATCCTCCTGTTTTGCTCATTGCGGGAGCAGGGGCCCACGCCCACTTCTGGTCCGACCCTTTCTGTGAGGCTCTCGTGCAAGAGGGATTCTGTGTAATCCGCTTTGACCACCGTGACGTGGGCCTCTCCTCAGATTATGAAGAGCCGTATGAACTCAAGGATCTAGCAGAGGATCTAATCACAATTCTCAATGACTACAACTTCTCTGCCGCCCACCTTGTTGGCCATTCGATGGGAGGATATATTGCCCAACTAGCTGCCGCCTATCACCCAGATCGAGTCCTTTCAACAACCCTCATCTCTTGTGGCCCCGTAGGAGAGAGGCCTGAGCTCAAAGAGACCTACTCACGCGACGAGCAGATGGTCCTCTACGAGACCTGGCAGGCGATGCTCGGGAACAAGCCCACCTCCGATTTTGAAGAGAGCCTCCCTGGGTTTATGGGGGTTTGGGAACGTTTGAACGGAAAAGTCCCTGTCGATACTGAGATGGCAAGGAACTACACCGAGGAACTCTACACAAGGTCCAAGCACGAAGTGGGGGTCCATACTCCCCACGTCTCTGTGATGGACAACGTCGCCCGCACTCTCGGGGAAAAAGCCGACATTTTCTCTCAAATCAAGTGCCCCGTCTTGATTATCCATGGAGAAGAGGACTACCTCGTCGGGATTAAGCGGGGAGGGGAGGCTCTTGCCAATGCCCTTCCAAAGTCCAAGTATGAACCTGTTGCTGATATGGGCCACATGCTGTTTAACAGGAATCTACAGGATAAACTTGTGAGTCTCATCATCCATTTCCTCCATGCCAACTTCCCCAAAGAGGAATAGAATAGAACAGGATAGAGGCCGCAGCTTGTATTTTCTTCTTGACCATCATGTGGAAAGCAATTAAGTTTGTGTGAACGAATTTTTCATAGCGGATCTTTATGAGTTCATCAAGCAGTAGTATTTCTGGTAGTGGTTCAAGTAGTGGTTCAAGTAGTGATCCAAATACTGGCATCCTTGACAGTGTTACCATTGAGTCTGGTGGAACAGGGGAAGAGGGCGATATTCAAAACCCTTCTGTGAAGGAGCAGATTGAAGGAGAACTTGGTGAGCTCCAAGAGCAGTCACAAAGCTGGTCGCTGTGTGCAAAAGTCTCAAAAGCGACAACTTCTCTTATCATAGCGGGGGGGACAGGGACCGTTTCTTTTTTCCAAAGCTCATGGATTGCACCCTCTTCCCTTCTGGGGAGAGTGGCAGGAATTGCCCTTCCTTTCTCCTCTGGAGCAGCTCTCGAGATGTTTTTTTCCTCTATTCTCCCTGCTAATGTGATGCGCCGCATCCGGATTGAGGCGTGGCGGATGGGGATTCCCATCTACTTCCTTTTGACGGAGATCTACCTCAATCTCTATCCCGATGAAAGCAGTGAAGGGAGAGAGCAGAAGGAATCGATTATCAGTGTGATGACAATCCTTGCTGGGTTCCAAGTCGCCTCCTGGGTGGACGGAATTGTGAGGAGCCAGTTTGGAAATGGACATGGACAAGGATACTCTCCTGTTCAAGGGGAAATGGGTGGAAGTCCTCTTGCTACCAAGAAATTCAAGCTTGTAGGAGAGAGCTCCTCCGCATATTTTCTTACAAGAGAACTGACGTATTTTGCTATTGGTTCGGGGCTCATGGTCTCCTCCTATTATCTCCCTTTTGTAGACCCGAAGGTAACGCACATGGAGTTCAATTTTGGGGTCTTCTATATTGGGGAGGCCATCACCCTCCCTCTAGCTCGCCAACTGATCAAATGGGGAGAGGGACTAGAGGAGAAATATGCGCAACGTTTGGAAGCAAACGCTCTACTAGAAGTTCCTAGGAATTTACAGAATTGGCGGATTGCGAAAAAACTCATCTCTTTTTGGGGACCCGTAGGGACTTATTCTCTTTTCATTGCCCCAGACTGGTATACTCTCGGTCCTGCTGGCGCCCTTCATGGGATTGAGGAGGAGCTCAGGAAATCACTATTCGCTCATAGGCCTGTCTCGAAAGTGGAAGGGGTTCGAAAGAAGTATTTCGACAACCAAATGAAAAGAGATGGCCTGCGAGTCGCTCGTCTCATTACCGAACTCGGAGGGCTTGGCTATTTCATGTACAAAACGGTTGGATCGGATACCCCTATCGACTACCTCATCGGAGGGTGTATTACTGGTTCAGCAGTTCTAGGATATAACCTATCTTTTTGGGTCGATCGGAAATTCTCTGTCGAAGAGAGCTCTTCCTTCATGCAGAACCTCTTCTATCGATTTGTCTACTCAGATAGCATTTTGGGGATCGATCTCTTGCTCCCCTATTGGTATATTTTCAACAAGGGGATCGATATTGGGACTGCTGATCTCTCTTCATTGAACAACTTTTTTCTCGCTTTGATCTACATCTGCTATGGAGGAAGGGCGGGGAGGGACATGGCTGTCTTGGATACCGATCGGGATGATCCTGTTGTCCCCCGTATTTCGAAGTGGCTTTTAGCCAATAACATCATCCTTCTCTATGATATTGCTTCCAAGAAGGTTGATTAAAATTTGACTACATCATGACCACCATTTGTATAATCGATCTCCCTGTTTACGATACTCTTCATCAAAATGGGTGCCAAAACCTTGATGTTAAACAGTACAATAAGATTACAAAGATCCTCCTCCATGTATTAGCCGATACCCAAATCGCGAATCTCCCGAAAGAAATACCCATTGAATTAAAGAAAAAGATCCTTACCAAATATCTTTTATGGGAAGAGCAAAAAAGAAGCAGTCCAAAAATCGAGCAAGCTACTAAATGGTTCCAAAAGCGCACGAAACCTATTTCAGGAGTTGATCCCGAGCAGAGATTCAAGAAAGTACAATGGGAGGCACACAGCCGCCTCCGTTTCCCCTTTCAAGAGACTGCTAGAAGGAAGAATCGAAATGATGGGGCACGTGAGCATTATGAGACCCTCCAAGTTGAAGGAGCTGCTCTTGTTTATGATTTCATCGATGGGGATAAGGAATTAGGTGGCCCCGAAAAGCTTTGGAAGGTCCAGAGGACACTTTTCCACTACGGAGCTCTGATAGAAGAGGGGAAAACGGTGAGCTGGGAGACTCTTCTTGTCGATTGGGCGCAAGAAAAGGAGAAGCGTGTAGAAAAACTGCAGGACCTCTATTTTTCCTTTCAGTCCTTTTTCCCTTCCCATATACGCCCTGTCCCAGACCCGATGGAAGAGGACCTAGCAAACGGGGCAACAAGCTTTTGTAACTATGTAGCGAGCAGAACGGTGAAGAGTGTGGCTCAAAAGCTTCAGCTCACCTTTTCCAAAAAAGTCATCGAGAGAATCACAGCAGCTCTTCAAGAAAATGAAGTGATGCGCCTCCATTTTACCTATTTCATAGGAACAATGAAAAAAACCCTCCATATCCCAGCGGAGGAAAAAAAGAATAAGGTTCTTTTGGAGGAGTTTGCCCTCTTCTTCCATTACGCCAAACATTGCCAAGTGAGACAAACAAAAGAGCGCCTGCTAGATCTTGTTTTTCTGAGAGATCGGGAGTTTGATTCTCATGCCCCCTACGAGCAGCTTATGGAGGCATCAGGCAAGAAAAAAGAATTTCTTGATGTCGAAAAGGCCCTCGGATTGATTTGTAGAAGAAGAGGGTTTCTAGATGGAAAAGATGTTCAAAAGCACTTCTTTCTCCTCCCTCTTCTTCATCTCTACCCGGATATTTCTGAGCTGTGGCAACCAAAATATACCTTAGGTGACATCACCATCTATGAATTTTGTCTCTTTTTCTTTAAAAATCAGCAGGATAGATTAAAATCCATCAAAATCTATTATGAAAGGTGTGTTGAAGAAGAAAGCGAGAAGACTACCATCTATTCTCCCTTTCAAAATGCGCTCCTCTTTGCTCTTACCAATACCAATGAGGAATGGGTTCCGCCTGCTTTAGTTTTTTTTAAGTTGTATGGAGAAGGGTTGGCGGAGCGTGTTGATGCAGCAATACCTTTCCACTTCATTCTCCACCAGATCGATTTATCACGAGAGACAACCAAATTTCAAAAACAAATTTTCCCCATTCAAGACTCTTCGTACAAAAAAAGGAAAGGAAGAGCCATGTTTTTCTTGCTTGTGCAGAAGCTACCTGCCGAGGTGCGATCTAAGATTCCTCTCTCTTTTCCTGCTCAAGTACTTCCACCGAGCTTTGACACCACAGAGGTAGAAAAAGATCTCGTCATTGCGACGGGTCATCTTTATAAAATGGCAAGTACAGTATTGCTTCCTGAGCAAATCAAACGTCTCCGCTACCTCGTGGAGGAGGAACTAGAGGTCCTGTTTGAAGGGGAAAAGGCGGTTTCTTGGAAACAGGTAGTGAGTGATTGGGCTGGTAAAAATTCCACAAGGACCCGATTATTTGATTTATTCCAGCTTACCCCATGCCCTCAGAACGAAAGGGAAACCCTCTATGCTAAAGAGAAGACTCTGGAAGAGTATGTCGTTGATAGGACGGTTCGTAGTTTAAAAATTCCTTTACGTCTCAGCTGTTTCTCTTCACAAGTCTTTGCATTTTTCCAAGAAGCGTGTAAATGTGAAGAAGCCCGTCTTGATCTTACCTACTTCTCTCGTTACCTAAATGAGATTACAGAGAAACAGGATACAAGACCTTTCTCGGATCGACTAGCTGTCTTAAAGGGCTTTTTTAGCTACCAAAGTCAGTTCGACACAGATCACTTGAGAAACGCCCTTTTGGAGTACCTCATCATCCAAAATCAGGACTATGAAAATGCTTACCCTTATTCACGGTATATTCTGAAAGCTCTTAATGGGAATTTGCCCGATCTAAAAAAATGGCACGATTTAGTGAAGAAGATCGAGCATCGATTTCGAAAAACAGAGGCGTACGATTTCCCCTTTTTATATAGCTTCTTCACGAAACACCCTGGCCTACAGGGAGAAATCCTAGCTTGGCCATTAAATGAACTCTACATTTCGCAGCTTCTCTATCTCGGAGATAAGGTGGGAAAGTTTCCTGAAACTCTAGAAGCTTCCCTTCCTAAAACAGAGCTCCTTTTTTCTGAAGAGGAGAGGAAGATTCTCTCCCTTCTCAAGGACAATTCTGCGTTCAAAAGCAAAATGGAGTTTTTAGAAAAGTTTTACAAAATCCACAATATTCAAGAAGACGAGAAGTTTGCTTTCGATGTTCTCCTTGCCCCCTTACGTCTAACAAAAGAGATAACAGAACCTCTTCTCAATACAATGCAGCGGGACACAATACGCAATACTTTTGCCAAGGCCTGCATAAACCAACAAGACACCCCTTTTATAGGTAGACTTGAGAAACTTCTCAATCCCCTGGGTTCGGACCAATATTGAACTCTTCGATCTCGCTTTGGGTCTCTTCTTCATGTTGCTTATTGCAACCGGTAAAAGAGAAGGCACACGCTAGACAAAGGACAAGTAGATTCTTCATTCTAACCTCCGGTTTTCTCGCATCTTGTCAGATTTGCGAAAAGAAAGGCAAGCAGATCTTTTCCAAAGAAGATTTCTTGGGATTGCGAGGCACGGGTTCCATGGCCGCAATCCTCTTCGATCCGAAAGAGGATGGCCCCGGGTCCTTTCGACTTCTCCTGAAGAGCTGCGGCAAATTTGCGGCTGTGCATGGGAACAACACGGTCATCGTGATCGGCCGTATTCACAAGAGTTGGTGGGTAACAAACCCCTTCTTCAACTTTGTGATAAGGAGAGTAGCTAAGAAGGATCTCTCCATCCTCATCACTTTCCGGATTGCCGTACTCAGGAATCCAATATTTCCCTACTGTATAGTGGGGGAAGCGAAGCAAGTCGAGTACACCCTTATTGACGACGGCTGCCCCAAAAAGATCGGGCCTTTGGGTCAAACAGGCTCCTGCCATCAGTCCCCCATTACTCGTCCCAAAAATGCCCGTTGTAGAAGGGCTTCCAATCCGGTTTTCGTGGAGCCACTCGACTGTTGCTAAAGCGTCATGGAAGACATTTTGCTTGTTCTCCACAGACCCCTCTTGATGCCAACGTTTTCCATACTCTTTCCCGCCGCGGAGATTGGGTATGGCGATCACCCCTCCTCGCTCGAGCCATGCGATGTGATAGGAGGCAAAGAAAGGGGTAATAGAGATCTGGAAACCCCCATATCCGTATAGAAGAAGAGGGGTTGATTCATCGATTTCCCCCCCTTTTTTCGTGAGCAAGAAGACCGGAAGTTCTGTCCCATCATAGCTTGTAATCCACACTTGCTCTACACTAAAATCGCCTCGCTCCCATGAGAGGGGAGGGGAGTAGCGAATCTTGTGTTTCCCTGATTCGATATTTACAGCATAGAGAGTTGGAGGGGTCAGAAAATCGGTGTAGAGAAGATCTAGCCAGGCTGATTCTTTGGTGGCCCTGCAGGTGACAGAACCACGTCCAGGGAGGGGAATGTCTCGGAGAAAATTCCCTTCCAGGTCATAGAGGCGCACTTTGCCAAGAGCATCTTGGTAGAAGGTGCAGACGAACTTGTTATTTGCTAGGCAAACACTTTCTAACACCTTTCCTTCCTCTTGAATCAGGGGAGTCCACACCTCAGGGTTGTCCAAATTAAAAGAGATCACTTGAGAGAAATTCGCCTCTCGATCGGTGAGGAAATAGAGGGTATCTTCGATCTGTCCCACAAATGAGATCGAAAAATCTCCAGGTTCCACAAGAGTGGAGAGCTCTTCTGTCTTCAGATTGAGACGTAGCACCTTATGTCCCTTGTGGAGCGCCTCTTTCTCCATAAAGAGGAGAGACTCTTTACTCATCACAAGATTGGTAAGGGCTCGATCTTCCCCTACTTGATATAGGAGGAGATCTTCACCCTTCTCACCGCCGATCAGATGTTCGTAGAGCCCCTTGTTTTGCCTGAAGTAGTAGATTCTCGCTCCCTCTTGATCAAAAGCTACTGAAGTAAAAAGAGACCCGTCGACTTGATCTGCTAGCGCCTCTTTTGTCTCGAGATCAAAAAGATGCCAGAAGCTCTTATCGGAGCCAGCTATCGCTACCTTATAGGCGAGAAGTCTCCCATCGGGACTGATTGTGAATTCTTCTATGCAATCTCCTCTGTTCCAGTTGTTTGGATCGATAAGAACTCTTTCTTCCTCTCCTGCCTTCTCGACAAGAACAGCACGGTCGTGTTTTCCACCTTTTTTAAGAAAAAAGAGGGAATCTCCATAGCGTATGGGGAGAGAATAAGTGACCGTTTGGCAAATCTCGGTGAGTCTTCTCTCAAAATTTCCTCTTTCAGGAAGATGGGCTAAATAGCCTCCTGTAGCCTGTCTTTGGATCTGCTCCCATCTGAGAGTCTCTTCCGATTGATCCTCTTCTAGCCACTCGTAGGGATCGTCTCCCTGTACCCTCCCTCCAAGGAGAAGGAGTAGACCTAATATTTGGAACCACTTGCGCATACAAACCTCCATTTACAGGGAGAACACTATGCAAAACAGCACCAGAAAAAGCAATTCTTCTTATGCATACCACCACGAAAGCACGAGCTTTTTTAGTTGAATGTTACGTAAATAATTGAACCACAGAGAGCACAGAGAGAGGATGTTTTCCCTCTTATTTCTGGATGATTTTAGCAATGAATAAAGAATCGCCCTCTCGGTGTCCTCTGTAGTTTAATTAATTAAAAAATGGTGGATTTAGTTATGTGTAATTAAATTTATTTATTATAATTGCAGTATAGGCAAATTATGAGAGGAACCTATGGAAGAAGCAAAGCAAGGCGACAAAGTGAAAATCCATTTTACGGGAAAGACTGAACAGGGCGACGTGTTCGCTGCGTCTCAACAAGATGAACCTCTTGAGTTTACCTTAGGGGAGGGGGTCCTTCTACCCGGAGTCGAAAAAGCGGTAGCCGGGATGCAAACAGGAGAAGAGAAAATGGTGCATCTCCCTGCAGAAGAGGCTTTTGGCCCCCATCACGAAGAGTTGATTCTCTATGTGGAGAAAAACCAGTTTCCAGATGATTTTCAGCCCCAGCCAGGGATGGAGTTCCAAGTTCCCCAGCCAGATAGCTCCTATGCCTACTTCAAGGTCCTAGGAGTGGAAGGGGAAAGGGTCAAACTCGATGGGAATCACCCCCTAGCAGGATGTCCCCTTACCTTTGAACTCGCACTAGTTGCTATCGTCTAACTCCCTGAATCGGTAAAATAGTCGCCTATGTTGCAGGGACTATTTGGGAATAAGAGTGTTGAACGGATCTTACTTTTCTTGCTTGTCAATGAGAAGACCTACGCGATGCAGCTCCACCGCCTTCTCAATACTCCTTTGACCCCCTTGCAAAAGGCTCTGGAGAAATTGGAAAAAGAGGGGATTTTGACAAGCTCTAGAGAGGGAAAAATCCGTTACTACACCCTCAATCCCAGTTATCCCCTCCTTTCTGAACTCGAGCTACTACTCAAAAAAGCCTACTCTCTTTTAGCCCCGCAGGAGAAAAAGGCCTACTACTCTATCCGCCATATTCCAAGTGAACATAAAAGAAACCAAGCTCTCCTGCTTGCAACGTGGAAGCAGCTCCAAGCCATTGAGAAAGTAGATTTTCGCTTCCGCTCCCGTGGGGGAGAACAGGGAGAGGGGGCGGGAGAGGTCTCAGTTGAGTATGATGGGAAGGGGGCGATTGTGTTTCGGGAAAGTGGTGTGTGGAAGGGGGCAGGAGATCGCGAGTTTCGCTTCAGCAACCTCTTCCGTTGGACCCTAAGCAGGATAGACAGCCTCCTCACTCTCGAACACCTCCGCTACGGGGTCCACAACCCCGTTTTCCTCTTCCATCTCATCCCAACAGAAGAGAACCTCTTCGCCTCAGTTCATGCCCACCAGTGTGGAGAGGACACCTATCTTGGCCACCTCGCTGCAAAATCCAAAGCCCTCGAACTCACCTGGCGCATCCTCGGCCCCCGCAAAAACGATGTCGTCACCTACCTCTACACCTAGCTTTTTTGGTGGCTTCCTAACCACGAAGAGCACAAAGGGATCTTTGCTATCACGATGTTTTGGTTGTCAACTCGTTTATTCGCAAAAAATCGGGCACGTTCACGAATCATGATACCCTTGATGAAAATTGATCCATAAAGCATCGCGGTAGCGCAGGTGTTCGCCCCGCGTGTAGCCGGGCACCGTCGGGTGCGAGTGGGAAAGAGAGTTGTTCTTGAGGGGAAAAGGGCGTTTGTATGGTTTCCAGAGAGCTTTTGGGGATTTTCGTGAGAACCTGATCTTTGGATTTATCTTTTCGAGAATCAATGGATATTTCTTGAAAATTCTTGGGATTTTCGACGCAGGTAATGGCCTTTGGCCATTTTCAAGTTGAAAAGCACAAGAAGATCGAGAAAGATTCCTGATAATCGGAAAGAGAAATTCAAAGA
>JAAKFR010000067.1 GCA_011064985.1 Chlamydiota bacterium
TCATTTATATAAACTTAATTATTGAATTTAATCCGACAATATTTTACAATCTTATACAACTAAAGGAGAATGATTTGGTTTCTATTTTATATACTCATATCACCATTCAGAATAACCAATTCTTGCTTCATGAGAGTGAGAATAAACCTGAAAATGGGTCTGCTCTCAGCACACTCAAAGATATCGAAAAAGTAATCCAAGAAAACCTGCCGGCTTCTGGCAGTACAGGGAATGGAGATCAAAATGATCTTCACAGTGATTTAATCAAAAAGGCGAAAAATATTCAAGACAGGTACATCCAAAAGACAAAGTCCCTCTGCCTATTTATCAGATTCTTTTGGGGCATATCTAAGAAAGAGAAACAAATCCAGGAGACCTACCAACGCATCGCAACCCCACTCTTCGAGTCTTTTGATACTCTTGTGACCGGACATATTTGCAAATTCTTATCAATTAGAGAGCTTTGCAGGTTATCCCAAGTTAACAAGACGTGGAATAAAAAGGTAAAAGACTTTGAGATAGAGTGTGCCAAGAGCTACGGATACAAAAAAACTGACTTCGTTTCCCCAAAACAGTTCCTGGAATCCCTGTGTCGGCAGGTCCATCTCTTTGTGAAAGATAGTTGTATCTCAAAAGAATCTGTCGTATGGAGAGGAGCCGGAATGTTTAGGAAATATGTTGATTGGGAAGCCACACTTCGAAACATCAATCTATTCACAGTTAAGCAAACAAAACAAATTTCAAAAAAAATGAGCGAATTCTATGCCAAAAATTGGCATTTGAGACTTGATAGATTTCAAATAACTGCCTTAATATCTTTTGGATTCCATCCCCACTGTGATCTATTTATCCCACCGTGGCGACAGTGGGGTATCTACTCCTACCAACCTCCAAGCTATTCCAAAGAAATGCAGGTGTTGATTGACTATGGGGCTGACCCAAATCATTCGTATGGATCAAATACTCTACTAGGCCATTTTACTCAATTTGGTGATCTTATGACAATTAAAGTTCTTTTAAAATCTGGAGCCAGTCCTAATGTTCTCAATAAGTTCGGGGAAACACCTTTGGTAGCAGCAAGATATGCTGACTATGATAAATATTTTGATAAAAATCGAAATGCGAATATCATTACCACTCTCTTATCACATGGAGCAAATGTAGATTTTCAACACCCTCAAACTGGAAGGACAGCTCTACATGATTATTTAGGATATGCAAACTATGCAAGAAAGGCAAGATATAAAATAAATATTAAAGCTCTTTTAGAATTTGGAGCGAACCCAAATCTCAAAGATCATCGGGCGCGCTCCCCCCTGGATATAGCTACAATCAAGCAAAACAAGCAAATCATCCAACTCTTGACCAGCTACGGGGCTAAGTGAGGAAGGTGACAAGAAAAAACTTGTGAATAGGGAGCGTGCTTGCTATGCAAGATGTATGGAGATCAAGACGAGTCGAGGATGGCCACGACCCTATGGGGCAACTCCCTACAAGAATGGGATCAACTTTGCCGTTTTTTCCAAAAGGGCACGGGTCGTTTCTCTTTGTCTTTTTCAGCCCGGGAAAAATGCACCGTATGCTGAAATTCTCCTCGATCCAAAAACCAATCGAACGGGCGATGTGTGGCACATCTATCTCTACGATATCCCCTTATCCGATCACTACGGGTACCGAGTCGATGGCCCCTATGATCCGTTAGCAGGAGAGACCTTTGACAATCGGCAGATCCTGCTCGATCCATATGCAAGACTTGTGGTCAGCAGACCAAATTGGGGACAATCCAAACCGAAAGACCCCCCATTAATCGATAGAGGGGTCATCTACCCCCTCAATCCTTTTGACTGGGAAGAGGATGCCCCCCCCAATCTTCCGCTGAAAGATCTTGTGATCTACGAGATGCACGCACGAGGATTTACCCAAGATCCTTCGAGTAGAGCCAAACACCGAGGGACCTTTTTGGGGATCATCGAAAAAATCCCTCACCTAAAAGCCCTTGGGGTCAATGCAATAGAGCTCCTGCCCATTTACGAGTTCAACGAGCGAAGCAGTGTTTTCGAAAATCCCGAAACAGGAGAGCCTCTTTTCAACTACTGGGGATATTCTACGCAAAATTTTTTCTCCCCCATGGTCCGTTATGGGACAAATCCTGATTCTGTGATCCAAGAGTTCAAAACGCTTGTGAAAGAACTCCACAGAAATGGAATCGAGATCATCTTGGACGTCGTCTACAACCACACAGGAGAAGGGGACGAGCGAGGTCCCCAATTCTCATTCAAAGGGTTTGGAAATTCGATTTACTACCTTCTAGCCCCCAATGGAGAGTACTACAACTTCACGGGGTGTGGAAACACGATGAACACCAACCACCAAGTGGTTGTCGACTTGATTCGCGATAGCCTCCGCTACTGGGTAACAGAGATGCATGTCGATGGATTCCGCTTTGACCTAGCTTCTATTTTTGCCCGTACTCATGACGGCATCCCGCTGGAATTTCCTCCTATTCTTGAGGCAATCACCAATGACCCTATCCTTGCTAATACCAAACTCATCGCTGAGCCTTGGGATGCAGGAGGGCTCTACCAGGTTGGTTCATTTCCAGGAAGAGGGGTCTGGTCTGAATGGAATGGGAAATATAGAGACAACGTGCGGAGGTTTTTGAAAGGAACCGATGGAGAGGTGGGCAATTTTGCCACTCGCCTAAGTGGATCGGAAGACCTCTACGGAAAATGGCTCACACCCACCTGTAGCATCAATTTCATCACGGCCCATGATGGATTTTCTCTAGCCGATCTTGTCTCCTACAACTCCAAGCACAATCTTGAAAATGGAGAAGAGAATCGAGATGGAGCCAATGACAACGAGAGCTGGAATTGTGGAGTGGAAGGAGAAACAGACGATCCAAAAGTCCTCCAACTAAGAGAGAGACAACGGAAAAACTTCCTCGTTGCCCTACTTGTTTCACAAGGAGTCCCGATGCTCTTGATGGGAGATGAGTATGGACACACAAAGAAGGGAAACAACAACACTTGGGGACACGACTCTCGCTTCAACTGGTTCCAATGGGACACTCTAGCAAAAAACCGCAAAATGTTTCGTTTCTTCCAGAAGATGATCGCCTTCCGAAAAGCCCACCCGATCTTATCACGCTTCCGATTCCTAAAAAACCAGGATGTTGTGTGGCATGGAATCGAGCCGCTCAATCCCGACTGGAACGAGAAAAACCGCCTGATCGCAATGACCCTCGTCGACTCGCTCAACCACTACTCTCTCTATATTGCCTGCAATGCATTCCACCATGAGGTATCAGTCCATCTCCCCTGGCACGACTCCCCTTGGTACCAATATGTCTACACTCCTCTCCCCTCTCCCAAAGACATCGTCTCAGAAAAAAGCGCCCGCAAAATCCAGAAGCAAACCTTCACCCTAGCCCCCTATTCGTCTCTCATCCTCAAAGCCTCCGAGCTTCCTTCTGTAAGGCACGATGCCTAGTAGTTTTTTCTCACCTTATTTCACTATTTCAAAGCTAAAGAAGAAGCAGGGATGGTGAGAGAGATCTGAGTGCTTGGGAATGCTGTGGTCAGAATCTTCTTCGCATCGCAACCCGCCTCCGCAAGCTTCTCTGCTTTGGCAAGAGAGAGGGGGAGCTTCGTCAGAGTTGTGTCTGTTGAAGAGCTCAAGACCATAAAGCGGGTCTCATCCACAAGAGCATCGACCTGATTGTTTTGGCCTGTAACCCCATATCCATAGTAGTGGGCTTTTTCAGCAGTGGTATTCCAGGGAAGAGAGCTCCCAAGACTCCTTTGTACCAGGTTATAAGCTTCAGTGCGAGCAGCAATCACCATAGCGGCCATCGCCTCATTAGACCCTTTTTCAGAAAATCGGATGGCAAGTGTCGACTTCATGAATTCTTCAATCGGAACTGCATTGACAAGTGTGACTCGGTTGTTTGTACCCCGAAGAACTGTAATCGCTCCCTTGTACTGGATCCCATTTACGTAGACACAGGTATCCTGGTTCTGCGAGAGAACTGAGATTTGCTTGACTCCTGGGTACTCTTCTCCCCAACGGAGCCCTCCGTTGATTGCATGGACGACAAATCGTTTGCCAGAATTCCCAGAGCTCAATGGGGAAGCCCCCTCTCCTTCTACGACACGGTAGTTGCCTTTAACCTCCAAAAGAGCCGAAGGGACATCCTGAGCAAGTAAAACTTGGATACTAGGTCCTTGCGGGGTTGCAGGGGCGTGAAGAGACGAGTTTGGATTGGCATAGGCAGACACGTTTAAAGATGTGTAGCTCAATAGTCCGATGGCGATATTGGTGATAAGCTTCATGATGATTCCTCGCTTGATAAAAGTGTTTCTTTTCCTAAATGGCGGTAGGCCAGCTCGGTGGCCATTCGCCCTCTGGGTGTTCTTTGAATAAATCCTTCCAAAATTAAAAAAGGCTCGTAAACCTCTTCTAAGGTTTGCCTCTCTTCTCCAACAGCAACTGCAAGAGTGCTCAAGCCCACCGGCCCCCCCTTGTAGTGGTCGATTAAAACAGAGAGAATCTTTTTGTCCATCTCGTCTAATCCTCTGTGATCGATCGCGAGCATGGCAAGAGCTTTCTGCACAAGATCTCGATCGACTGTTGGAGAGGGGTGCATCTGCGCATAGTCTCTTACCCATCGGAGCAAGTTGTTGGCAATACGGGGAGTACCCCTTGCTCTTGTCGCAATTTCTTTCACTCCTTGGTTGTCGACAATAAAAGAGAGAAGAGAAGCTGACCGGGACAAAATTTTTTCCAAAGTATCTGGAGTATAATACTGAAGCCTACAAGTAAAAGGGAAGCGAGAACGCATAGGAGAGGTCAGAAGTCCCGACCGTGTCGTAGCTCCAATAAGAGTAAACCAGCTTAGATTCACCTGAACAGAGCGGGCATTGGGGCCACTATCGATCATCAGGTTGAGGACAAAGTCCTCCATGGCAGGGTAGAGATACTCCTCCACATTGCGAGGGAGACGATGGATTTCGTCGATAAAGAAGACATCTCCCTCTTGAAGATTGGTCAAAATGCCTGCTAAATCGCTCGGTTTTTCAAGTAGGGGGCCCGACGAGACGACGATGGAAGTTCCCATTGTCTTGGCGATGATATTGGCAAGGGTCGTTTTTCCAAGACCTGGAGGGCCAGAAAAAAGAGCATGCCCGAGTGGCTCTCCCCGTTTTTTGGCAGCTCCCATGAAAACTTCTAACCGCTTGCAAACCTCTTCCTGCCCCACAAAATCGGAAAGAGTTTTAGGGCGAAGAGGGAGATCGAGCCCAGGGTCTTCCTCAGCAAATGAAGATTCAACGTGAGAAGATTGGTCCATACAGTAAAGAGACTAGCAAAAAAGAGAATGGAAGGCTATACCTTAAGTGGTAGAAGTAGAAATTTCATAACCTGAGATCCAAACCGAACTCAGGTTACCTACTAGAGGTAAACGTTTATGAGCATCAAAGAAGATCTCTGGATCAAGAAAATGGCCGAAGAAGAGAAGATGATCACTCCTTTTCACCCCGAGCTGGTCCGCTTTTCGGATGAGGGTGAGAAAATTATCAGTTATGGCCTATCGAGTTACGGATACGACATTCTACTTGCAGATGAATTCAAAGTTTTTACTAATGTCTATAACACACTTGTAGATCCCAAAAATTTTACTGAAGACGCCTTTGTCGATATCCAAGGTCCTGAGTGTATCATCCCCCCCAACTCTTTTGCTCTCGCAAGAAGTGTCGAATACTTCCGGATTCCAAGGAATATCCTCACGATCTGCCTTGGAAAATCAACCTACGCTAGATGCGGAATGATCGTAAATGTAACCCCTCTTGAACCCGAGTGGGAAGGACACATCACTCTAGAGATTTCTAATACAAGTCCCCTGCCAGCAAAAGTCTATGCAAATGAAGGGATCGCGCAAGTCATCTTCCTTGAAGCAGCTACTGAGTGTTGCGTCTCCTACTCGGATAGAGGCGGGAAATACCAAAAACAAAGAGGAATTACCGTTCCTTTTGTATGACCCTTCCCATTAAGCCTAGATCTCGCCTTTATGAAGAGCTGATACTTAAGTCTTGGTGGCTTATTCTCTTTTTCTTGGTTGTCTACTTTGCATATGATGTAGCTATTCAAAGACGTGATCGAGAGGAGAGGCGGCTCAGAGAAAAGTTTTCCATAATCACCGAGTCGATAGAGATTGAGCAAGAAAGAAAAGAAGAGGTCAAACTCGCAATCAGGAGTAGGCAAGATCCCGAATCTATAGAGCTCACTCTTCGAAAAAAACTTGGGGTTATCTCAGAAAAAGAGACCAAAGTTCTATTTCCCAAGAAAGCCCCATGACGCAGACACTACTCATACTTCTCCTTTGTCTCTTTACCCTCCTTTCGGGATTCTTCTCGCTATCTCAAATCAGTCTCTTTTCCCTCTCTCCGAGTGAGAGGAACCGATACAAACATGATCCCGATACACGAAAGCAACTCGCAGCTTCTCTCCTCTCTCGCCCTCGAGACCTCCTCGTGACTCTCCTTTTTTGTGATATCGGAGCCAATCTCCTCATCCAAAACACCTCGGCCAATCTCTTTGGAGTCGAATCGACTTTTTGGCTTAAAGTTGGAGTCCCCCTTTTAATCACTCTCTTTTTTGGTGAACTCTTCCCTAAAACATTGGCCCTCTCCTACAACACCCGGATTGCTTACCGGATAGCTCCCCTGATAGGGCCCCTCCAAAAGTTTCTGGGACCTCTTCGGCAGGCAATGGTCAAGATCACCACCTACCTCTCTCGTCTCATCTTCTTTTTTTTCAAAAAGGAACCCGAGATTTCTAAAGAGGAGCTGAAGCACGCCTTGAAGAGCTCTGAGTCACTTAAAGTCCTTTCAAAAGAGGAAGGAAAACTCATCGAAGGCTACCTCTCCCTTACCGATTATACTGTCAAAGAGCGGATGCACCCAAGAGAAGAGATCTTGAGCTACAATATCGAAGCTCCTTTAGAAGAACTCACAAAGCTATTTGTGGAGAAGGAGTGTTCGAAAATTCCCGTACACAGCGGAGATCTCCAAAACATCATTGGGATCCTTTCTGCCCCGATGTTTTTTTCACAACAACCTAAGATCTCTCAAGGAGAGGATCTACTCCCCTTTCTGCGCAAGCCACTTTTTGTCCCGGAAACCATCTCAGCACGCGCTCTACTTCGGAATTTCTTTGAAAAGGGGGAAGAGATTGGGATTGTAGTTGATGAGTACGGATCGATTTCTGGTTTGATTACAAAAGAAGACCTTTTTGAGGTTGTAGTAGGAGAAATCGTTGACAGGCGTGACGAGAAGACTCGCTATACTCTGGCTGGCAAAAATGTCATCATCGCAAGTGGCAAGTTGGAACTCAGTGAATTTGCAACAATTTTTGGAGTTTCACTCCCTTCAGAAAGCAATATGGCTACTCTAGGGGGTTGGTTGACTGAACAGATTGGCACGATCCCCAAAAGTGGTCACAAGTACGTCTGGAGATCTTTTCTTTTCCATGTACTTGCCGCCGACCCTAACCGAATCCGTAGAGTCTATATCCGGAATTTGGAAGGAGAGGAGCGATGAGTTCTCCCTATCTTTGGATCATCTTGACTCTCTTGTGTATCGGAGTACAAGGGTTCTATTCGATGATGGAAATGGCTGCTGTTTCGTTTGATCGAATCCGACTGCAATACTATGTGAGTAAAGGGGTAAAGAGGGCGATTTGGCTCCAATCACTTCTAGAAAGACCTTCCAGGTTATTTGGAACCATCATGTTGGGTGTAAATATCGCGCTGCAAGTTGGTTCCCAAAGTTCTCGGGAAGTGTATAAAGCGCTCCATCTCAATCCCGATTGGGCCCCTCTGACCCAAGTCTTTCTCGTCGTGATTTTTGGTGAACTCGCTCCTCTTTTTGCAGCAAGACGCTTCTCTTTGCAGGTTGTGATGTGGGGGATCCCTTTCCTTTACGCAACTGAAAAAATCCTCACCCCCTTTATCTGGATCATCGGAGCAGTAAATCGTCTTTTATCCCGAATCATTGGAAAAAAAGATGAAGGACTCGAGGTGTTCGTCAGTAGGGATGAGCTCAAACAGGTCCTTGAAAGCCACGAAGAAGAAGATGAGTTCAACATCGTTGTATCAAATATCTTCTCTTTGAGGAATAAGAGTGCATATGACGCGATGATTCCGCTGCAGCAGTTTCCGATGATCCCCATGCAAAGCACAATCACCCAATTACGCCATTTTCTCCATAGTACTTCACAATCTTTTGTCCCTCTTTATCACCAGAAACGAGAAAACGTTGTAGGAATTGCTTTTGCAAGAGACTACCTCCGGAAAACGACCACGTCCTCTCTCAAAGAGCACTCCCGCTCTCCTTGGTTTCTCCCTTCATCGACAAAACTCCTCTCGATTCTAGCCCAATTCCGACAAAACCAGCAGACAGTAGCTGTCGTTTTAGATCCAAACGGATCTGCTGTCGGTATTTTGACTTTAGATGCCATTTTAGAAGAGATCTTTGGAAAACAAGAGGGTGTAGAGAGTCCGAAGAAAATTCCTGTTATTGAAAGAACCTTCCCAGGCTCCACCAAAATTGTCGATTTCAATCGACAATTCGGAGTCAAGCTCCCTTCTCACGGAGTGGAAACATTGGCTGAGCTTCTCACCACTCTCCTAGAGCACCCTCCCGAGCCTGGTGATGCGGTCATTGTAGACTCCTTCGAAATCACAGCAGAAGAGACGACCCTCCTCGATGCCAAAACCGTCCACATCAAAACCCTCGACACCTAAACCAACCTGAGTTCGATAAAGTTCACTCTTCCCTTCCCCCATCTATGGCTTACTCCTCTTACGAGGAGGAGGCCGGATTCTTCGTGGCTTCCGTTCTCGTTATTTCCCAGTAGCGGGCACGAACGAGCCTGGTTCCCTTTGCGTTTATATTTTTTTGAAAAGCCCTTGCCAACACATACTCTGGACTACACGGGAATGTGGGAAAGAGAGCGGAGGGAGGTGACGAGGGTTGTCACCTCGGAGATGGTCGCTTCGATCTCCTCAAGAGTTGTGAACCTACTCAAGGAAAACCGGAGCGAGCTACGAGCTACAGAGCCAGGCATCCCCATATTTTGGAGAACGCGAGAAGTCGCCATTGTCCCAGAAGAACAAGCCGAGCCATGACTCACGCAGATCCCTTTGAGATCGAGCTGCATCAAAAGCGTCTCCCCTTCCACTCCAACAAAGCCAATATTCGAAATGTTCCCGATCCGCCTCTCCTCTTTTCCGTGGATAACGAGGTCTGGGAGATTTTTCAAAAGCCCCTCCTCTAGTAGATTCCGGAGCTCCTCCATCTGTTGGGGAGCTCTTGCAAGGTGGTCGTGAGCAAGTTCCAAAGCTTTGGCAAAACCCACAATCCCAAGGAGATTCTCTGTCCCTCCCCGCTTTTCTCCTTGCTGGGGACCTCCTAAGATGAGGGGGTGCCAAGGAAAACCTTTTCGTACAACAACCACCCCGATCCCTTGAGGAGCGTGGATTTTATGGCCGCTGAAGCAAGCTGCTCCTACTCCAGGAGGGAGTTTGAAGGGCTTTTTCCCTAGAGTTGCAACGGCGTCAACTGCGAAAGGGATCTGGTTTTGGAGAGCGATCTCTCCTATCGCCTCTATGTCTGTCTCAATCCCCGTTTCATTATTGGTGCTGCTCAAAAGAATGAGGGAAGTAGATGATTGGATGGCCCTTTCCACTTGCTCTTTAGTGATCGCCCCTCTCCCCTCTAGTGGATCGAGGAAAGTTACAGACCCTTGGAACTGTTTAGCAGCTTCTAAAATGGCGACATGCTCAAGAGAAGAGGTAATCAGGTGGCCGTTTTGTGGGAGTGATCGGATCAGAGTATTCAGCCCTTCTGTGGCACCAGATGTAAAAACAAGTTCTCGCGGTGAGACCCCAAAGTGGGCTGCAACTTGTCCAAGAGAGGCAAACAGAACCCCTTTGGCCCTTTGGCCAACTCGATGGATGCTCGAGGGGTTGCCAAGAGGATTCTGGAGAAAAGCCTCTAGAGTCTCAGCTACTTGAGGATCGAGAAAGGTCGTGGCATTATTATCGAGGTAAATCATGGTCAACTTGGACTAATATGACAGTTGTATTGTCAATCCCTCCCTTCACATTTGCTAGATCAACAAGATCCTGAGCACGTGTATTTAGGGGGCGGTTTTTTCTTAATAAATCTTCGCTTTCATGATCTGAAAGCATATTGGTCAATCCATCAGAGCAGAGAAGAAAAAGATCTCCACTTTCCAATCTAAGTGTGGAGAGAGTTGGATCGATTGTTTCGCTTGTCCCTAGAGCTTTTGTCAGAATATGTTTATAGGGAAATCCTTTAGCCTCTTCATTTTCAATAACACCAAGAGAGAAAAGCTCTGAAAGAAGAGAGTGGTCTTTGGTAAGCGATCTAAGTTCTCCACTGCGCAAGAGATAGACACGGCTATCCCCCACATGAGCGATCAAAGCACGATCTTGGTACAGGTAAAGCAGGGTCAACGTTGTTCCCATCCCCCGCCATGAAACCTCTTTCTCTGCCGCTTGGTAGATCAATCGATTCGTATGCTGAATAGAAACGGTAAAAAAAGAACAAAATCCCTCCTCCGTAATGTCGGCTGGAGGAGTCCACTCTTCGACCAATTCTTGTAGAGTATCAACTGCCATTTTCGCAGCAATCTCTCCTGCTGCCTGTCCTCCCATCCCATCAGCAAGCAGGAACAGTCCCTTTTCCGGAAGAGCTCCCCACACATCTTCGTTTTGTTCACGGATCAGCCCTACATCCGAGGCTCCGGCATAGGTAATGGGAAAAGTTAACTGAGGCACAGCAAGATTTTGATTTTTTAAAGAATTCCCAAGTATACCTCCTTTAGCAGAAAAATTCGACTCCAAAAAAAATTGACACTTGGTTCTAGCAATTGCCTCTAAAGAAGAGTTTTGCTATGTTGCGAAATAAGAACTAGAACTTGACATCACCGAGGCGAACATGAAAAAAATCTCTATATCCATTCTCACAATTCTGACCTGCGGGTCACTTTATGCCCTTCCTGTAGGCAGCCCTTTTGAGGCTTCCTTATTATGTGATGGACTCCTCTTTGAAGGGCACTGTGGAGACCCTTGCGATCCTTGCATCAGCTGGTGTGATGCTTTGAGTTTTCGTGTGGGATTCTATGGGGATTATGTTTTCAACCGTCACCTCGAGGTCAAACAGAACTCCCATGGAGCCGACATCGACCATACTGAGATTTATACCAATGCAGGCTACCTCGCTGCCAACCTGTGGGACAGATTCGATATTTTCGTCACTTTAGGAGCAAGCAACATCCGCATCGAAACGGATGTGACCGCTTTTGTGATCGTTCCTGCTTTCACAGAAAATTTCCCCCTTGTGATTGAAACAGGTACCGAATTTTCCTGGAGCATAGGTGCTCGTGGGACGATTTGGGAATGTGGGTGTACCGTACTTGGTATTGAAGGACAGTACTTCCGGACAAAGCCTCATATCGCAAGAATCACAGAGGCGGCGGTTGTTAGCGAGTTTCCAGCCAATGATGTGAGCCTGAAATACGAAGAGTGGCAAGTGGGTGTAGGGATCTCACACAGGATCCACATGCTAGTCCCCTATCTAGCAATTAAGTGGGCAAATGGAATGGTGGATGCAGATAACTTCCTCCCATTTGTCAGTATTGACAACCAGACAGACCTTGAAATTCGGGATCTAGAGCCCAGCAAACATTTGGGATATGTAGTTGGAGTCTCTCTTGTAGATTGCGAAAAAGCGGCTATTACAGCAGAAGGGCGCTTCGGAGACGAAAAAGCCTTCTACATCAACGGCCAACTCCGCTTCTAAATCAATTGGGCGTAACCCAAATCGGTTAAAAGCCCAAGTGCCCATCCTCAGGCACAAAGTAGGTGGTGTTCTTACTCATCCCGCAGAGGACAATTGAATACGCAAACTTTTTACTAACAAGACACAAAGCTTCA
>JAAKFR010000068.1 GCA_011064985.1 Chlamydiota bacterium
CTCCCTCTTCTCCCGCGTTTCTCTCCTCTCTCACCACAACAGTCGGAAAGATGGGTATGATCGGGATCGCTAGCGGCTCCATCTTTGTTGCAGGGACACTTTTAGCATTTCCATTCCTATACTGCCACAAGAGCAAAATTCTTGAGAGAAACAAACAAGGGACAATTCTTGAGAGAAACAAACAAGAACTGGAAGCTAGTTTAAAAAATGCTCTAAACAAATTTAGTGAAATGCAGCGGCAAGGAAAGGTCTCTCAGGGATGGACTTTGCTCCACTACTACGCATCCAACCTCTATCTCGAAGGGATCAATGCCCTTCTTGATAACGCAGAGCAATCACCCCTTCTCATCCATTCCAACAACGCTGATGAGAGTGATGGTGATCTCCCTTTCAAGGTGTTTGCAAGGGCGCTTCTTGTGGAAATCGCTAGGGATTATACGACCACTAAAAAAGATCACGTTAGGGAGATACCCACGGAAAAAATAAAGGTGGCAAGGCGTCTCTCGAGTGGGGTAGCAGATATAAGGAGTCAGCTAACTGTTATAAGTGCAGATAATGAGGAAGCCTGGGAGGCTCTTTGTAGTCGAATTGAGGGGAATGATTAGGCGAAGGGGGTCCTGGGTAGGGCTTGGAGGGTGAGGGGATCGCCTCCTCGCTCTTGGAAGAGGGGATAGGCGAGGCCGGCGATCATGGCGGCGTTGTCTAAAGAGAGTCCTTTTGGAGGCCAGTAGAGAGGGAGAGAAGAAGCTGCTCCAAGGATTTGACGGAGGGCTTTGTTTTGGGTGACTCCGCCTCCTAACAAGATGCTTTTACAAGAAAAATCTTTCGCAGCGAGAAGGGTTTTGTGGACGAGGTCCTCAAAAGCGACCCTTTGGAAGCTTGCGGCTAAATCCTGGATTTCCGTTCTGCCCAGAAGAAGCGGACTCCCTTTTACCGCATTTTGCCCTTTTGCCTGGTAGAAAACCCCGGTTTTTAGACCACTAAAGGAGAAGTCGTAGGGGCGATTTTTGATTCTCCCTGCTTTTAGGGGATACCGGTTAGGGTCTCCCAGGGAAGCGAGCCTTTCGATTTCAGGACCTCCAGGATAGGGGAGGCCGAGGAGTTTTGCCGCTTTGTCAAATGCCTCTCCGATCGCATCGTCTTGGGTTTGTCCGATCAGTTGGTACTTTCCCACCCCTTCTACTTTGAGTAAAGAGGTGTGGCCGCCAGAGATGACAACTCCAAGAGCTGGGAGAGGGACCTCTTGCTCCATCATGGAGGCGTAGAGGTGGGCCTCTAGGTGGTTAACTCCGATAAAGGGCTTCCCAGTTGAGAGGGCAAGCCCCTTGATGAAATGGAGTCCGACCATAATAGCACCGATCAGCCCTGGGGCATGAGCTACAGCCAGGAGATCGATCTCGTCAATTCCGATCCCGGCCTCTTCGAGCGCTTTCTCGTAGATCTCTTCGATCACTTCGACATGTTGGCGAGAGGCGAGCTCTGGGACGACACCCCCATAAGAGGCGTGGATCTCCTCTTGCGAGGCAACGACATTGGACAAGATCTCTTTCCCAGAGCGGACAACCGCACACCCCGTCTCATCACAAGTACTTTCTATCCCAAGAACTAACATGTGAACAGTTTACTCCTATCCCCTCTTTCCCTACAACACCCCAACAACAAGGGATGAGCTACCTGGCTCAAGTCCTCTGTGGGATAATTTATTTTTTTTGTGCACGCACACGAGTACGATCACGAGTTTGGTGGTTTAAGAGAGGAGGGAGCGGATGGTCTCTTTGAGGGGGATATGAGAGAGGATCTGCTCGAGGGAGGGGCGGAAGCGGTAGGTCCAGTTGGTGTCGAGGATTTTGCCTGGGATGTTGATCCGTTCATGGTTGGGATTCTCAGCGACAAGTTCTGGAAAAAGGGCGAGGTACTCTTGGAGGAGGTTGATGTGGAAGAGGCTGGTGGAATGGTGACAGTCGTGGAGGATCTGTTTGTGGTGTTCTTGCGTTAGGAAAGGGGTGTAGGGCCACTTTTTGAAATCGGAGAAGATTTTGGCCTCTTTGGGGTAGTGGCGCCACCAGAGTTGGAGTGTGTCTGAGTCGTGGGTGGAGACGGTGGACATGGTCATGGGAGGGTAGTCTTCTGGAGGGATAAAGGAGCCGTCCTCTTCCCATTTTCTTTCCCAGCGCATCATCTTTGTCCCACAGATGCCGAGTTCGTAGAGACACTCTTTCACCGACTGGGGGACGAGCCCTAAATCTTCTCCAATGGGGAGTATGGGAGCGGTTTGCAGCATCATCTCCATCAGCTTTCGGCCAAAAGGGATCCACTCTTCTTCCTGAGAGGGGAGGAAGGTCCCCTCTTTGGCTGGCTTCCCGAGGGGGATCGACCATATCCGGAAAAATCCGACGATATGGTCGATCCGGTAGAGGTGGTAGAGGGAAGAGCAGTAGGTAAGTCTCTCTTTCCACCAAGAGTAGTCTTCTCTTTCCAACTGTTCCCAATCGTAGACGGGGAAACCCCAGTACTGCCCATTTTTTGTATACATATCGGGAGGAGCACCTGCGGCTCTGTCCACCAGGAAGTAGTGGCGGTATCTCCATACATCTGCGCTGTCTCGGCTGATCAGGATCGGGATATCTCCTTTTATGTAGATCCCTTTGGCCTCAGCTTCCTCTTTCACCTGAGAGAGCTGTTGGAAGCAGAGAAATTGGATGAAGGAGTGGAATTTGCAACTCTCCTGGTGCTCCTCAAGTAGTTGGATATAGGTGTTTTCAGAGGGGCTTTTCAGAGGGGTTGGCCACTTTTCCCAGCTTTTCCAAAATTGCTTCTCTTTAATCGCTTTGAAAAGGGCGTATGGTTCGAGCCAAGAGCGGTTTTGGATGAGGAAGTTTTGGTAGGCAGAAGTAGTCTCGAACGAAGAGAAAGCCATGGGGACATACTCTCGAAGGAGAGCCATTTTTAGTTCTCTTACGATGTGGTATTTGATTCTTAGTGTTCGATTCCAGTAGCGGATTTTTTCGAGTCTTTCTGCAAAGTTGGGAAGATTCTCGATGCCAGGAAGGGCGTGGGTGCTGAGGTGAATAGGGTTTAAGGCAAAGGCGGAAAGGGAGTTATATGGGCTTGTGTCTAGGCCAGTATCATTTAAGGGTAAGAGTTGGATGACATCAAACCCGACTTCTTTGCACCACTTCACAAGAGGAAGGAGATCGAGATACTCCCCAACCCCACAACTTTTTTCCGAATGGAGCGAGAAAAGAGGGACACAGATGCCGTGGTGGTTCTGCACTCCGATCTTCTTCCACTGCTTCTCAGCTGGGGTTTTGAAAAGTTCTTCTTCTAGGCTCATGGCTTTAACCCAAACATTCCTGAAGATTTTTGGGAAGACTCTTCTTCAATTTGTGGGATGGTCCCATTGGCGATCGCCTTTTTCCAGGCAATTGCGTGGGCTAAGAAAAGTTGGAGAAATTCCGAGAACTTTTCCCCTGTAAGAAAGGCTAAAGGGAGAAATTGGAAGAGGATAAGCTCATCATTTTTCTCACTATAAGCCAGAGTCCCTCTTGGGGTTTTCCCCGTTCCGTTTGCAAGCAAAGCCTGTTGAAAGATCTGTTCCCGAAAGACCCCAGGAGTGAGTCTTCCAAGAGTTGCTCCTACCAAAATTTGGTCTGCATTAAAGTCGAGGTCGATTTGGATCGAGATCTCATTTTGAGGGAACTCGATGAGACACGACTGGTGAGAGTCGGGGCGGAGTTCTATTCCCATTACCTTTCCTAATTCGCGGATCAAATTTTCGAATGGTTGCATCAGTTACGCCTCCTCATCCTCTTCTTCTAACCTCTCCTCTAGTTCTTCTAAAGTTTCAAGAATCACAAGGAGGAGATTTTGCCTGTGACGCATCGATTGATACAACCGGGGAGAGAGTTGCCGGATTGCATCGCGGTATTGACTGAATACGATCATCTTTTCCAGATCATCTAGAAGGCGGAATTTCTTTGCTTGCTTGAGCAATTTCATCACGGATGGGTACCGCTCTTCCACAAGACGGATAAACTCCTTTGCCAGAAGTTCAAAGGTGAGCTCTTCTGGGACATCGAGATCATATAAGCTGTACTGAGACTTGATCAAACGCATTCTGGAGCGGAAAAAGAGGTAGACCCAGAGGATCGACTGGAGATTGCGGATTTCGGTCATGAGGCGCATGAGCTCGGCTTGTTGGATCGAAGGCCCTTTCGATTTGAGGTCGTAGGCCATCCCTTTCAACAAAAAAGCGACGAGGAGTTTGAGCGAATCAAAAGAGTACTGCTTAGAGAGTTCACTAAAGAGGGTGTTGTGATCACGAGGATTCCCGGTAATGTCTCGATAGAGGTTGCGCAGCTCTGTAGGGCTCTGGCCAATCCCTTTTTGGTAAAAGTTCTTTGCTACGGCATCGACATTTCGTCCGGCAATGACCTCCCTCCCTTTGAGCTCATTGAGAAGAGTCCTCGCTTTTCGGACATTCTCTTTTGTCTCCCCTTCGGTCGATTTTTCGAGGTATTCCATCGCCTCGTCGACAAGAGTTGGGTCTTCAAAAGCTTCTGTTGCACGATTTAAGATCTCTTCAGGGGTTTGTCCAGGTTTCAGAGTGTTTCTAAGGTCGCGGAGTTTATCGGAAGGGAGTTCAGGGTTACGCCTATTATAGTTTTTCGCGAGGTCTTCTTCTGTTTTGGCCTCAACTTCTGTGATTTTTTGCTCTGGTTGGAGTACCTGCTTCCGACGGCTTTCAAGAGAGCGGAATTTGTCGTGTCTCCCTTCCTCTCTTTCTGCTGCTTCCGGATTAAAACCCCTCTCGACATCTTCGACGAAGCGGGATTTTGAGGCCTCTTGTTTTGCAAAGAGTTGGCGAGAATCTTTTTGGGCAGCGCGCTGCTGAATCGCGGCTAAGTTGACCGGAATCGGATCTGTCATTCCCTCTCCTTCATGATGACGTTAACTCAATTGTACCCTTCCTAGCGGTTGTATCCGAATTTCTGGCAGAACCTCCTGATACGAGATGACAGAGACGTCGGGATATTCGGTTTCGATCAGTTTACGGGCAAAGCGGCGGACATCGATTGCCGTGAGCATAACAGGAGGTTGCCCTCCTGGAGGTGTGGGGACAATCGTATTCCGCATCGCCTTCAGGATTAAGTTGACCGAGTCGGGGTCAAGAGCCAAATAGGAGCCGGCAGAAGTCTGTTTGATCGCACCACGCACCATCTCCTCGATCTCAGGATCAAGCAAGTAGACTGAGAGGGTTGATTGCCCTTGTGCGTATTTGTTACTGATGTATCTTTTCAGAGAGGCCCGGACATATTCGGTCAGCAATACGGTGTCCTTCTCTGTTTGGGCCCATTCACTCAAAGCCTCCATGATGGTTCGGAGGTCTTTGATCGAAACCTGCTCTTGAACCAGCCGTTTGAAGATCTCGGTGAGCTTCTGGAGGGGAATGAGGCGGGTGACCTCTTTGACGAGGTCGGGGAAGGAGCGCTCCATGAATTCGAGCATTGAGCGGACCTCTTGGATCCCTAAAAATTCTGCTCCATTGGTTCGGAAGAAATAGGAGAGGTGGAGGATCATCACCTCGACAGGTGTCCAAAACTTGATTCCAGCTCGGTCCATCACTTCCTGGTACTTTTTTTCCACCCACAAGGAGGGGAGACCTGCTACATTCTTATAGGAGATGTAGGGGAGATTGTATCGTCGCAAATTCTCCTCGAGTTCATTGGTCAGGAGATACCCTTCAGGAATCTTTCCACGAACGACGGGAACTTCATTGAGGAGGATCGTATATTCATCCCCCTCTAGAGAGGGAGAGTCGGTCCGTACGTGGACACCTGGGTAGCGGATTCCTAGATCTTGGTAGAGGGCTTGGCGCATCTTTGGGATCAACTCCTCTACAAGACTTGGGACTCCCTTCGCCTTTTGAGCCAGTTTGCTCAAACCCTCTCCCAATTCCAAGATCACAGGGAGAGTAAGAGCGAATTCTTCGGCGCCTCCCCCTATAATCACATGTCCTTCAATATCGGTCTCAATAGCTCCAGGGGCGCCTGCTGCAGCTCGAGCTGCCTCTTTTTTCTTCTTACGCCATACACCGATCCCTGCAAGGGCCAAAACTGTAGCAAGAAGGGAGAAGGTCCATAGGGGAAACCCTTTGAAAAAGCCCAATCCTAGAGTGGCAAAAGCGGCGAGCAAAAGGGCTCTTGGCTCTCTTAATAGCTGGGAGGAGATCTCTTGCCCTAAGTTGGCATCTTTTCTTTCGCTTGAAACGCGAGTTGTGACAAGAGCGGCGGTAAGAGAGATCAAAAGGGAGGGGATTTGGGAGACAAGACCATCCCCGATCGAGAGGAGGGTGTAGACCTTGGCAGACTGTTTCAAGGTCATCCCATGCATGGCTACCCCAATGATTAACCCCCCTATAATATTGATGAAGGCGATGATCATCCCTGCGATTACATCCCCTTTGACGAATTTCATCGCCCCGTCCATCGCTCCATAGAGTTCACTCTCTTTTTGGATCAGGTTTCTTTTCTCTCGGGCCTGGTTGGCATCGATCGATCCAGCACGGAGGTCGGCATCAATCGCCATCTGTTTACCGGGCATCGCATCCAAGCGGAATCGGGCTGCCACTTCAGCTACCCGCTCAGCCCCTTTAGTCACTACGATGAACTGGACGATGGTGATGATCAGGAATATTACAAGACCCACAACGTAGTTTCCCCCCACGACGAAATCTCCAAATGCTTGGATAATTTCTCCCGCGTAGGCATGGAGGAGAATTTGTCTTGTCGAGGAGATGTTTACCCCAAGACGGAAAAGGGTCGTGACAAGGAGCATAGAAGGAAACATCGAGAGGTGGATAGCACTCGGGATGTAGAGAGAGACCATCAAAAGAGCGACAGCAGCAGTCAGGTTAAAGGTGATCAGAAGGTCGATGACAGGTGGAGGGACAGGGAGAACGATCATCACGACTACGGCGATGATCCATGCAGCCAAGATAAAATCACTCGACTGGTTGATAGCAGTTACGACGCCGCCTCCGCCAAAAAGATTCCTAAGGATATTGAGCAGTTTGTTCATATGTTATTCAGTTTCCTTTACCCTCAGGGACGCTACGTAGAGGAGAATTTCCCCAACGGCGTCATATGTCGACTCGGGAACAAACTTGTTCACCTCGCCTTCATCAAGCAATTGGTGTGCTAGAGGGACGTTACGCATAATTGGGATTTGAAGAGTTTCAGCGACGGCAATAATAGCCAGAGCCCGTTTTTCTGTCCCCATTTCTATGATCCATGGGGCTTTATACTTTTCTGGTTCGTATCCAATGGCTACTGCCACATCATAGGGATTTGTCACAACGGCTTTAGCCCGCTTGATGTTTCTGCTTCCTTCGTCATACGCAATTTCTTGCGCTAGTTGTCGTCTTTTTCCCTTAATTTCCGGATGCCCCTCTGTATCCTTATATTCTTGTTTTACCTCAAACTTTTCCATTTTCATTTCTTTGGCAAAGTTGTACTTCTGATACATGAGATCAAAGACAGCAATCAAGATAAAATAGACCCCAATCCATACAACGACTTTGTAGAGGATCTTCTTAAAAACGATCAAGCTCACTGCAGGAGGGAGAGCTACAGTTGCAATAATATCGTCAAGACTATTTTTCACAGCAAGATAGATCAAAATTGCAGCCCCAAAGATTTTCAGAATCGACTTAATCAGTTCGACAACGGTCTTCATCTTGAATTTTTGCTTCAGATTCTCTACCGGATTGAACTTTTTGATATTCGGCTTGAAGACCTCAACAGCGAAGGTGGGTCCCACAACGAGAAAGCCTACAAGAGTTCCGACGGCAGAGACAACGACCAGAATAGGCAGGGATGCCATGACAATGACCATGATCATATCTTTTAAGATAAACGGCATGACCTGGACGATGTCGACTCTCCCTCCCATCTTAAACAGATTGACCATGAATCCAACGATTTTATCGTAGAGATATCCGCCAAGCCATAAAGTGAGCGCAACGGCGGTGATAAAGGTGAAGGCAGAGGGAAAATCTTGAGATTTCGCGACCTGTCCTTTTTTTCGGGCATCTTTCAGCTTTTTCGGGGTCGCCTTTTCACTTTTCTCTGCCATACCCCCGGAGTATATGAAAGGCAGTAGTATGGGTAAATAGCAATTTCGACTTGAGTTTTTCAGCAATCCCAGGGTATAATGTTGGGTTATGTCTAAGCTTACTTGTGGGATTGTGGGGCTTCCAAATGTGGGGAAGTCCTCTCTGTTTAATGCCTTGACCAAGGCGGGGGCTGCCTCTTCAAACTACCCCTTCTGCACAATTGACCCAAATATTGGAGTCGTCGATGTGGCAGATCCAAGGCTAGGGGTTTTATCGGATCTATCCAATAGTAAGCAGATCATCCACGCCTCCATGCAATTTGTTGATATCGCTGGCCTTGTAAAAGGAGCCTCTCAAGGAGAAGGACTTGGGAATCAGTTTCTTGCCCATATCCAGGAGACGGATGCGATTCTCCACGTTGTCAGGTGTTTTGAAAACGATGAGGTGATCCATGTAGGAGGGAAGATCGATCCAATCGAGGATATTGAGACGGTCCAGCTCGAGCTGATTCTCTCCGATTTGCAAACAGCCCAAAACACTCATGGGAAACTCCAGAAACAAGCGAAAGGGCGCAAAGAGCTCCTCCCGACTGTGGCGGCGTTGGAAAAAGTCATCAGCCATCTCGACCAAGACTTGTCTCTACGTACCCTCTCCTTTACAGATGAAGAGGATGAGTTCCTCCATCCTTACCCCTTTCTGACTCAAAAGAAGGTCCTCTACGCAGCCAATGTGTCTGAAGAGGATCTACCCGAGATGGACAACCCTTACATAAAACAAGTGGAAGAGTTTGCGAAGAAAGAGGGAACTTTCTGTGTTCCGTTTTGTGCCAAATTGGAAGCGGAAATCGCCGATCTTGAGCCTGGAGAGCAGCAAGAATTTTTAGAAAGTGTAGGTCTTGAGGAAACAGGCCTCAATCGGTTGATCCACGCCTCTTTTGAGATATTGGGGTTGATCTCCTTCCTTACAACTGGTGAGAAAGAGACCCGTGCTTGGACCATCCCCAAGGGGGTAACAGCTGCTGAAGCGGCGGGTAAGATCCATACCGATATCCAAAAGGGATTCATCCGTGCAGAAGTGGTCGCTTTTGAGGATATGGTGCACTACAAAGGGCGCAATGGTGTCCGCGAAGCTGGAAAACTCCGGGCTGAAGGGCGCGACTACATCGTCCAAGATGGCGACGTCATCCTCTTCCTCCACAATTAAGACTCTTGCGAAAGATCCATTCTTCGTATTATTTTTATAACCACAGAGATCGAAAGAGAGGTACTAATTGGGAGGTATGAGGTTAGGTAAGAGTTGGAAAGAGTTTGAGGTAGGGGACTCTTTGATCTCTCTTCGTAGAGGTAGGGGAGGGGTTGTTGCGATCCGTGGTGATGATGAGTATGCCATCCAAAAGGGGCTAGGAGTGGCGCATGGGATTGACAGGCTGTTGCAGATGCTCCTTACCCGGGTTTTTGCCAAAGGGAAAATCACCGAGTACTTTTTCGATACAGAGGAGGCCTTCGCGTTTGATTATCTGGCTAGGAAGATGGATCTTGCTGGAGAAGTGGAAGTCGATTTGCAAAATGTCACCCCCGAGGCGAAAAAGTGGGCTGGGGCGTATTGTGAGGGGGTGAATTTTGTACTCGAAAAAAAAGGAGCTCCCCTTTTAGCAAAGCTAGGACGAGTCCCTAAAGACCCTTGGACAGTCGTTGACATCCTCAATTTGATCAAAATGCAGATGTATTTTGGGCTTGGCCAAGTGCAGGAGAGGGTGGAGCGGTTGATCGTAAGAGCGATACGTGAGGGGGTTTCACTTGAGAAACTCCAAAAATTGTTCACTCCTTATCTCGACAAAATTCCTGAAGAGACCATAGAGCTGATCCGAAAGGCTCATCTTGAGTTTCCCTATCTAGATGCCCAGATCGAATTCGAGCCCGGTTTCAGTAACAATTGGGTGGTTTCTGGGGAGAAATCTGCGAGTGGAACCCCTCTTGTTTGTCACGATCCCCATCTGCAGATCAACCGTCTGCCTTCCATTTGGTATGAGGCGATGATGCGAGTAGGGGGTCACTTCCAAATGGGAATCTCAATGCCAGGGATCCCGGGGCTCATCATGGGAAGATCGGAATCGATTGCTGCAAATTTTACGTATGGGATGATGGACACGGTAGATTTTTTCTTCGAGGAGATCCGTGATGGGTGTTGCAGGAGAGAAGAGTTGTGGGTTCCTATAACCTGCCGTCAAGAGGTTTTGCACCGGAAGAAAAGGGGGGAGACCATCCTGTATTTTTACGAGACTGATACGGGCGTTCTTGAACGAGAAGATCCTTTAAATCCAAAGATTGAGGATGGACTCTACCTCTCTCATGCCTGGTCGGGATATAAGAGAAGTGCGTCTCCGAATATAAACGGACTTTCCGCTCTTTTTTCTTGTCAAACAGTGCATGAGGCAAGAGAAAGGATCCAGATGATCACCATTCCTGGCAACTGGCTTCTGGCTGATCTCAAAGGGAATATCGCCTACCAGCAATCGGGTCGTCTTCCCAAAAGAACTGAGACTACTCTCTTCCCCCTCCCTGCATGGGAAAAAAAGAACCATTGGGATGGTTATGTTCCTGGTGGAGAGCTTGGCTATGAGATCAACCCAGAAAGAGGGTTTCTCTCTAGCGCAAATGATGACAAAAATGGTCTTGGGAAGTACATCGCGATTACAACCCCTTTTGCCTCCTACCGAAACGATCGGATCGTTACCCTCCTTTCTGAAGAGAAAAAATATACGTTAAAGGAGATGGAGAAAATCCAAACTGATGTGGTCTCTTACCAAGCAAAAGCCTTCTTGGAACAGCTTCTCCCTCTCCTTCCAGACACAAAAGAAGGTGAAATTCTGAAGAAATGGGGAGGGGAGTACTCGCTTGACTCTCAAGGAGCCGTCTTGTTCGAAGCCTTCTACCGGAACCTCCAAAAAGAGGTATTTGGAAGGATGTTTGGGCAAGAGGCATGGCGTCAAATCGCTACTCGCCATAGCCTTCTCATATTTATTCATGGTCATTTTGACCGAGCTCTTTTATCAGACGATCCAATCTGGTACGGGCAGGAGGGGAAAGAGGCGACTTGGAAAAGGATCCTTCTAGCTACCTTAGATTCCTTCTCAGAAGTGCCTGTTCCCACATGGGGAGGGGAGAACCAGTTTACGATGCATCATCTTTTCTTTGATGGGAGACTTCCCAAATGGGTAGGAGTAGATCGGGGACCTCTCTCTGCCACCGGCTCTCGCGCCACCATCTCTGCGATCCAAATCTTCCATGAGCATGAGCGAGAGGTAACTACTGGCCCCTCCTACCGTTTCCTCTCCGATCTCGGTACTTCCACCGCTCTCACCTCTCTTCCTGGAGGTCCCTCCGAAAACCCCTTCTCTTCTCTTTACGACCACGATCTTCCCCTCTGGCTCGCAGGATTGTACAAGGAGATCGAGGCCTAGACGTAAGTCCTTAAAAAGTCATGGCAAAGGTGTATCGTGGTAGCGAACGCGTACGAGTTGTGCAAGATCAGGTGGCTTCCCTTGAAACGATGCCAAAGAATACTCCCAAAAACTCAAACCAAGCCTGAAGCATGTTTTCTTGATGCTAGCAAGCCCATCTCTGAATTTTCTCCCT
>JAAKFR010000069.1 GCA_011064985.1 Chlamydiota bacterium
GGAATCTCTACTTTTTGCGCATTTTTATCTTGAATTTGTACGTCTGTCATCATCTAGTTCTCCTTTAAATTAGGGTTCAGTTTACCCCAAATTCGTGTCCAAGACAACTAGGTGCAGTATAAAGCGTGCAAGGCTCTATCTTCCAAATATATTCAGCCGAATAGGAGACTACCAGAGCAAAAAAGGAAAATACAGTAACGAGCAGCAGAGTACCGGTAGGGGATAGGGCAGATCTCTTTTTAGCAAGACTCACTCTGCTGCTACCTCGATTTGGAAATCGAGCCCCTTCAACTCATTCTCGATCGATTTTCTGTCGCCACATCCGTAGAACTCTTTCCTAAACTTGTTCCACTTAAACCCCATGGCCTTCAATCTAGATTTCATTTCAGAATCAGAAGCATCCGCAAACGAAACCATCAACGCTTCTTGTTTTTCATCAGACTCATTTTCTTCAAACAATTCACCCTTTTCTTTCCACCGTTTTTGCACTGAACGATCCTCAGCAATTCCCGCTATTTTCCAAGATTGATGCTCAGTTATTTACATAGAGAAAAAAACGCTCCTCAAAATTCAAAACAGCCTCAGAAGTGCTTTTGAGCAGGGAGTACGCATTTTTGTTCATTTGCTTTAAAGATGGTAAATGGAATTTTATTTACAGTCGATTTTCGAGAGAAAATACCTTCTTTTTCTCTAGGGTGTCGGTCAACAGTATATACGACGGTCACTGTTGACATTTTCTTCTTGCCGGGCTTTTCCCCCTTTTTCAAGCGCACTTTCTTTTGAGTAGGCTCCTTCTTCTTCATTGGAATACCTTTGCCATCAACAGTTACTACCAGCAACTCTGCCTCATCTTTATATTCCTGACTAGAGTGATGCTCATAAAATCCAGTCACATCTTGTTTCGTTCTTTCTGCAATCCGTTCTAAGCTACTGCTCCACAGATCAATTGAAAAACATATTCTTAAAAGTGGCCCTGACTTTGTCCCATGCCCCCTGAACACCCATCGACATAGCCCAGTCCTGCAAAAGATAAGAATAGCTCTCCTTTGGTAGATTGAGTTTAGCATTAAGGGGAAACACTTCACCTGCCCCTTTTGCCCAATAGCTGAATCTTTGGATTGATAAAAAAAAAATTATATCTATAATCAGATATAATGCATAAATGTCATTGGTCATGAAAGATTTTTGGGAAAAAAACAAAGGGACGATTATCGTACTGATTATCGTACTGATTATCGTACTGATTATCGTACTGATTATTGGGATATTTGTTGCGCCCTGCATAAAGAATATAGAGTGTAAATATGTACTCGACATTTTCTTCCTATTATTGGGCTTAGGTGCATTTTTTGTAGTAGTGTGGGGTCATCGCAAAAGGTGGTATGGGCAAACAATCTGCTGCTGGTTGATAGGAGCAACAGTTTTATTAATAATTGGTGGTGTCACTTATAACATATCAAAAGCTACTTTAGCTTTCTCCGAATTGTCATTTGGAAATGTTTTTTGCCTAAAGTTTCAGCCCGAATTAGAATCTAATCTTTCAGTATGCCTTGAATGTCCTCCAGACGGTACCTGTACACCTTGTAAATCGTTTCTTTCGTATTTTCCTGAAAACTATCACAGCAAAGTAAATGACATCCTGAAATCATCACCTGAGTTAGAAAATTTTAGAGAAGATATTTCCTGCGCCAAAAATTTATGCGATGCAGTAAATATAGTTAAAAGGTTTAGAAGAAGTAAAATGAATTATATTTCTAGATTAGCATTAAACAATAATAACAAGCACATAAATGACACCGAAGAAAACATTGAAAATGATATATTAACCATCTTAATAGTGGACACAGCAGTATTAAAAACATTGAGCGAATTATCAAAAAAAGACTGCAAATCCTGTCAATAGTGTTTCGTGGTCAGCGTCTGGCCTCGACGTATGCCAGGGTTTTGCACTTTTTAGGCTTGCCAGGTTGTCGCAGGGAGAAAAATCATAAAGAAAAAAAACTTTATCGGCAAAAGGTCTTCTGGCCAGAGTGAGAGAGGTATTTGATGAAATCAGTTCCTCCGAAGTAACTAAGAAAAACCAACGTATATCTCTCCAAGACTGTCTCATGTCGGCATTAGCCATGTTTAGTCTTAAATCATCCTCTCTACTCGCCTTTGACATGCAACGTTTTGAGCCTGTAGTTAAACACAATTTACGCACCCTCTATGGAGTAGAAAATGTGCCAAGCGATACATACATGCGCGAACAACTTGACGAGGTGGATCCCAAAGATCTTCGAAAAAGCTACCTCTCATTGTTTCGTGGTGTTCAGGATGGAAAACTTTTGGAAAGTTATAATTTTCTTGGAGGATACCTGTGCCTAGTAGACGGAACGCAAATATTTAATTCAGAAAGCATTCATTGCCAGAATTGTTGCGAAAAGCATCATAGAGATGGACGTGTCAGTTACCACCATCAAATTTTGTCAGCCGCAATAGCACACCCTGACCGTCGTCAAGTCATTCCTCTGTGTCCCGAACCTATCACGAAGCAAGATGGATCTGTGAAAAACGACTGTGAAAGAAATGCAAGTCATCGTTTTCTGAAAGATTTGAAACGCGAACACCCACGTTTGAAATTGACTTTGGTATCAGACACCCTTTCCGCAAATACACCCTACATCAATGAGTTAAAAGAAGCTGGTTATAGCCATATTGTAGCTGTTAAACCAGAAGGGAACCGAACTTTATTTCAACGGGCGGAAGGGATTTGTAAAGAAGAAGAGATTGTCGTTGGCAAAAATCGTTATACCTTCCGTTACGTGAATGGAGTACCTCTGAATGACACAAAAGGATCCCCCAGTGTGAATTTTTTCGCATGTGAAGCATTGGAGGTAGTGGGCAAAAAGGTGGTTAAAAAGAGTTTTGCATGGATTACAGACCATCTTATTACTAGGGACAATTTATACGAGCTGAATCGAGGGGGTTAGAGGGTTGGCTATTGCCCAAAATAATTGCAGTTTTTATTTAAAAATAGATTTGCTATTTCGCGAGAAATTTTCTGGAGCAGCGGGAGCGGCTGAACGATCCTCAAACTTCTCAGCGATTTCTAAAAAAGCGCCAAGCAAAATCGTCTCATCGATATTCGCAATTTTTGCACGGCCGAACAATTTTCCAATTGCCAGCAACTTCCTTGCATTTAAGTTTTAACAATCAATACATTATGTTTCTTTCTATCCTCGTCAGTCTGACATGTGGTTTGCATGGATCATAACAGTATGCAACGATACCACTAATAAGATTCACTAAAAATTCCATACACTTCGATGTCTATGGTGGGTGATTTGCCACCACGGAGTACTTGAGAGTACACAGGGAGAGATTTCTTTCCTCTGTGGTGAAATTTCATTCAAGGCAAGGTTTCAGATGGTCAAGAGCAAATGCGATATAATCTCTTTCTTTGAGAAAGCTTATAATTTTCTCTTTCTCCGTAGCATACCTCTGGATTTCAGGATCATTGATTTCAAAGGAGACAAAGTAAGGGATGGGAAGATCTTCGACAGGATTATTTTTCTTAAGTGCCGGTGTTTTAGTCTGTTCAAGCCTTGAAAGATCGGGAAATCGCAGGATTGATACTGCACTTAAGGGAAGAGAGTTTGTCTTCAACCAATTGAAAAGATAGGCATTTTTTTCTCCATAGCCCAATAAAAGCCCAAGAAGGTAATGATTTCCACAAACTTTGTTCCAAAAAACAGAGTATTCATCCTCAAATGAATCAAGAATAGCCGAGATTTCAAATTCCATACCTGTTTCTTGCCTAAATTCATTTTGGTGTTTTTTCAAGATATGCAACATTTGAGGGATATTGAGGAAAACACCCATTTCCCCTTTTCCAATTCTTCTCGATGTGAGGATGTAAGCAGGGGTGGAAAAAGTCCCCCTCTTTTTTAACCAAACTTCCCAAAGCATTTTTTTGTTCAGAAATTGATGGGTCGTAAGCCGCGAAAGGCACACCGCTCTATATTCTTCAAAATCCGGTAGAGAGGCTCCGTTTGTATGGGATTTTTCGGGGTCTTTCTTGGCTTTTTCGAAAAACAATTTGGAGTTCTCATAGCTTCTGGCAATATCCTCCTCATTCTCTTCAATGGTGCAAGTGATATCGAATATTGTCATGGGCTTAGAGCCAAGTAGCGTATAGAATCCCCCTTCTCGAATCATGAGGTTTTCAACGAAAGTGACAATCTGATTATTTGGCCTCTCGATTTCTGCCATCAAGCCAGGATTCGGCAAGAAAAGAAAAAGATTGAGCAAAAAAATGATGAAGAAGTTGTACATTTTGATGTTCCTGTTTGTGTTTGCTTCCCGAGCTTATGCGCAAGATTGTGTAAGAACAGGCTTTTTTCTTCAATTACAGGCTTCGGGAGATTCCTGTATTGCTGAAGTGAAGGAGAACAAGGTTGGTTTTGTGGATTGCAAAGAGCTTTTGGGGATTTTGCTTCCAGTTGGACGATCTCTCGCTTGCCGTATCAAGTGATACGGCAAGCGAGAGATCGTCCAACTGGAAGCAAAATCCCCAAAAGTCAAACTAAACCTGCGCTCTATTGACTCTTAGGGTCGAGGGCGTCGCGGAGGCCATCTCCCACAAGGGCGATGCTGATGAGGAGGAGAGTGAGGAGGATGGCAGGAGGCCAAAGAAGATATGCTTCAGCTGGGAATACTGAACGACCTTCATCCATTAACACCCCCCAAGAGGTCGACCCTTCCTCACCAAGTCCTAAAAAGGAGAGGCCAGCTTCGCTTGTGATTGCGGCCATCATGGAAAAAGGGAGCAAAGTGAGGATAGGAGGGATCGCATTGGGGAGGATATGGGAGAACATAATCCTTCCGTTTCCAAATCCCATCCCTTTACAGGCAAGTACGTAGGGGTATGCCCTTTGCCTGAGGGTCTCTCCCCGTATAAAACGGGCAAACCCTGTCCATCCAAAAATTCCCAAGACTCCAATCACCAGGAAAATTGATTTGTTCTGCGCGATTGCAATGACGAGAAGGAGCATAAAAAAAGTAGGCATCGCCTCCCAAATTTCGATCATCCGACAGATGAAAAGATCGGTTTTTCCAGCAAAATATCCAGCGATCATTCCCATGGGGATACCAACGATAAGAGAGAGGAGAACGGCCGAAAGACCTACCACAATCGAAACACGTATCCCAAAAAGAAGGCTCGCGACAAGATCCTTTCTATTGAGTCGGGTAAGTTCCCACCAGGGAAGATAGCTGTTTGCCATCTGCGTCCCTCCAGCGTCGTCTTCCCAGTGGAAGGAGCGGAAGAAGTTGGGAATGAGCATCCGGATTTTTTCCGACTCCTTGATGAGCCAATTTTCTCTCTCTTCGATATAGGTGAGCCCTGCTAAGGCCTTCTCATATGATTCGATCGTGTGGCGTGCTGCAGCTAAGGGAGTGCGATAAGAAGCGAATGTCTCCACGAGCTTTTCATACGATTTCTCCTTTTCAACTTGGTTCTCTAGAGAGGGATGTTCGAGTTCGTATTTTGCAATGAGGAAGTCGTGAGAATAGGGGAGATAGGTTGCTGTGAGCTCTGGAAGAAGGTTTTTCCCCTTCTGGTAGGCAAGAGCATTTTTTTCGAGGATTGCAAGATTCTGTTTTTTCTTGGATTCTTCGTTTCTCCTGTCCACAGCAAAAAGAGTCGGCATCTCTTTTCCCGTATCTTCGGCAAATCGCTGACTGTAAGGAGCAAGGCGGTTGTGTTGTGCAAGACGCTGATGGTAGCGTAAAACAAGATTGAGCTTCTGGTAGGGGGACATCTCTTTTTTTTCGGCATGCCAGGTGGTTTGGTGTGGAAGAGGAGCAAGAAGAGGGTCTTCACGGTAGGACCTCGTCTCAAGAGCTCGTTTTGTCGCCTTTTGCCCCACTCTGCCTGCCTGGGAAGGGTCTTTTGCCGCTCCTTGGAGAATCAAAACAAATAAAGCGATATGGAGGGTGGCAAGTGAGGTGAGAGAAACAAGCCGTATTTTTCCCTTAGTAAAAAAAGCAAATAGAAGGGCGATAGGGAAAGTAAACATCAATAGATTGAAGAAAAGATCAATCGGCTTTGAGTAAAAACCGGAATAGAAAAGGTAGCGGAATAAGGGGAAGTAAAGCTCTTTTTTCCAGTAGACCACAAGGGGTTTACTCGATGCGAAAAAAGGGGCATAAAGACCTACAAGAAAAAAGAGGATCAGAACTACAAGAGCGATGGTTCCGACTCGGTTTTTTCGAAACTTCTCCCAGACTACCCTCCAATATGATTTGTATGTTTGTTCGTTCATGTTCGGGGATTCCATAGGCTCACTCTTGGGTCGAGAAAGGTGTAACAAATATCAGCTAGTAAGTATCCGATGAGGGTCAAAAAAGAGCCGGCAAAGGCCGAAAATAAAACAACATTGTAGTCTCTGTTTACAATCGCTTCGTAGAAGAATCGTCCGAATCCGTTGATTTCAAAAATCGTTTCCACGATGAGGGAGCCTCCTAAAATCACACCTAAAGAAGCAGCTAGTGAAGTGACGATAGTGATAGCTCCATTTCTTCCCACGTGTTTCCAAAGGACGGTTTGGCGAGGAAGTCCTTTGGCTTGTGCAGTGCGGACAAAATCTTGTCTGAGGACTTCAAGGAAAGCTGTGCGAGAAATACGAGCTTGGATAGCGAGAGTGCCGTACATGATGGCAACAAGAGGGAGAAAAAGATGGAGAGCCACGTCACCTAACCTTTGTGTTGAGGTGAGAGTGTCATAAGCTGCTTCAGGGCTGTGGAAACCACTGTAGGGGATGGAAATCTGGGTGAAAGGGATGGTTCTATGTAGTGCTATTTTTTCAATCAGAAAAGGAGCAACTACAAAAATAGGGATGGCAAAGAGGATCAGGAACAGAACATTCAAAGAGTAGTCAGGCCATTGATTTTGGTGTGTAGCCATCCACATCCCAAAAAATTGGCAGAGGATGAAAGTGACCACCATGGGTATGAGGGCCAAGGTTAACGAGTACTTGATTCTACTTCCTACTTCGTGAATGACGAGTTTGTTGTTGTCATTGCGAAGCGTCCCAAAATCGAGGGTCATTACCCGCTTAAGATAACGAAAGAAACGGGTTTCGAAAAGAAGCGTTTTTGCTTTTTTCCCTCCTTTGTAGGTGAAAGCTTCTTCTCCTCCATGTTCCTTGTACCATGCGATTAGTTGAGAGATTTTTGCATCTGTTTCTTCTACAGTGTCACTTTTCGAGACATGGAGTCCTTGTAAGAAGAGATTTTGGCGGGCAATCACCCGATTTTCTTGGCTTTCTTCTTTTGTCAAAGTGGGTCCTACATACCCTTGTTTGACCCCTCCGCGAATGAAGAAATTCGCTGCTGTTTTTCTCTGCTCTAGTGAATTTGCAAGGTCAAGGGCGTAAGAGAGAAAGTGAGGCATGACAAAGCGGGCTCGATCCCCCCAAAGTATTTTGAGGTGGTGGAGGTCTGAGGAGCTCAGCTCTTCACCATTTTCAGCAATAGTGGTAATCGCATCGCGAACTTTTTCTTCAGAGATGGAGGGCCAAGGGTTAAAGAGAATCGGAAGAGTAAGTCCGTAGTGTTCTCTGAAGACCAGATACTGATTATCTCCTCCACTTGCTTGGTCGGTTGAACGAGAGGCCTCTCCTGTAGCACTCACTTGAGCCATGTTTGCAGGCTCTCCTGGAGCGAGATTGAGGATTACAAAATTGACCAAGATAATGGCAAAAAGGGTCACAGGAAGAAGAAGGATACGCCTAATGAGATACTCAATCATACTCTTTTAGCCACACCACCTGTTTGCTCGGCTCAGGGATATCAGCCTCCGGAATGAGGTCTTGTCTCTCTCTTGGAATGAATAGATTTTGGACAGATTGTCGATAGAGGAGGCGTATTTTTGGGACATAGAGGAAAGTATAGGGGCACTGCTCATGAATGATCTTGTGAAATTTGTGGTAGAGTTCGGTACGTCTTTCCTTGTCATATTCGTAATTCAGTTCTTCGATCAAAAGATCGATTTTGGGGTTGCAAAATCCGATTGCATTGGAAGAGCCTTTCTCTCTGGCGCCTGATGAGTGCCAAAGCTGCCGCGGATCTTCAGGAGGAGTTCCTAATTTCCACCCCATAAAGAGGGCATCGAAATTCTTGTCGTCAAATTGTCTTGAGATATCAGCGATATCGAGTCCTTTGGGGAGGCATTCGACACCGATTTCTCTCATGCACGTAGCAATATACTCGGCGATGACTTTTGAAGAGCGGGATTTTACAAAATAAGTGAGGCTAAAACGAAAAGGGATTTTCTCTCCATTGATCACTTTGTCTCGGATTCCATCTCCATCGAGATCAATCCACCCCTCTTTATCAAGAATTTTTCGCGCTTCATCGGGGTCAAAAGGCCAAGAGGGAATTTCATCGTTATAGGATGAAGAGTACCGGAAAAAAGGGCCTGAGGTATCAACTCCCATTTCATTGAGATTTTGTTCGATAATCCGATTTTGGTCGATTGCCATGCTCATAGCTTGTCTAATCTTAGGAGAACCAAAAAAAGGTTTTGTCTCATTCCACCCGATGTAGTAGTAGCCCATATCGACAAAATCGAGCTCTTCAATTCCTTGTCCCTTGGATTGCTGGATCTGATACTCGGGGCTTTCGAGAAATTGGGCAAGTTCAAGAAGTTGATTGGGAGAGAGGGTACAAAAACTGGTTTTCCCGACTTTAAAGTCTTGCCAAGCAGCGTCTGGGCTCTCTTTAAAAAGATAGTGGGCTCCTTTCACAAGAGTTGCATAAGGGTTGTAAAAATCGGGGTTGCGACGGAAAAGAATCCCTTCCTCATTCATTCCGTCAAAGAGATAAGACCCGCAGCTCACAATCACATTCTTTGCCCAGTGTTGTGAGAAGTTCTGGGCAAAAATCGAATTGTGTCGATAGGCGTTCCCATCTCCCTCTTCCTCGATAATCTTCTCTCCATCGGCGAAGTATTGGTAGACAAAACGGGGAAGAGGTTGGAGTCCACCTGTCAAAGAGAGAGAGGTATACTTGATTTTTTCTTCCGGGTTCCCCGCTTCATCGATCGTCTCATTTGCTTTCCATCGGATGACAAAGGTGTGGTCATCGATTACTTGAAATGATTCGATGTCAGAAAAATACGTTCTCAGTGAGGCGGCTTTTGCCTCAGAGATATAGGGGTTCATGACTGTATCGTAGAAAAACTTGAAGTCATGGGCAGTAACGGGGTGTTTTTGGAAAAATTGGGGGGCGAGTTCAAGGCTGCGGGGAAAGTGGTCTCGATCAAGTGGTGCCCAAAATACATTGGAGCGGAGGTGGATCCAGTACTCATTGAGATGGGGTTTATCTGTCTGGGGGCGGGCTTCCAGTTTGATGGCCATATCAGGGGCCATGGTCTCGTACTTTCCGAAGGCGAGGCTAGCGACACGAACGGTGCACATATCGATCATGTTAGAAACATCACGAAAGTTGTTGAAGGGGTGGAGGTTATCGGGCCTTCCCATCATTGCCTCCTTCAGAATCCCCTGGGGATGGAAGTCATCTCCTAAAAGGGCGGGGAGTGTCTGTGAGTAAAATGTATCTTCCTCGAGTAGATTGGGGTATTTTGAGTCGACCTGTGAGCGTCGTGCGCTTAAGTCATGGAGGGGATTTGGTTCTTGGATTCCTCCCCTGTGGAGTCTTTCGAAGCGGATTTTTTGGTTGAGGTTGCTCGTCTCTTCTTGGAGTCGTTTGAGCTCTTTTCTCATCGCTTTGAGGTCCCCTTCGATGAGAGAAGAAGACCAGTAGAGCATCCCGAGTAGTACCAGGGAGCCTCCCATGAGAAGTCCCTTCAATAAAGTTGATCCCTTCATAGACTCTACCTTCGTAATCTAGCCCACCATAGCGACAGCCCCCCCAAATTTCAATCTTATTTGGGTGTGCTCTCAGGTTGGGGTGGACTTTTGACTGCTTTTCTTTCCATTTGAACGATCCCTCGCTCGCTGTATCAGTAAACACTATCTTCGCTCGGGATCGTCCAACTGGAAAGAAAATCCCTAAAAGCGCTCTGCGTCCATTTTCATCGCACATTTCTCTGTTTTCTCACCGTTAGGTGACCCTTCTTACCTTTTACGCCATTGCGCTCTCCTCTTTCCTTGGGAACAGAATAGGATTCACTTTTTCAGTTCGAAGCTTTTTTTTTGCATAATTTTTTGCAAAAGAGTAGTCTCAGTGCAGGATTTATGAAAACTTCACGCGAAAGGAGAGAGTGATGGCGATTTACACATGTACAACTACTGAGCTTGCAAAACAGGATCAAACATTTACCTGCCAAGGGAAAAGGTTTGCTACAGAAGAGAAAGTCCATGACTACCTGAAGGGTTCTTCTCTTTTTGATGTAATAAAGATTGAGGAAGAGACACGGTCCTACTTTCTCCATCGGAATGAGAGCGGGTTTGAGAGATATGAGACACGTGGAGCTTTACGCAAAGCTCTTTCTCGGGAAACCGGAGGAGTTTGGGTGGAGTCTTCGGGGAAGAAAGTCCAGTACCTAATGGATAAGGGGTGGATCTTCTCACATGTTCAGAAGGTGAGCAAAGAGGAGTACCTCAGCAAACTAGAGCCTCAGGCTGCAAAAGTCACAGGGCTTGTATTGGGAATCTTAGCTTTGGCACCAGCAGGAACTGAATTAGGCAGGCTTTTAGAATACAGCCAAGTTGCCACAGGGCTTGCGCTCTACAAATACCCAGCCCTAGGACTTGCCATGACGATGATGACCAGAGTGGAGGCGCAAGCCGTAGGGACAGAATTCCAGATCAACACCTACACGACAAACCAGCAAATATACCAAAGCGTAGCGTCCCTCAATGATGGGGGCTTTGTCGTCACTTGGCACAGCTTTGGCCAAGATGGGGATCAAGATGGCATCTACGGGCAGAGGTATGATAGTAGCGGCGTGAAAAATGGCGCAGAGTTCCAGGTCAACACCTACACGACAAGCAACCAACAGTTCCCAAGCGTAGCATCCCTCAATGATGGGGGCTTTGTCGTCACTTGGGAAAGCTTTGGCCAAGATGGGGATCAAGATGGCATCTACGGGCAGAGGTATGCTAGCAGCGGAGTGAAAAGTGGAGTAGAGTTCCAGATCAACACCTACACGACAAGCCACCAAGCCTCTCCAAGCGTAGCGTCCCTCAATGATGGGGGCTTTGTCGTCACTTGGATGAGCGATGGCCAAGATGGAGGTAACTATGGGGTCTACGGGCAGAGGTATGATAGCAGCGGAGTGAAAAGTGGGGTAGAGTTTCAGATCAACACCTACACGACATTCAACCAATACTTCCCAAGCGTAGCACCCCTCAATGATGGGGGCTTTGTCGTCACTTGGGACAGCAATAGCCAAGATGGAAGTACCTATGGCATCTACGGGCAGAGGTATGACAGCAGCGGAGTGAAAAGTGGGGTAGAGTTCCAGGTCAACACCTACACGACAAGCTCCCAAGATCAGTCAAGCGTAGCACCCCTCAATGATGGAGGCTTTGTCGTCACTTGGGAAAGCTCTGGCCAAGATGGGAATGGCTACGGCGTCTACGGGCAAAGGTATGACAGCAGCGGAGTGAAAAGTGGGGTAGAGTTCCAGGTCAACACCCACACGACAAGCAACCAAGCGATCCCAAGCGTG
>JAAKFR010000007.1 GCA_011064985.1 Chlamydiota bacterium
GCCCTTTTGCTAGAATGAAAAATCTCCCAAAAGTTTACGAAACCAAAATATCATCCTCCTCTAAAAAATCTTCAGTGGCCCAAAGGCATGAAGTTACATGGGAATGTTGGAGAGGAGGCCGAAGAGGTGGGCGAGATACCACCCGAGAAGGACAATCCCCACCGATCCACCTACCCAAAGGAGATTAGGAAGCCATTTTACTTCCCCAGCTGGAGAACTTCTCATCTCTAACGATCCAACACCGAGTGAAAAAAAGTCTTCGCTCTGTTCAGACGGTGTAGCAAGAACTTTCTGCACAAAGGGATGGGCTTGGAAAAGGGCATCCCCATCGAGGTCAAGAAAGGCGGCGTATTTTTTTAAGAAACCTTGGGCATAGACTGGTGAGATGAGTTTTCCGATATGCCCCTCTTCCATCGCTTGTAAGTAGGCCAAACGGATTGAAGTAGCACTCTCTACTTCTCGTAGCGAGAGCCCCTTTCTCTCTCTCTCACTCCGCAATACTTCTCCGAGATGTTGCAATTCACTGTGCATAAGGCCCCACTATACCAAGCCCCCCATTTGTTGAGAATCGAGAAAACTCGTATCTACGAATAACAAAAAGACAAGGGTAGGTGTTATGGGAATTTTTTACAATAATAGTTAAAAATGGTGCGTCTAAGTGGGAGGAAAAGCAGCTTAGGGACCCACCCAAGTTGAACGTTTGATCATATTTTGGATGGGGCGATCGAGGTGTTGCATTTGCTCGAGCTGGCGCTGGTAGATGGTTGTGGTGTAGAGGGGGCGTGAGGTGGGGGTGTCTGTGAGCCTCGAGCCATCGCGATCGTGGGTATCGACAGAGACATCCATCGAAAGTCCAAGGAGAAGGGGGTGGTTTTTGATCTCCTCGGAATCGATGGTGATGCGGACAGGGACTCTTTGGATGATTTTGATCCAGTTGCCTGCTGCGTTTTCAGGAGGGAGGAGGGCAAATGCATTCCCAGTACCTGGTTGGAAGCCCACCACTTTCCCGTGGTACTCGACATCTCTTCCATACATATCTGCATGGTAGGTGACTGGCTGCCCGATGCGGAGATTTTTGAGCCTTGTCTCTTTGAAATTGGCCTCGAGCCAAATCTGGTCGAGAGGGACGATGAAGAGGAGGGTCTCCCCAGCGGCTACCTGGTCCCCCACTTGGGCGGTCCGTTTGGCGATAAATCCGGTTGCTGGAGCCCAGATCTGGCAACGGATGAAGTTGAGGTAGGCCTCTTTGAGAGCCCAAGAGGCTTGCAAGACTCTCGGGTGAGTCTCGACTGTTGTCCCTTCGATGAGGGCCTCATCGGCTTTCAGCTGCTCTTTGGCAAACTCGAGCTGCGCCTCAGCGACAATAACAGCTGTCTCATAGGTTTGGAACTCCTCCAAAGAGACGGCACCTGTCTCTACAAGGCCCTCTCGATGGGAAAGATCGAGTTTTGCTTGCCTAAGTTCTGCCTCTCTTAGGACAACTTCGGCTTTTTCTGAGGCGACTTTCTGGAAAAGACTTGCAACCTCCCGAACGGTATCGGCAAGGGCCATTTGGAGCTGCTCCATTTCAAGAGCGTAATTGGAAGAATCGAGAGAGATGATCAGGGACCCTTCCTCGACAAGATCGGTTTCGTCTGCAAAGATCGCCTCGACAGCGCCTGCTACCTGAGGGGTTACTTTCACCTCATTTCCGTGTACGTAGGCGTCGTTCGTGTAGACAGAGAAACGCCCGACAAAAATCCAGTAGAGAAGCCAGCCGATTCCAATGAGCAAAAAGAGGAGTGAGAAGCTTCCAATCCAATACCGCTTTTTGCGAGAGGGTTTATCTTCCGACATCGTACCCTCCTCCAATGGCACGGATCAGATCGACAGCGGAAATGAGACGAGCAAGCTCGATATCGGCTGCAAGGTCTTCTTGAGCCAAGAGATTTTCTGTTGCATTGAGAACGGTAATCCGGTTGGCAATCCCCTTTTCATACCTTTGTGAGGTGAGGTTGTAGAGCTTTGCCGCATCTTCGATAGCAAGAGTCACGGTTTCTTTTCTCCTATCAGAGGAGATGAGCTGGGTAAGGGCATCACTCACCTCTTGGATAGCAACAAGGAGAGTTTGGTTGTAGCTCTCAATAAAAAGATCTGAGGTTGTCCGAGCAATTCCCAATTCAGCTTCGAGCTGCCCTGCGGTAAAAAGAAGGAGAAGTCCTGTCGCTTCTCCGATTAGATCAAGTGCACGTCCTGAAAAGAGTTCAGAAAATTTGATCGAACGAAATCCAACAAAAGCGGCAAGATCGATCTGAGGAAAAAAACGGGCCTTAGCTGCTTGCACCTGGTGTAGACCACTCTCCACCCGCCACCTCTCGGCTACGATGTCGGGGCGGCGAGAGAGAAGATCTAGAGGGAGGGTGGCAGGGAGGGGAAAGGGGGAAGAGAGGGAGCCTCCTAGGTTTTGGGGAAGGGAGACTGCTCCGCAACTCGGACTTACGACAAGAGCAGTAAGAGCGTGCCGATTGATCTCGCTCTCCTCTTCAAGAAGATAGAGGAGGTCTTTGATCTCTTGCACCTCCCCGTTTGTCTCATAGAGGCGGAACTCGTTGATGACCCCCATCCGAAATTGTTGATCGAGAAGAGAATAGAGCTCTTCGCGTGCTGCGAGTCTCCCCTGGTTAATCACAATTTTCTCTAGGTTGGTCTTCAAGGCAAAGTAGCTTTGGGCAATGGCACTTGCCAAAAGAAGGCGCGTCTGGCACCAATCGGCGATTTGGGCTTGTTCCTCTGAGAGCGCCGAGTAGTAGAGGGAGCGATTTTTCTTCCAGAGGTCGAGTTCATAAGATAGGTTGGTGAGCCCCAATGTCGACTCCGTATAGAGGTCGAGACCCCCTGGAGGATCGGGGTTGACTTTCGTCTTGCGTACTCTTTTGATTCCCCCGAAAAGAAAGAGGTGGGGATAAAGAACGGCCCTGGCCACTCTCGCCTCCTCGCTAGCAAGTGCGATGCGGGCCTCTGCGCTCTTGATATCGGGATTGACCTTCAAGCCATCCTCAATCAAGTAAGAGAGGTCGCTGTCTTGGAAAATCTCCCAATAACTCCCGCAAAGCTCTTCCCCACAGCAAACAGATGGGGTAGCAAATGCCTCCTCCACATTCCCTCTCAAGTCGGTACACTCAACAGGAAGAGGAGAAGAGGGAGTGTGGCACGGAATGCAGCCAGCCACCACCCCTAGAAAAAGAAGAAAAAAAATACTGCCTTTCATCACCCGAGCTCTTGTCACTTAACCCCCTGGAATGCAAGAATGGTGCCATGTCTTATGTGGCGCAAATCGATCTCTCATTAGCTCCTAAGCTCCAGAAAGGATTGAAAGAGAAGGGGTTCACCCTCTCTCAGCCCCCCCACACCCTTTTTCAAGGAAAAGGAAACGGGGTCACCTGCACTCTCTACACATCGGGGAAACTCGTTGTCCAAGGAAAGCAGATGAAAGAGTTCATCGAGTTCTACCTCGAGCCCGAAATCCTCCACACCTTCACCTACTCCTACGAGACAAAAACAGAAACAGAACTCGACCTGACCCCTCGGATTGGAGTGGATGAATCGGGAAAAGGGGACTTTTTCGGTCCCCTTTGTATCGCCGGCCTCTATGCCGACTGTGACTCTATCTCTGATTTGCAAAAGCTTGGGGTGAAAGATTCAAAGCTCCTTACCGATAAAGCAATTCTTAAAATTGCCCAAAGTTTACGAAAAAGCTTCCCCTATTATCTGGTCCGAATTGGCCCAAAAAAGTATAACGAACTCTATGAACAATTTCGCAATCTCAACCTTCTTCTCGGATGGGGACATGCTACAGTAATAGAAAACCTACTAGAGAGAACTCCTTGCAAGCGGGTGATTATCGACAAGTTTGCAGCGGAGCACGTTGTGGAAAACGCTCTTCTGAGAAAGAAAAAAGAGGCCACTCTTATCCAAAGGACCAAGGGAGAGCAAGATCCGGTTGTCGCAGCGGCCTCTATTTTGGCCCGAGCTGCTTTTGTGGAAGGTATAGAGAAATTGGGAAAGGAGGTCGGCCTCACTCTCCCAAAGGGAGCGAGCTCCAAGACGATTGAAGCTGGAAAAAAATTTGTAGCAAAACATGGACCCGAAGCCCTATCTTATGTAGGCAAAATGCATTTTAAAACGAGCCAGATCATATTAGCCACGAAAATCTTCACCCTCGCTCTTCTCATCCTTATGACCCCCCTGCTTCTCGTCGGTGAGATCTGGGACGAATCAGTCTTTGAGGTGGAAAATACCCCTCCTCCATTTTACCCTTTTTCGATCAGTGGCAACTATCTCGGTATGGCAAAGGCCGATTTTCGTACTTCGGGTCTTGAAGAGAGTGACCTTGTCTACAACCAAGCAGATGCAGCCTTTGCTTTTACCTACTCGTGCAGCCCCGTTTGGGGGTGGATTTTTGGGACTGGGTGGGTCGGAACAGAAGTGAACATGAAAGACAACCCCGAGTTCGAAGAGACCGAGTTCCACTACGTCAATCTCTCTTGTGGGGCTTTTACCAAAGCTTTTCCTGATTGGACGTGGACACTGACTCTAGCAGCTTTCTTCGACACGGCCGAATTCTCTCTTATCGACTACACCCTCTACCAGGGGGTGTTATGGGGGAAATACGATTTTTGCAAATGGCTCGAGTTTGACTTCGGTCTCATCACCGAGGTTGGCCTTAGCAAAGAGAAAATCTGGCCCATCTTAGGGTTTGTCTATCAAATCTCCGATTGTCTCCGTCTCAATGCCGTCTATCCGATCAATATCGCCCTCGAGTATGCAGTCTCCCCTTCCATACAGGTGGCCGCTTCGATCCGCTTCTTACGCAACCGCCACCGGGTCTTGCCAACAGAACCAAACCCACGAGGGATCTTCGAATACCACACAACTGGCGCCGAGCTCGACCTCATCTACTCCCCTATCGAGATCCTCTCGATCAAAGGGTACGCAGGGTCAACATCCGATGGCGATCTCAAAATCACTAACCAAAACGACCATGATGCCACCCACTTCAAGTTCGATGGCTCCTTCTACGCCGGCATCACAGCTGTCGTAGTATTTTAAAAACTGGATTCACGTCATTTTAGTCTGAAAATTCGATGAGCTCGGTGTAGAGGTGGTGGGTCCAATCGGTGAGAAGCTCTCCATTCTGCCAGATTTCGGCCCGGTAAGAGAGGATCCCCTCTTTACACCAGTAAGGGTCATTGACAAGGCGGTAGGTCCAGTACCCCTTAGGGGTATGGAGGGAGCGCATGACTGTCTCTGTCTCTCTATTCCCATACCGGAGATGGAGCAGGAGAGTCGCCTCCACATCCCTACGAGGAAGATCCCATCTAACGACGATCTGTTCCCCATAGAAGCAATCGAGGCAAGGGTCAGGGGTTGAGATCTGCCAACTAGCAAGATAGTCGGGGCGCAGGTACTCAGTCCGACACTCCAAAGGCGCCCTCGAGCACCCCCCCATCACAAACAACCCTAACAAAAACAAAACAACCGAGGACAATTTCACTACAGAAGACCTGAGAGCGCACAGAGAAGGGAAATCCCCCTCTCTGAGTTCTCTGTGGTAGGATAAAAAAATATCTACTCCTGTGTAATATCTAGAGGAGGAGGAGGGCGAAGACGAAAGCAAATAGCGAAAACGACTCCACAATCCCGATAGCTGCATAACACTTCCCGTAAATCGCTGGTTGTTTTGCAGAGGCTTGGATCCCTGTTGCGCAACACTTCCCTTGCATAATGGAAGAGAAGAGAAGGGCAAATCCGATCCCAAGTCCGATCCCGATCCCCTCCATAGCTGAGATCGATCCATCTGTAATAGCACCGTTCATGAGGAGCATCAAGATAAACCCGTAGATCGCTTGGGAGGAGGGCATCGCCGACATCCCGATCATCTTTCCGTGCCCTTCATCGATGCGTGCCATCACAGCATGGGAAGCCATTCCGGCGATCCCACATCCAAAAGAGCTTCCAATCATAGCAAGTCCAAGGACAAAAGCTGGCCCAACTACATCGTAATTCATGTTTTTTTCTCCTTTTTGAGAATTCTAATAAGAGATAAGGGGTGAAAGGGATGCCCTCCCCCTTCGAAGCTATAGTGATACCATTCGATAAAATTCAAACGCAAGCCGTGAATGATCCCTCCCATAATCGAGAGAGTAAGGTTCACTGTTTGCCCCGCTATGATGATGAAAATCCCGAGGTAAAGGGGCATTTTCATTCCAATCTGGTTGAAGGTTGTCGCCATAATCATTCCAGCAAGAGAGAGGGCATAGATCCGCAAATAAGACATCACATCGGCAAAAACTCCGATCACATGCATGATCTCAAACGCTCCAGCGAGTTTTTTCTGGATGATCGCTAAGACAACGACCAAGCCTAAACCTGTATATAAGAGATACTGTCCGAGTATAGTCCCTGGTTCGTAAGGGATATGGAAAATGTAGTGAATCAGGGAGATCGCCCCTAAAATCGCCGGAAAGCAGAGATAGGAACCAATGATAAACGTGACCCAACCAGCTGCTGCCCAATTCTTATCAAGGTAGCGGAGGAAGGAGAGGATGATGTGGATCGCCCCGATGAAAATGGCGAGTTCAATCAAGACATTTCCCTGGAAATCGTCATAGATCACATACTTCCCCATCCCCTCTTGTTCTCTTGTTACGCCCATGAGAAACTCTATGGGAGTTGCAGCACTTTTAAGTTGAGGATACTCCTGGATGAAGTCTGTATATGCTTTGGATTTATGTTCGAGGAGATATGCAGCCTTTTGCTTGACCATCCAATTGACAAGCGAAACATCACGAACCTTGCTATCGGGAGGAAACTCGATCCCAAAGAAGGAGGTGAGCATGATTCCCCAAAAGATGCATCCGATCGAAAGGGACATGGCGAGCAAAATCACCCTCCTCCCTAAACCAGGCTCCTTTCCAAATTTGAAATAGAGGAAAAGAGAGAAGCCAAGGAGGAGAAGTCCATACCCAGCGTCGGCTAGAATCATCGAAAAGAAAATTGCAAAAGAGATGAAAACCCATAAAGAGGGGTCTCGATCGACTGATGAGGGGGTATCGTAGATCCCAATGAGATCCTCTCCTAGCCTAGCGACCCCTCGATTCTCAAGATATGTTGGGACTTTGTCTTTCTCTTCGACAAGGACAGGCTCGATGTAGACATTCAGAGACTCCCCAAGCTGTTGGATGAGGGCGAGCTTATTTTTGGGGATCCACCCTTCTACAGCAAAAGCTTGTCCCTCAACAAGAGACTCTACCCTATTTTTTGATTGGTCGAGATGGTAATGGTTGAGAGTATCGGTCAGTCCTTGCTTGAGAAGATCTTTTTTGTGGGCGAGAGTCGCAAGCTCTGTTTCGTACTCATCGATCTTCCGGTTAACCCCGGCCAAATCTGCCTCTAGATCTCCGAGAGAACGATCGATCACGATCTCGATCATCCCATCGTAAATGACCCTCTGTTTTTGGATCGAAACAAAGTAGTCGAGTCCATAGGCAGAACCAACAAAGATCACTTCCTTCTTTTCTGGAGCCTCGAGCTCTTCACTATGCTTGGCGAAGAAAAATTGGAACACCCTCCCCGTCTCCTTTTCAAGGGATTGGAGAGTATCTAGAGAAAAATCACCAAAAACTTGGATCCGAGAGATCTCTTTTTCTAAGACTCTCTTCTCTTCTTCAAGCCTTTCGAGATCCCCATTTCTCTCTACCACATGGCGAGCAAGGACATTGGCGGAACGGTAATCATCGCTCGGAGCCTGCTTCACAGGAACCATATGACGCAAAACGTGCAGGGCATCGATAAAGGTCTGGATTTGCTCAGGAGTCTCTAGAGAGGGAGGAGTGGGTGAGATAAACTCGACAAATCCCTCTTCCTGCATTTTTTGGAAGAAGAGATCTCTTTTGCTCCAGGGCCCTATTGCAACCGCTTTGACTACATTCACTCTCATATCTGCATCTCTGCTTTTTTCAGGCGTTTTTTCGCCTCGATTTTCGCCTTTGCCACTTTGGCTTGGCCGACAGCTGCAAGCTCCTGATCACCTAGAAAAATCTTGATCCGTTTGATGTTTTGTTTTGCATTTGGGATGAGGTTTTTTTCGAAAAGATTCACCCGAATAGAGACCTCTCGCAACTCTTTTTCTAGGGCTGCTTTTTTCTCTTCAGCTACAAGCACACGCGCCTTTGCTCGTGCCATCTTACGCAGGAGCAACACGGCCCCATCGAGCCAGGAAGGTGTTGTCAGAAGAGAATACTCGAAGGGGGCAAATATCACCTCTTCAAAAAGAGGAATATCGACTCCTGCTACATTTTCATACTCTTTTTTGATCTCTTCTACTTTTGCCGACGCATGCAGATCGACCCCGATGTGCTGACTCAAAAGGCCACTTGCTTCAGAAGCACCCAACCTTGCTGCATCAAACTCTTGTGCAAGCCTGAGAATTTCTACCCTGACTTCATTCACTTGGATCTGCAACATCGCTTTTTTCAGCTGCAAAGTAGGGAGATACTTTTCCAGTTGTCCCAGACGGACTTGCTCGGAGCGAAGGGCATTTTTGGTAAGCTTGACTTGTGCCATGACTTTTTATCCTGGCCAATATTTATCTACGAGTTTCTGCTTGATTCCTGTCTCATGTCTTTGGAAACATTCCGACAAGAGTTGCCAACCGGTATCGAGAGCCTCTTCCAATGTGATATTCACCTCTAAGTTCATCAGCTTCTCTTCAAAAAGGGTAGAATACCCAAGAAGCTTCTCATCCCATCTAGAGAGCCTGAAACCCATCGACTCCCGCTCACGTGCTTTTTTCGAATCGGCATAGAGGCGGATCAAGCAGTTGGCAAGGTCCCCATGATCTTCTCTCGTCACTTTTCCAATCACCTGTTGTTTTAAGCGGGAGAGGGAACCAAACGGATCGATATACCCTCCATGAAGGTAAAATTGCCCCTCAGTGATATAGCCGGTGTTATCGGGAACGGGGTGGGTCACATCATCCCCCGGCATCGTGGTAACACTGATAATGGTAATCGACCCGCTATCGGCGATATCGACAGCTTTTTCATACCGGCTCGCCAAATCAGAGTAAAGAGAGCCAGGATACCCCCGGTTGGAAGGGATCTGGTCCATCGTGATCGAGATCTCTTTGATTGCATCGGCAAAGGCGGTCATGTCGGTGAGGAGGACCAGAACATTTTTCCCCTCGATGGCAAATTTTTCGGCACACGCAAGGGCCATATCAGGAGCGAGCATACATTCCACAGCAGGATCTGTCGCTCGGTGGATGAACATCACCGATTTTTGTAGCGACCCCGACTCCTCGGCATTGTCAATGAAGGCTTGGTAGTCGGCAAAAGTAAGGCCCATCCCCCCGATCACAACGACATCAGCATCGGTCTGGTTGGCAATCCGCATCAAAAGCTGGTTGTAGGGCTCCCCAGCAACGGAAAAGATCGGGATTTTTTGCGACTTCACCAAACAGTTGAATACATCGATCATCGGGATGTTGGTCCGGACCATCTCCCGCGGGATGATCCGCTTCACAGGGTTGAAAGAGGGTTGTCCAATCGCCACCTTCTCTCCTAAGATCTCAGGCCCCCCATCAATCGGGACACCGGTCCCACTCAACCGTCTTCCGAGAAGGGCATGACTATAAGTTGCCTCAATCTGGTGTTTGAGAAAGGTGACCTTATCGCCAGTAGAGAGTCCGCGGCTCCCTCCAAATACTTGAAGTGTCGCAAGGTCCCCATCAAAACGGAGCAAGGAAGCGTACGTCGACTGCCCATCTCGCTTGTCGATCCTGGCTAATTCCCCGAGAGTGACCCCCTCAGCTGTTACCGTGATCAGGTTTCCTCGCATGTCATTGATTCGATCGTGGACTTGTTTCATGGACTTGTTCTCATTCACTTAAAGTTTCCGAGCCGACTCGATATACTCCTCGATTTCGGCAAACAGTTTTTTATACTCGTCGGTTTGGTACTCGGTTGAGTTCATCGTTTTGATTTTCGACTGGAGCATCAGGAAAAACTCCCGCGCCCTGTCTCGATTCGGGAAATCAAACTTCGTTTCAAAAATGTGGTTAATCAAACGGAAGAGAGGAATTTGTCTATCAAGAGGACAGTAAGCATCGACCGGATCAAAAGCATTTTGTTGGAGATAGCAAAAGTCGTAGAGCTCTCCCTTAAGATGAATTGTAAGATCGTCTAGAGAGACCCCCTCTTCCCCTACTACTTCCATCCGCTTGCCAATCTCAGTCCCTTCTCGCAAGAAGTAGCTAGCTCGAGCCACCCCTTCTCCCCATCCTGGAGCATCCGACTCTAGTAGCTTGGCCACATCTCCTACATACTTTGACCAGGAGATCAGAGGATCGATAGAGGGGTAGCGGCGGGCATCCGAGCGGGCTTTTGACAGACCACAGAAGGCCCCCACAACAGCAAGAGTCGCTTGGGTAACAGGTTCCTCAAAGCTCCCCCCTGCTGGAGAGACCGCCCCACAGATCGTAATGGAACCTTGTCTCCCATCTGCCAAGCTCACCACTCCGCCTCTTTCATAGAAGGAGGCAATACGAGAGGCGAGGTAGGCAGGAAAGGCCTCTTCCCCAGGGATCTCCTCAAGGCGACCCGACATCTCTCGGAGCGCCTGCGCCCACCTCGAGGTGGAGTCGGCAAGTAAGAGAACATCGAGTCCCATCTGGCGGTAATATTCGGCGATGGTGATCCCCATGTAGATCGAAGACTCCCTAGCAGATACCGGCATAGAAGAGGTGTTGCAGATGATGCAGGTTCTCGTAATCAAAGGCTCTTTTGTATGGGGATCGATCAGGTGGGGAAATTCTCGCAAGATCTCCACAACCTCCCCAGCACGCTCTCCGCATGCTACCAATACGACAAGATCAACCGAAGAGTACTTCGATAAATGGTGTTGCAAGACGGTTTTTCCTGCTCCAAAAGGTCCTGGAGTACAGAATGTCCCCCCCTTCATAATCGGAACTTGTGTATCGAGAATGCGGGAGCCTGTGTCCATCATCTTCGTGGGCTTGATCCTCTCCCCTTCAAAAAGCCCCATCTTAATCGGCCATTTCTGGAGCATAGTAAAGGAGAGTTCTTCTCCAGTCTCTGAGGTCCCTTTTGCGACAACTGTTTCTATGGTGTATTTCCCAGGTTCAATCACCCATGTGAGGGTCACTTTTCCAAAAAAGGAGAAAGGGACCATGATATGGTGGGTGAAACGTCCCTCTAGGGTCGTTCCAAGGGTTTCTCCCCGCATTAAGGTGTCTCCTACCTTCGCAACTGGAACATACTCCCACTCTACCTCTCGATCGATTGCAGGGACATAAACGCCGCGGGGGAGAAAGTACCCCGAGGTCTCCGCCACAACCTCTAATCGGTTTTGCAATCCATCAAAAATCGTCTGGATGAGTCCTGGCCCAAGTTCGGCCTCTAGAAGATCACCGGTGAAGGTAACAGGAGTGTTGAGGGCAACACCTCTCGTGTCTTCGAAGACTTGTAATTTCACCTCATTGCCTGCAACCTCGATCACTTCCCCTTTGAGGCTTGTGTCCGGAAGTTCGACAAATCCTACTTCTCCTTGACGGACATCTCCCTCAAATTCGACCTGTAAGAGGTTCCCAAAGGCTTTTAGGACTTTCCCTTTCACTGGAGCTTTACTCTTTGCACCACTTGTCATGCTACGTCCTTCTCAATCTTATCGATCACTTGTATCCCTTTCTGCACATCCAGCTCGAGCCACCTTTCCACAAGGATGAGGCGAGCCATGTAGTTTAGGATCCTATCTAAAGCGAAAAGTTCTCCTCCCCAGAGCTCGATGATTTGCGCAAATTGATACTCATAAAGCGCTTTGTGGAGGTCTTGTGGAGAATCGCCGAACTCTTCAAAAATTGGCTTTAGCTCTTTGTATTCGAAGGGAGGTTCATACGTTCTCGCATCTCTTTGCGCCAAAATTTGCGCTACGATCGGATCTTTGGGATCTTCGTACTGGAGCTCATAAGAGAGGTCTTTGCCGAGTTTTTTTGCTCGAAATCCTGTCTCTACAAGCCGCATCTCTCTTTGGAATCGGTAGTAGTCCTGGACAAACCTTTTGTCGTGCTCGATATGATACGCAAAAAACTGCCCCATCAGGAGGGGGAAATGGGCTAGCCTATCCTCATTTGTATGGTATTTCTCAAAATAATCCCGTAAATAGTCAGGGAACTCCTCCCCTACTGGCCACTGGACATCGAGAAGGGCCTGTTCCATCTCCTCTGGGGTCGTGACATTTGCCCGAGGATCGAGCGGTTCACCAGCCCAGTAAGCACGGAGATTTTGGAGATCGAGAATACGGAGGAATTGGACAACTTTCTCCTTATCACCTTGCGACAGGTTTTGTTCAAGCAAGACCCTTAACTCCGGGAACCCCAAAGCTGGCACGTGCCCGATCTCAAGCGGGGGGAGAAGACTTGCTAAAAAGTAGTATTCTGTCATGCTCCAAAAAGAAGTTGCCGGAAGTCTTTCCGGATATATTTGGCTAAAAGTTCTACGATCGCTTGGTCACTTAAATCGAGAGTGAGCTTCCGATCATGCAGCTTGAGCTGAACCCCTCCGACAAAATCGGCTACCGTAACACTTCCCTCGCGCAACCGCTCCAAGAGTTTCTGCCCCAAAAGAGCATTCACCTTTTCCGAAGGAACTGATTTGGCGACAAATGCGGAAAAATCGACGCTAAGCCCCTCTTTTTCCACTCCCTCAATCAATGCTTGCAAAAGCTTAGCTCCTACCTCGGGATCTTGAGTCTGCTTCTCTACCCAATCGACAAGTTCTTTTTGAAAAAGAGTCTCCATAAGATCTTGCCGAAGAGCCTCTTTCCCTTGGTCGCAAGCATGCTTAAGAGAACTTTGGAAAAGCTTCTTCTCTTTTTCCATTTTTTCCTGGGCTTTTTGGAGGATCTCCTCTCCTTGCGACTCGGCCCTGCGGATGATCTGGTGAGCCTCTTGCTCTGCGAGCTCGATAACCTTCTGCGCCTCCTCTTGGGCTGGCTGGAGGGTCTCATTTTTAAGAATCGCGCAGATCTCCTTGATTTTATCTTTGCCTCTTTCTAATGTCTCCATTATCCTTACCTGTGGTTACTAAGCTCAAAATACCAGCTTGGGGTTAAAACACAAACAAATTTAGGTGATTGATGTGAAGCAGGTTGCCAAAATGCGCAAAAAATATCAAGGCTCACGATTCCGCTTGTGGGCCCTGTCTCTCCTATTCTTGTTCCTTTTATATCCTGTGATTGCGAGCGCTTTTTCTCTTACACCTCCAAAAGGGTGGGAACGGATCGACGATCCCGAGCAACTCCCACAAAAGGTCTCTCTTATCTATATAGGAGCTGGAAAAGGACAATTCACCCCTTCGCTTAATGTCGCTACCGAAAAGACCTCTCTCCCCTTACAAGAATACATCTCGCTTGCCAAGTCCTACCACGAGAGTCAACCAGACACGCGGTGCACCTCTCTTGGCAAAATCCAAGCAAAATGTGGCCAGATGGAACTCATCCAAATCGACAGCCCCTCCCAATGGGGCAGGGTGCGTTTCCTCCAAGCGATCTGCATCCATGAGGAGATCGCCTACGTCGTCACCGCCACCTCCCTCCAAGAAGAGTTCGCCTCCCTAGTCCCTCTCTTCCACAAATCCTTCCAAACCTTTAGTCTTGAGTAGACTCGGGTTTGAGGGGGAACTTGAGAGAACACTGCTTATTCGCTGTCATCCAAATTCTTTTCTTTGTTCACTTCTTTTTTCTCTTCTTTGTTCACTTCTTCGTTCGCTTTGTTCGCTTTGTTCGCTTCTAGCTTCAGTTGTTTCCGGTGACCAGCCGAAGGCTTCCTGCAACACCAATTATATACTCCTGTAGTTGCGTCATATAGTGCTTTCACCACCATGTTAGGCTCCGCCCCTTCTTTGATGAGCATATTAGGATCAAAGCCAATTTCCTTCAGAGAGAGATCTACAACCTGCTGCACTTGATGGCGGGAAAGGATAGAGCGGGCAACCTTAAGATCCATCTCGCCGTCTTCCTGCTTCTTGATTGTAAGCCGCTCACCTAACGCACCCCAAAGAGTCGGAATTTCATCCTGCAGAGTCTCTTTTGTTGCCTCATATTGCTTTTGTACCTCATCAATTTGCTTTTGGGCTCGCTCTTTCAAGAGTCCAGTCAAATCCTCCCCTGTAGCATCGTTTCCAAGTTTCTCCCTAAAAACCTCAGCAGCCACTTGCATAGCAAAAGCGAGAACTGTATCTTTCCATGTTCTCTCTAATTCCCCAGTTCCAAGATACTCATTTACCTGCTTCCAAGTTGCCTTGCTTACGTCATCGACTCGCTGTTCCACAATCACAGTAAATTCCTTAAAAAATGCATCCATATTAAAATTTTTCTTGGTAACGCGCTTCGCAATCTCCCCTTTCGGATCTTCTGTTTCTGCATCTATTTCGATCATGGATCCGATCCCTTCGTAGATGTTCCACAAAAGTTCATAGAAATGCTTGGCAAGCTGATGATCTAACTGTTCTAGCGCTCGGCCGCCATACTCCTTTACATATAGCCCTAAGGAATTCCAGACAGTGCTTTTTGCTAGCTCAAGCTTCTCTTCTGTGATCTCTTCACCCAAGTCTTCTTTCCAAGTAACGATCGTTGTCCCCAATTCCTCATTACGTTCAATCATGCCGGAGGAAGGGGGTAAAAGGGCACCCCCGACGATAGCTCCGATTCTATCTGTTAAGTCTTTTACGTACGGATCAGCGATCAGCATTGTCACCTGACCAGCTATGCTTGATATACCGTCTCGTAAAAATCGCACGAGAGTCGGTGTATCCATAAAATTGGAAGCACCATCTTGTGCCTCATTATTGGCTGCCGATTGCAACTTGGTTATATCTTGGTCAATGTACTGCCCCCCCTTGGCAATTTGGTCCAGTACCTTGCACGTGAAGAGGGTCATCCGTCCATATCCTGTCTCTTTGAATCCACTCCCTCCATAAACTCTCTTGGCTGTCGCCAACATCTTTCCCCAGCCATTATTTTCAAGATAAGAGATAGCTGTTTTCATAGATTTTTCAAACTGCTCTTGTGCTACAGCAGAGAACTTTGCATAGAAAAACTCTCCAACTGCTTTCGTCCAAATTTCCCCAAGTTTCCCTGTAGGCAATTTCTTTCCAACATCGTGTCCTATTTTTTGTATTTCAGACTTCACAATGGTCTCTAATTTTTCCCTCTGCCCATTAATTATGTTGGGCACCCATTCAGAAAGGATCCCATCAAGCATGAGGATTTTTAAGGGAATATCCAAGGATTTGAGCATCCCTCCAAGAGGAAGATAGCTTGTTGGTTTAAATGGATTAAAGATCGCATTTAAGAAAAGCTTGTTGATCACCCATGCAGAGATCGGGCGCGCCGCCTTCCCGATAAGGGGTTCTAAGCATGTACTCAACATCCCCATAATCGCGCTCGTAGTCATCTCGCTCCCTGCTTTCAGGCTCATCATAATCGCATTGTAGCAAACCTTTTGACTCACCTGAACGATTTGGTAGACAGCAGATTCATAACACTCAGCCAAGACAGGATTCTTTATGAAAAGCTGATCCAGTGTATCTTGATATTCCACCAATTGGTTTTGGTCTTCTACCGAGATGACCTCTTTAAATGCGTCCTCCAACTCTGCCACATTGAATTTAATCTTAGGGCCACCATCCATACTCTCTAGAAAAATGCTCTGAGGGTCTTCCGACCCAGTGGTATCGGAAGACTCGCTTATTGATTCACTAAGGTCATTTTCCTCACCCCCAATACCCTCCCCCGATTCAGAAATGTTGCGAGATTTTTTCTTTGACACATCAACATTCTCATCAATAGATTCTGTTGATTGTGAGCTCGTCTTTTTTTGGTCATTTTTCTTCTTTTGTGTTGTTACTGAGTTTGTACTGTTTGTATTGTTTGTATTGTTTGTATTGTCCTTGGTATCAGACTCTAACTCTAGTACAGTATACTTCCGTGAAGAATTTGTGGATTGGCCACTACTTGGAGCAGCGCCTCCTGTAGATGAAGGAGACGATTGAGAAGCTTTCTTAGTGTTTTTGTAGTGGTTGATGATCAGGATCACGCAGCCGATCTCTGGCAAAAGCGCACCTCCACAAATGATGCCTCCGTACGTGATATGAGCAGAGAGGAAGGCCCCTCCCTTCCAAATCATGAGGGCACCTGCTGAAGCAATCAACACCTCCGCTATCACCAAGGCGACTTTCGAAGCCGTTTTACAGCTCGAGCTGGGTGGTTTAGGGGCATTAGATGAGTTACAAGACTGGTAGATTGAATCGCCGATTGATGAAAACATTTAAACCTCGTTGTTTTTAATAAATTTCTCCAAAATTATACCAGAATCATATTAATATTGCATTAACTTCCTAAAATTTTATTGGAAACAGAAAGAAAAGCTGAAAATCGGAGTAAGCATTTTTTCACCATCGATCTTCAAAGAAATAAGTCCTGGCCTATCCTGTTAATTTTCTATAAAGACTTGAACTACATGAGAGCATTGCAAAAGAAATGAACGCTGTAGGGTTGAGGGAAAAAAATCAAAAGTGGTAGAGTAAAATGAATCTTCACAAACAGGACATACGATATGAAAAAGACCCTCTCTCTACTGTGCATTCTCTTAACTGCTTTTGCTCTCCCTCTTCGAGCTTCGAGCAACACCTTCCAAGACTACCAAAACTACAACCATGGCTACTGCCCCAGTTGCAACTGCTCCCCATGTGGATGTGGAGCTGATGGGGCCTGTCCAGAAGAGCCCTACCCGACACCCTGTGAGGAAGAAGAGCCGTGCGGCCCATGTGATCCTTGCGGACCTGTATGTGGAGCGGAGTGTGGCATTTCTCTTTGTGCGATTGGAGTGGGTGCGGCTGCCATTGTCATAGCAGGCGTGATCATCCTCACTTCCGGTGATGGAGAGGCTGGCCACTTCCACAGCGCTTCAGATACATAATTCTTCTCTGTAAGTACTGTATTTTTTTACCCCAGACAAAAATTTCTTTGCTGCGATTCAAATATTTTGGTAGAAGGAAAGAAGAGGGAATATTTATGATCAAAAAAGCTTCTTCCTTTTTATGTATCTTGCTAATGGGAGTTAGCAGCTACTTATCTGCAGAGATGGAGAGTAACGCACATGGACTCTACTACTATGATGATATCGATGCTGAGATGTACGGAAATTACCGTCCCAGAAAGGGGTGTCATCCAGAAGGAGATTGCTACTACGATGAGCCGTACATCAACACATGTGAGGGGACCCCCTCAAGTGAGACTTACCCCTGCGCTCCTCATTGTGGTGCCTATTGCGGAGTGACGACTTGCACAATTGCTGCCACCATTGGGATCGTAGTAGGAGTTGCGATCATTATCTTACAATCAGATGAAAGTGCTGCCATGCACCTGCATAATCCTTGAGGTACGCCATGAAAAATAGCCTCTATCTGTGCACAGCTCTCTTTCTTCTCTTTGCTACTCCTCTTTCGGCTGTCAGTAATACCTTCCTCGACTACCAGAACTACAACCACGGCTACTGCCCTAGTTGTAGTTGCTACCCGTGCAATTGTGGAGCAGATGGAGTCTGCCCAGATGGGGAATACCCTCCAGAAGAGCCCCCTCCCGAAAACGACCCCTCTTGCCCTAAACCAGACCCTTGCGACCCAGCACCTGTTTGTGGTGGACTTTGCGGCATCAGTTTATGTACTCTCGGTTTAGTTGTGGGAGGAACGGTGGCAGCGGCTGCCATTTTGATTCGCAACAACAACGGAAGAAATCCCCACAGCCACAACGCACCCACTCGATGAGAACCCTTCTCCTTATCCTCCTACTCACCTCTTGCACAAGACAGAACCCAAACTGGGTGTATAACAACTCGGTGACAGGGTCCTCCCAATATGACGCCAAAAGACTCACCTGCTCTCATACCTCAGCCTTTCATGGGCTAGAGCTCCAGTTTTTCAAAGGGGAATTTGGAGAAATGGGGTATGTGCAAATTGAAACAGGGAAAATCCCTCCTCTTGCAAATGCCCCCGGGTATGCAGCTGCGTTGCTTCAAATTGATGGAGAAAATATCCCCTTTCGCGCCCCTCTCATGGAGGGGGGACAAAAAGCTCTTCTCCCAGAGACCATCTCCCATCGCATCCTAGAAACCCTCAATGAAGATACAGCCGTCACCCTCCTCCTCGAGGGACACGCCTCCACCTTCACCCCCGACAACTTCTCTTCCTCTTACGCTAAATTCACCAAATAAGCCCTGCCATGGCCTAAACCGTGCGTTGACAATGCACGGTTATGGCCTAAACCGTGCGTTGACAATGCACGGTTATAGGTTATAATAGAGTAAAAATCAAAAAAAAGGAGAAAAATGGAGCGCGAAGTACTCAAACAAGTGATTGCTGACCAGCAGGACTACCAACCTCCAAAAAATTTCTTTAAACGCTTACTTACCGATACTATCGAAGGTTTTCTAGACGATCCGAGTATACTGATCTTTAGTGGAATCAGAAGGTCCGGAAAATCAACAATTCAACGGCTAATGCAACGAGAGTTGGCAAAATCAGACTACTATTTAAATTTCGATGATGAACGATTGGTTCACTTCCAGGTTGAGGACTTTCAGGTGTTGCTGGAGATCCTGATCGAGCTGTTCGGTGAGCAGTCCACTTTTTACTTTGACGAAATTCAAAACATCGAGGGGTGGGAGCGCTTTGTACGAAGACTCTACGAACACAATTACAAAATTTTTATTACTGGCTCTAATGCAAAACTCTTAAGCAAAGAGTTAGGGACTCACTTAACCGGTAGATACATTCAGTTCGAAGTGTATCCTCTCTCTTTCAAGGAAATCGTGCAGCATAAATATCCCGATGCTCTCACAAAAAAAACGCTTTCATCACGCGATGTTGGTACCATACTGGGTCTTTTTTCTGACTACCTGAAAAACGGCGGCATTCCAGAATATATAAAGTATGAAAAACCTGAGTATTTGAGAGATCTTTTTGAAGGTATTCTTTATCGTGATATTATTGCTCGCTATAAAATCAATAATGAGAAACCTTTGCGAGAAGTGGTCTACCATCTAGCCAGCAATATAGGCAAAGAATTTAGCTACACAAAGCTTGCTAAAACCGTAGGTCTCAGAAGTCCTCATACGGTTGTGAATTACTGCACTTACTTAGAACAATGCTATCTCTGCTTCTTTGTGAATCGTTATAGTCACTCCTTAAAAAAACAAATGCAATTTAACAAAAAATGCTATATGATCGATCCTGCTCTTATTCGCACAACTGGTTTTCGTGTAAGCGAAGACAAAGAGCGACTGTTAGAGAATGTTGTATTTCTTCAGTTAAAAATGCAGCAGAAAGAAGTCTACTTTCACAAAGATCAAAAAGAATGTGACTTTATCCTTAGAGAAGGCAATCAGATCATTCAAGCTATACAAGTGGCAACGCATCTAGCTGATGAAGAGGTGAAAAATCGAGAAATTACCGGCCTCATTGAAGCAATGAAAGCTTATAACTTACGAGAAGGATTAATCCTTTCAGAAAGCGAAGAAAGCATATTTGAAGTAGACATGTTCCAGATTAAGGTCATGCCCATTTGGAAATGGTTGCTCGCCCTGTAATAGCGGCTGTTGACGTGAGAAAATCTATCGAGTATCATGTGGGGTCATGGAAATGGATCATCAGTTGCATTTTAATTGCCAGAGGTGCGAAAGCCCGATCCCCTTTTCTGTATTAGGGAGGGAGGGATTTACTGGGAGTCTCTGTTGCCAAGAGTGCGGGCAGAAATATACTTTTAAAGACGATACTCTTTTGAGACAACTCCGCCAATTTGAGGCTCTCTGTTCGCAAATCCATGCCTCTGAAGAGATCCTGGGAAGTACCTCTATCGCGATCGACGTAGGAAATCACCACGTCCAGGTCCCCTTCAATATTCTCCTGACAAGACTCCGCTCTGTGATCGAATTGGAGATCAATGGAAAGAAGTCGACGATCTCTTTCCGGGTCGAGCCCCTAAAAGAGTACTCTCCACAGAAAACATAACTGTTTCAGTTTTAGAACTTAATATATTTTACTCCTAAAACACTTCTCCATTTGTCATAAAATAAACTCTGTGGTAGAAGTGGTGAAAAGAGTTTTTTAGCAAAGGAGAAGAGATGAGCAAATTAGAACAACTGAAGAAGATTACAACCGTCGTATGTGACACAGGCGATATCAATAGTATCAAAAAATACGAGCCTACAGATGCCACAACCAACCCCTCCCTGATTTTCCAGGCGGCACAGGAGGAACAATACCAGTATTTGATCGATGATGCGATCCGATTTGGGATGCACAAAACGTCCCATGAAACGCAGATGCTCCACCAGATCATGGACAAGCTCTTTGTCAACTTCGGCGTGGAAATTCTGAAGATTGTTCCTGGGAGAGTCTCCACAGAAGTCGACGCACGCCTCTCCTTTGACGTAGAAGGGAGCATCCACAAAGCGACGACCCTTATCGGTCTCTATGAGAATGCTGGAATCGATAGAAGTCGGGTACTCATTAAGCTCGCCTCTACCTGGGAAGGGGTCCAGGCTGCGAAAGTTCTCGAAAAAGAGGGAATCCATTGCAATATGACCCTGATGTTTAGCTTACCCCAAGCGATCGCATGTGCTGAGGCAAAAGCGACTCTGATCTCTCCTTTTGTTGGAAGAATCTTCGATTGGTACAAGGCGAGTGAAAAAGTCGAAGGATATCCACCAGAAAAAGATCCTGGAGTCCTCTCTGTTAGCCAAATCTATAACTACTACAAAAAATATGGCTACGAAACGCAAGTAATGGGGGCCTCCTTCCGAAATGTAGATGAGATTCTAGAGCTTGCCGGTTGTGACCTTTTGACGATTGCTCCAAAATTCCTAGAACTCCTGGCTCAAGATGAGGGGAGTGTCAGCCAAAAACTCAGCGCGCAGCACGCAAAGTCACTTGAAATTGAGAAAATGGAAGTAGATGAATCTGCTTTCCACTTCCAACTCAATGATAATGCTATGGCGATCGAGAAGCTCTCCGAGGGAATCCGCAAATTCGCAGCTGACACAGTGAAGCTCGAACACCACATCCTCGACAGAGTCTCCGCCGCCAAAGCCTAAGCTTTCCTCTCCTCTCTAATGACAAAGAGACAAGAGCGTTAGGAGACTCAAAGGATTGCTTAAATCCGGCCTCCTCCTCGTAAGAGGAGTGATTCTTTGTACCTTTGTGCCTTCTGTTCTCGTTATTTCCCGGTGGGGGCACGAAAGAGCCTGGTTCGCTCTGCGTTAAAATTTCTTACACAACCTCATGGACGCCAAGCTACCTCAAGCGAAAGCGAAGACGAGCTCCTCTTCCCCTTCCAGATCGAGGTATTGCTTCACGCGGCGGTGGGTTTCAAAGCCGGTACCACCAGGAATGATGTGTCCCATGATGACGTTCTCTTTGAAACCGACAAGGTAGTCGGTCTTTCCAGAGCAGGCAGCATCTGTGAGAATCCGGGTTGTATCCTGGAAGCTCGCAGCTGAGATAAACGACTCAGTTCCAAGAGAGGCTTTAGTAATTCCAAGGAGAACAGGAGCTGCTTGTGCTGGCTTCCCTCCCTCCTCAAGAGTCCTTCTATTCTCCTCATAGAACTGCTTCTTATTTACCTCTTCCCCAAAGAGGAGGGTTGTATCACCTGGATCTGTCACGCGCACTTTTTGGAGCATTTGTCGGACGATGATCTCAATGTGCTTGTCATTGATGTCCACCCCTTGGAGACGGTAAACCTCTTGGACCTCATTCACGAGATACTTTTGGAGTTCACGGACTCCACAGATATCGAGGATCTCATGCGGTACAACAAGTCCATCGGTAAGCTGCTGTCCTTTAAGAACGTGGTCTCCCCTCTGGACGATGAGGTGTTTAGAAAGAGAAATGAGGTGTTCTTCTTCCATTCCTGTAATCTCATCGCGTACAACTACAATGCGCTTGTTTTTCTGTACTCCTCGGAAATCAACAACACCATCGAGTCTTGCAATTTCAGCAGCATCTTTAGGCTTACGAGCCTCAACAAGTTCAGCAACACGGGGCAGACCACCGGTAATATCCTTGGTTTTGATCGCTCCACGAGGGAGTCTCGCCAAAGTCATTCCAGCTGCCACATGCTCTTTCTCCTCGACAGAGAGAACAGCCCCCGAAGGGATCGCATAGGTTCCGACAAGCTCTTGGAAATCAGTATCAGCATAAATCACAATCTGAGGATGGAGCTCACCTCTGTGCTGTTTGACGATAAACTCAACAAGACCAGTCTGTTTATTGGTCTCTTTTTCTGTCGAGATCCCTTCCACTAGATCTTCATATTTTACATATCCGGGTCTATCGCAGATAATGGGGATGTTGTGAAGTTCTACTTCTGCAATTTTCTGGCTTTGCTTTACCTTTTCCCCATCTTCAACGAGGATTTTTGCTCCAAGCTCAAGGGGAAAGCTCTGCATCGCTTCGATCGATTTAGTGCCAAGGAGCTTCTTGTACTCTTCCAAGCTGCGCCCTTCATCTTGTACAACATGGAGAACCCCGTTCTTGTTGAGTACAAGCCAATTTCCCTCTTGATCCTGAACAGTCCGCAAATCCATATAGACAGCAATCCCGCCCGACTCGGCAACAATTTCAGGTGTGAGAGAGGCCGCGGCAATCCCCCCAAGGTGGAAGGTTCTCATGGTGAGCTGGGTTCCCGGTTCCCCAATTGATTGGGCAGCGATAATCCCTACAGCTTCTCCAAGACCGACTTGACGTCCGTTCGCAAGATTCATCCCGTAACACTTCGCGCATACTCCACGACGGCTTTCGCAAGTGAGGGCAGATCTGATGCGGACAGACTCAATCCCGGCATCATCGATCACTTCAGCTTGTTTAGCAGTGATAATGTCTCCAGACTTAGCAAGAAGACGACTCTTGTCTCCTGGCTGGTAGATGTCATCGGCTACAGTTCTGCCGTAAATCCGATCTTTCAAAGGTAACAGCTCTTCCATCCCTTGCTTGATCGAAGCAACTTCGATCGCATTGAGGGTACCGCAATCGGTTTGGGTGACAATGACGTCTTGAGCTACATCAACGAGCCTTCTTGTCAAATATCCAGAGTCAGCAGTTTTTAAGGCGGTATCAGCAAGACCTTTACGAGCCCCGTGCGAGGAGATCGAATATTCAATCACAGTCAAACCCTCTCGGAAATTCGAAGTAATCGGAGATTCGATAATTTCTCCAGTAGGCTTAGCCATAAGACCTCGCAATGCCCCTAGTTGTTTGAGCTGTGACTTATTTCCTCGCGCCCCAGAATCAATCATCAAGAAAAGAGGATTGTGCATTCCATCTTCTGGTTTCTTCACCTCTTCGTAAAGAACATTTGAGAGTTCATCTGTCACTTCAGTCCAAATACTGATCGTCTTAGAACGACGTTCCCCATCAGTGATAATCCCATCCTCATACTGCTTCTTGACAACTTTGACTTTCTTATTCGCCTCTTCTAATCTTGCCTGCTTACTTTCAGGAACTTTTACATCTTTGATCCCCATAGAAATCGCAGCTTTTGTCGATTGGGCGAATCCAAGATCTTTCAAATCATCAAGGAACTTGACTGTAGCCTCAAGACCTACTTTTTTGTAGCAATCGAGGATGAGTTCACTCATCTTCTTACTAGGCATGCTATAGTTTTGGAAGCCCAAAGCTTTGGGAACAATCGTATTGAAAACAACTCGTCCTGGAGTGGTATCGATGATCCCCCCCTCAACGCGTACTTTGATCTTTTCGTGAATAGGAATCCCTCGACCGGTATCATCCCGTCTATTACGTTTGTTTCCTCTCTCATCAAAGAGGATCGAATTTTCGGTAGCGTCGAGAGCAAGAAGAACTTCCTCTGGGTTGGCAAATACTTTGGTCTTCTTCCCATGTTCTTCGGGAAAGTAGAGTGGATCTACCATGAGATAGTAGAGTCCAAGGGTCATATCTTTCGATGGAATCGCAACAGGTTTTCCAGATGAAGGGAGGAAAATGTTGTCGGGGGCCATCATCAAAATCTTCGCTTCTATCTGTGCCTCGATAGAAAGGGGGACGTGAACAGCCATTTGGTCACCGTCAAAGTCGGCATTAAAGGCCGCGCAAACAAGAGGATGGACACGAATCGCTTTCCCTTCGATCAAAATAGGTTCGAATGCCTGGATCCCGAGTCTATGAAGAGTAGGAGCACGGTTAAGTAAGACAGGGTGTCCATGAATGATCTCTTCTAAAACATCCCAAACTTCAGGAGCACCTCGCTGTATCATCTTTTTTGCAGAACGGATCGTATAGACATAACCTAAATCTTTCAGCCGCCTCACGATGAAAGGCTCAAAAAGTACGAGTGCCATCTCTTTGGGCAATCCACACTGGTTGAACTTGAGCTCTGGTCCGACGATAATTACAGAACGACCAGAGTAGTCGACCCTCTTTCCAAGTAGGTTCTGACGGAAACGTCCACCTTTCCCTTTCAACATCTCAGAAAGGGATTTTAAAGGTCGATTCCCAGCACCCATCACAGGATGTCCGTGACGTCCATTGTCAAACAGAGCATCTACAGCCTCTTGGAGCATCCGTTTTTCATTCCGTACAATCACATCAGGAGTTTTCAAACGTAAAATCGATTTAAGACGATTGTTACGGTTGATAACTCGTCTGTAGAGATCGTTTAAGTCTGAAGTAGCAAAACGTCCACCGTCTAATGGGACAAGTGGCCGCAAATCGGGGGGAATGACGGGGACCGAGCTCAGAACCATCCACTCTGGCTTGTTTGTAGAAGAGATGAATCCTTCCACAATTTTCAGCCTCTTGGCAAGTTTCATCCTAGCTTGTTGCGATTTGGTACGCCGAAGTTTCTCCTTAAGTTCTAGAAGAAGAGCGTCAAGATCTTCAGTTGCAAGAAGTTCTGAAACTGCTTCCCCTCCTATTTTTGCAACGAAGACACCTTTACCCCACTTTTCAATCGACTCTCTATACTCGCTATCATTGAGGAGTTGTTTTCTCTCTAAGTCTGTTTGACCCGGATCGATGACTACATACTCTTCGTAGTAGATCACCCGCTCCAAATCAGCAGAGGACATACCTAACACATTGCCAATACGAGACGGCATTGTTTTAAAGAACCAGATATGGACAACAGGGACAGCCAACTCGATATGCGCCATCCGCTCCCGTCGTACTTTCGAAAGAGTAACTTCAACTCCACACCGATCACAGACGATCCCTTTGTGCTTGATCTTCTTATACTTTCCACAAGCACACTCCCAATCTTTGGTAGGTCCAAAGATCTTCTCACAAAACAGCCCTCCCTTCTCAGGCTTGAAGGTACGGTAGTTAATGGTTTCGGGCTTTTTGATTTCCCCTCGAGACCATTTATCTCGAATAATCGAACCCGATGCGAGGCCGATCTTGAGCTTATCAAACTGTTTTTCCTGAGAATCGTCTGTAGACATTCACAAACTCCTTAAAAAATATCTAGATTATCAACTACACACAGTTGATGAAACCTTACTAATTATTCATCTCCAACAACTAAAGGACGGACATCGAGTCCCAAACCTTTCATCTCGTTAATCAAGACGTTGAAAGATTCAGGCGTTCCTGAATTGAGGATATTCTCTCCCTTAACAATCGACTCGTATATACGAGTCCGTCCAGAGACGTCATCCGACTTCACAGTCAAAATTTCTTGGAGGACATGAGCAGCTCCATACGCTTCAAGAGCCCACACTTCCATCTCCCCGAATCTCTGTCCCCCCATCTGGGCTTTACCACCAAGAGGTTGTTGTGTAACAAGGGAATATGGCCCAACTGAGCGGGCATGGATCTTATCTGCTACCAGGTGGCTGAGCTTCAACATGTAGATATAGCCCACTACTGCCCGGTTATCAAAGCGAAGACCCGTTTTTCCATCGTAAAGGAAAGACTTTCCATCATCTGGGAGCTCTTGCTCTCGCATCATTTCCCAGATTCGTTCTTCAGGGAACCCTTCAAAAACAGGAGTTTTGACATAAATTCTAGCCTTTCGTGCAGCAAATCCCAGGTGAGTCTCTAGAACCTGCCCCATGTTCATACGAGAAGGTACCCCAAGAGGATTCAAAATAATCTCAATAGTCTCTCCACCAGGAAGGTAGGGCATATCGGCTTCAGGGACAATTTTTGAGACAACCCCTTTGTTTCCATGGCGCCCAGCCATCTTATCTCCCACCTGGAGCTTTCTCTTGGAAGCAATGTAGACCTTCACCTGGCGGATGATTCCCGGATCAAGATCGGTATCTCCCTTTCGTAACTGCTCGATCTCTGTTTTGTGCTTCATCTCCACTTTTTGGAGTTTCACCTCATAATCGTGAAGAATCGTTCGTAAAAGCTCATACAAATCGATATTTGGCATGATCAAATCGATAGGATCCTCATGCTCCAACATCTCGATGAGATCTTGAGTGAAAACTGTACCTTTGGCAATGAGTTCTTCAGCCGTTCTCCGATGGATAATCGGAGCAGGTGCACTCTCGTTGAGAAGGAGAGCCCCTAGCTTTTCATGAAGTTCAATCTTCATCTGGGCGAGTTTTTGCTTGTACTCACGCTGCAAATCCTTCAAATGGGAAGCCTCTTCGACAAGCTCCTCATCCGTTTTAGAGAGTCGATCACGACGACTAAAGACCTTTACATCCATCACAACCCCTTCAGTTCCTGGAGGAACAATAAGAGAGGCATCTTTTACATCAGCAGCTTTCTCCCCAAAAATCGCACGCAAAAGGCGCTCTTCAGGAGCAAGTTCTGTTTCAGACTTAGGGGTAATTTTCCCGACTAGTACATCCCCAGGCTTCACCTCCGCACCGATGCGGATGATTCCATCTTCTCCTAAGTTGGCAAGAGCTTCTTCAGAGATATTCGGGATATCACGTGTGATCTCCTCCTTGCCGAGCTTTGTATCACGCGCTGTGAGCTCGAATTCTTCAATGTAAATCGAGGTATAGGCATCTTCTCGAAGGAGTTTTTCAGAAATGATGATCGCATCTTCAAAGTTGTATCCAGACCAAGGCATAAAAGCCACGAGGACATTCTTTCCAAGAGCGATCTCACCTTTATCAGTAGCTGGACCATCGGCAATCACATCACCTGCATGGATCTCGTCACCAATTTCACATAGAGGCTGCTGATTTATACACGTTCCGGCGTTCGATCTCACGAACTTTTTGAGTTCATAGACTTTTTTCTCCATAGGATTTGCTTTCGGAGCGATGATAATTTGGTTCCCGTCAACATATTCAACAGTTCCCTCTTCCTGTGCAATTATCACTGCTCCAGAGTCGCGAGCAGCTCGAGCTTCGAGTCCAGTCCCTACAATAGGGGCTTCGGACTTAAGCAAAGGAACAGCTTGCCGTTGCATATTCGATCCCATAAGAGCCCGGTTCGCATCATCATGCTCGAGGAAGGGGATCAATCCGGTCACAATAGAGACAAGTTGCTTAGGGGAGACATCCATATGGGTCACCTTGTCAGCTTCAATCTCTAATGACTCCCCTCGGTAGCGAGCCCAACAAATCAACTCCTTAAACATGTTGTATTCATCGAGAAGTGCCGATGCCTGTGCGATCACACACTGCTCTTCCACATCAGCCGTCATGTACTCGATCTCTTTAGTTACAATTCCGTCACGAACAATACGATAAGGAGTTTCGATGAAACCAAATTCATTGATCTTCGCAAATGAAGAGAGAGAGGTAATCAATCCAATATTGGGTCCTTCTGGAGTCTCGATCGGACAAATTCGTCCGTAGTGGCTAGCATGAACGTCCCGTACTTCAAAACCGGCACGATCTCTGTTCAATCCACCAGGTCCAAGAGCTGAAAGACGCCGTTTATGGGTAAGCTCAGCAATCGGGTTGGTCTGGTCCATAAATTGGGAAAGTTGCGATCTTCCAAAGAAGTCCTTTAAGACACCAGCAAGTCCTTTGGCAGAAACAATCTTTCCGGGAGTGAGAGTATCAGACGAGAAGTCAAAGAGATTCATCCGTTCCCGAATGATCTTTTCCATACGTGAAAGACCAATACGACACTGGTTTTGGATCAACTCTCCAACTGAGCGTACACGACGATTGGCTAGGTGGTCAATATCATCAACATTCGTATACTCATCACCTTGTTTGAGGCGTATCAAGTACTTTAACGCACCGATTACGTCTTCTTTACGCAAAGTCACTGTTTCTAAAGCTTCATCGTTTACTTCAAAACCAAGTTTACGATTGAGTTTGTACCTGCCGACACGTCCCAAGTTGTATCGCTTTGGATCGAAAAAGAGTCGCATAATCACAGAACGAGCATTGGAAAGAGTTGCAGGTTCACCTGGACGGATTTTTCGGTAAAAATCCTTTAAAGCAGATTCGTAAGAGTCGGTAGGATCTTTAATAAGCATCTTGATAATCGGATGAGACTCGTCTGCATCTGCAGCGATTCTCAATGTGGAAATCTTGGCGTCTACGATCCGCTTGAGCATGGCAGTGCTCAATTTCTCTCCAGATTTTCCGTACACAAGGCCGCTGTCAGTATCGATAATATCATTTGCGAGAATCTTACCCACAAGTTCAGCAAAATCTTTTTCGCTTTTGACTTTCACATCATGAACAGAGAAAAATTCTTCGATGATGTCGGCATCACTAGAAAAGCCTAGGGCACGAATAAAGGTAGTAGCTAGAATCTTGCGACGTCGTTTCTTACGGTCAATATAGACATAGATCAGGTCGTTGATGTCAAATGCAGCTTCAAGCCAACTTCCTCGGTAAGGAATGATTCTGAAGGCCGAAAGGATCAAGCCTTTCGGGTGGCGCATTTGCTCAAAGTTGATTCCTGGAGAGCGATGAAGTTGCGATACAATTACACGTTCAGCACCATTGATGATAAACGTTCCTTTATCTGTCATAATGGGAATCGTCCCCATATAGACTTCTTCTTCTTTAATTCCGGTCTCATCGGTCAGTCGAAAACGAACCTTGGTAGTAACATTGTAGGTGATCCCCCGGCGGATACACTCATCTGGAGAATATTTGGGAACTCCAAGATTGTAAGAGAGGTACTCTAAGACCGTTTTCTCATCATACGACTTGATAGGAAAGATCTCGCGAAACACCTCCTCAAGCCCCATGTTTTCCCGCTCTTCAGGAAATTTATCGATCTGAAGAAATTGGTTGTAAGACTTGATTTGAACTTCAATCAGATTGGGAAGGTCGATGATTTCTTCTTTCTGTATGAAACTAACCCTTTCCGGCCTTTTTTTAAGCATACACTAGCTCCCAAATTAAAATAAACAAACCCGACTATAAAGTAAAACAGCACTCTGCTTTAAGCTTCGTACATACTCTAAAATGGGGTGAACGAAACATTTTTGTAAGTTAAGGCACACAAGCCAAAAATGACTTGTGTGCTGGTATATAAGGGACAAATAATTAAAGGCCTTTGAGCGTAGCTTTAGCGCCTGCAGCTTCGACCTTCTTCACAATCTCATCTGCTTCAGCTTTCGGGCAGGTCTCTTTAATTACTCTTGGAGCTCCTTCCACGACTTCCTTAGCCTCTTTAAGACCAAGACCTGTCACTTCACGTACAACCTTGATCACACCGATCTTTTTATCGGCTGGTGCTTCAGCTAGAGTTACCTCAAAATCCGTAGATTCTGCAACAGGAGCATCCCCCCCAGCAGCAGGAGCTACAACAGCAACAGCTGCTGGAGCTGCGGCAGTGACATCCCACTCTTCTTCTAACATTTTTTTCAACTTAGCTAGATCAGTTACTTTGAGTTCGCTAAGAGTTTGTACTATTGTTTCTAAATTTTCTGTAGCCACAGTTACTACCTCATGTTATGTTATTCTTTATTGCTCTTTTGTTCTATACAGTAGAGAAGACAGGTGAGGAGGGATTGTACCACTCCCACAGTCTGGGACATTGGGGCTTCAAGAAGTCCAACAATTGATGCGCGAAGTTCTTTTTGTGATGGAAGTTTTGCAATTGCCTCTACATCTTCCGCAGAGCAAAACTCACCATCTATGCGCCCACCCAAAACAATCACAGACTGACCGTTATCTTCTCCATATTTCACAGTACTCTTAGCAAGAGCTGTAGGATCTTCCGTGGCAAAAACCACTCCCACATGTCCTTGGAGAGTTTGTGCGTCAAACTCAATTCCTGCCGCCTGGATAGCTTTTAGGAACACGCGTTTAGGCACGACTTCATACTCACCGCCGGCGTTGGCGATACAATCACGGAATGCACGCGCCCTTTGCGCATGCAGCCCCTCATAACGAGTCAAGATAAACCCTTTCGAGTTTTCGATTTTTTCCTTGATCTCATCGAGGAGAAGTTGTTTTTCGTCTCTCATTTTCCCTTCACCTCATTAAGCAGTTGGAATTTCATGTAGATCGATCTTCACTCCAGGACCCATTGTAGAAGAGAGGGCAACGTTGAGTACGTACTGCCCCTTGGATGTTGCTGGCTTCGCCCTCACAATAGCGTGAAGAAGAGCATTGATATTCTCTACAAGAGCTTCCTTGGAAAAAGAGAGCTTTCCGACTCCGTTGTTGCATACACCATGACGGTCTAGCCTAAACTCGATTTTCCCTTTTTTAATCTCCTCAACAGCAGTCGCTACATCAGTCGTGACAGTACCTGCTTTTGGAGTGGGCATCAGACCTCGAGGACCTAATACCCTACCTAATTTTCCGACCTCCCGCATCATGTCTGGAGTAGCGACCACGACATCAAAGTGGGTCCATCCTCCCTTGACCTTTTCAAAAAGATCAGTACTACCAGCGAAGTCAGCTCCCGCTTTGAGAGCCTCCTCCATCTTGTCGCCAGCAGCAAAGACAAGAACGGAGCGTGTTATTCCTGTTCCATTCGGTAAGGAAACAGTTCCACGCACCTGTTGATCAGATTTTTTTGCATCTACACCCAATTTGATGGAGATATCAACTGTCTGATCAAACTTTACAGGAGGACACTTTTGTAAAAAATCGATCGCCTCTTCAAGTCCACAGGCTTTGTGAGCCTCAACTTGCTTGGCAATCTCCCGAATCCGCTTGCTATTTCGTGTCATTGTTCTCTTTGTTTGTGGTTCACTAATTTGCGATAAGCGAGACTATTCGCCGCTCGCAGCAAAATCGACTCCCATGCTCTTGGCAGTGCCCAAGACCATACGTACAGCCGATTCAAGGTTTCGCACTCCCATATCGGGAAACTTTTTCTTTGCAATCTCCTCAGCCTGCTCATACGTAAGAGCTCCAACCTTATCACGGTTTGGGGTACTTGAGCCAGTCTCAAAACCCAAAGCCTTTTTGATCATCTGAGAGACAGGTGGTTGCTTCGTAATAAAATCAAACGATTTATCCGCATAGACAGTGATCACAACAGGTAGAATGTCTCCCGCCTTATCTTGTGTCTTCGCATTGAATGCTTGGCAAAAAGCCATGATATTGACCCCTGCGGGCCCAAGAGCCGTTCCTACAGGTGGTGCAGGATTCGCCTTTCCGGCGGGGATTTGCAACTTGATGACTTTGACTATTTTCTTCACCATGGAGAGACTTCCTCTAATACTCGATTACGGACAAAAATACAACCGCTAACAAATGATGGCCATTATAGACACTC
>JAAKFR010000070.1 GCA_011064985.1 Chlamydiota bacterium
CTACAGATAGAAATATGCATAGTGGCGATTGTAAAATTATAAAGGTTTTTGCGAGTCATAAAGAGATTCTCTTCTTAAGCATAGGGGCACTAGCACTAGGAAGTTGGCTTGTCTACAAAGATTATTCATCTCTTAGCAGGTCCATCGAACGACTCGTTAAGAACGGAAATAAACTGGAAGTTGGGGAAAGAGAGGAAGTTGTAAACTCTTTTTTAGATCAAAATTGGAACAAACTTGGATTGCCGATTCAATGCAACAATGAAAATAACAAAAAATATATCCGCTCCAAATTGATGCTTATACTAGCAGAAAGATTACCAAGTGTCTCACTACAAGGAAAAAAAGAAGAAATTATAGATCCCTCACAAGAAGAAAAAAAAGAAATTATAGAAAGAATGCTGAACAACTTTTCAGAGTATATTTCTCATTCCTATAGCCGGATTCTATCTGATCTCGAAAAAGACGATGAATTAAAAACATTGTTTGATATCAGAAACAACACTAAAATCGTAAAAATCGAAATACTTGGAGATGAATCCCATAATAAAGGAAAAAATCCTTTGTGTATCGGTATTTCCTTAGGTAATGGGAAACGACTTGTATACAAACCACGCTCTACTCTGCCAGAAAAGCTTATTTGCGGTAGTGAAGATAGCTATTTTTACCATCTAAGATTACCTACTTATCGTGTATATGACAAAACGAATGAGAATTATGGGTATTGCGAATTTCTAGTGAACAGTGAAAAAGAAAACACTTTTGACACTATCGAAAAACTCAAAAATCTCTACATCGAGTTTGGGAAAATTGAAAAAGCCGCTAGAGCTATCGGTCTTGGAGATATACACAAGGAAAACGTCATTATTTCCGAGGGCCGCCCGTATCTAATCGATACAGAAGTTGTCCTTCTACCAGAAATTGAAGAATATCAAACAGATTTGTTTGCCCTTAACGACGGAGGAGCCAGATCTTCATCCCCAGAATGTAAAAATCACATCTGGCTCGATGCCTCTCTTAATAACGATCAGAAAAACTTGGATGAGGCGACGTTTAAGAATTTATTGATTCATGATGGAATATGTGACAGAGTTGTCAATGCAATTGGATTTCGTTCATTTTTAGAATCAATAGAGCAACTTACTCACAAGGAAATCGAGAATTTTGAGATTGAAGGCGAGCAAGATGTTCATGGGAGGTTACAAGACCTCAAGAATCGAATCGTTTTGGTCTCCACCGATTCCTTATCTGCACTCATAAGAGAGAAAATTGGGACTGCAAAAAATAATTTCATAAATGATGTCGGGAAAGGATTGGAACACTGGGGCTTTGAAGTAAATGAAGATGCTTTACAACAGTCTTTAGCCAAATTTGAAGAAGATCTTCTTAATCATGATGTCCCAATTTTCTACCATGTTCCCTCTAAAGGAACTGTTTATTACGGTGAATACGTAATTGGAAATATCCAACAAAGTTAGGTGATAAAAGGAAGGTAATTCTCCCGGTCGATAAGAGTAAAAGGGGCATCGGGGTAGGTTTTGTGCCAAAGCTTTAGAGCCTGCGTCTTTTTCCCGCTCCATTTAAACTCATAAGCTGACAACCCTCCCTCTCTTTCTTCTACCCAATCGATCTCCTTCTGATCATAGGTCCTCCAGAAATAGTTATTCGAATAGATGTTCTGGTAGTGTTGTTTTTTGAGTCGCTCCATCACGAGATAATTTTCCCAAAGCGTGCCGGTGTCATTTCTTATCGAGAGGGGATTGAAATTGTTGATAAGAGTATTCCGAATCCCTAAATCGTAAAAATAGTATCTCGATGTTTTCGTAACTTCCGATCGGAGGTTGCGGCTAAAACCCCGAATATTCACCAAAACAAAGACCTGCTCGAGAAGATCGAGATACTTCTCAACAGTAGATTTGCTCATTCCTAGCTGGGTAGCAAGTTCTGAATAGGAGACCTCTTTTCCGATTTGGAATGCGATGAGTTGCAGCAATTGGACGAGCTTTTTCGATTTTTTCACCCCATCCATTGCTAAAATGTCTTTAAAAAGATAGTCCCTGATCAGCTCTTGTAAATACTCCTCCCTCTCTCTATCAGAGGGGAGTAAAACCACTTCTGGATAAGAGCCAAAGATAAGGCGACACTCCAAATTAGCCTTCGTTTGGGAAGCCGTTTCGAGTGCTCCAAGTTCCATTTGAGAAAGGGGGAAGAGATGGAGGACTTTTTTCCTCCCAGTCAAAGGCTCCCCCATTTGACGGGCAAGGTCAAATACCGAAGAGCCTGTCGAGACAATTGCCAGATCGGGAAGATGGTCGACGAGCAGCTTCAGATTGGCTCCAATATCTGGAATTTTTTGGGCTTCATCGATCACCAAGAGCTTCGTATTTCCCACAAAATTCTTGAGTTTGTCAAGGGAGCGACTGGAGAGATAGTCCTCTACGTAAATATCCTCTCCATTGACTAGAAGGTAGTCCTTCTCACCTTCCAAAAAATGGCGTAAAAGAGTTGTCTTGCCCGTTCTTCTCGGCCCATAGAGAACGACTACTTTTCCGGGCTGCAGCTTGGCTCCGGAGATTTTTTAGCTGAATTTGGGGAATGTACATACCCGAATTTTACCAAATTCCGCCGATTTACAGCTGTTCTAGAATCTTTGCGCGGGTAACAGGATCAAAATCAGGGCCATAATATTTCAGGAATATCTCTTGTCGAAGCTCTTTCTGTGATATGTTTGGATTTTCCCTTAAAATGAATTGGGTCACTAAATATCTAGATGTTTCATTCATAGAGCAGCCCATTTTCAGACGCTCTTCAGGAGTTTTCGACTGAATCATCTCTCTTATTTTTTTTGTAATTTCAGGATGTGTGTCATTCATCAGCTTCCACCTTTGCGAATATATTGGTTAGATTTAGTTCATTTACCCAATGTGCAATGGGACTGTTGAAAAAGTCAAATCCTGTTTCCCGAGGGCAAGCACTTGCTTTCTTTCAATGAAGTAAGGAAAAAATGCCTTGCTGAGAGCTTTTGGGGATTTTGCTTCCAGTTGGACGTTCCCTACGCGCTGGCAGTATAAGTGATACGATAAGCGAGAGATCGTTCAAATGGGAGCAAAAGCAGCCAAAAGTCCACCCAAACTTAAGTCTACGAATACTCAGGTAGCAAGTACTTTTTGCGGATGGGGGCAAAGCGAGCGCGGGCCTCTTGAGAGAGTTCGCGAAGCTTCCAGATAATAAACCGCTCGTCTTTTATGATTTGGTAGATCTTTTCACTTCCGCATAGTTTGTAGAAGACCTCTTGTTTGGACTTTGTAGAAGCGAGACGGGTTAAAGCCTCCTGGAAGTGTTTGGGATAGAGGTTTTTGATGACCCCCAGAATCGTAAACTGGGTTGTCATGGGGAGGTAGGCTGTTGGATCTGTGATTAAGATCCGGACACCTTGGCAGGTATTGAGTTTGAATTTTCCGAAAAAGGGCTTGAAATAGAAGGGTTGGAAGTAAACGCCGGGAAGTTTTTGTTGGTTGAGGGTCTCGGCTAAGATCTCCCCGTTCATCCAGGGAGCTCCGATTACCTTAAAGGGAAGGGTGTAGCCCACACCGATGCTGGTTAGGGAGAGGTGGCCGATCAATCCGGTTGTCGGATAGAAGAAGGGGGTATCGGGTTCTGGAATCTGGGGGCTTGTGGGGACCCAAGGGAGCCCTGTTTGGGCAAAGGTCATCCCCCGCTTCCACCCTTTAGCTGGAATGACTTTTAGCTGGCAGCCGACTTTGTGTTCTTGGTTGAAGAAGTGGGCGAGTTCCCCCAACGTCATCCCATGGCAATAGGGGATGTTGAGATACCCGATAAACGAACGCCACTTCTCCTCAATGAGGGGGCCATCTACTACTGTCCCTCCCATCGGATTGGGTCTATCTAGAACAATTACGGGGATCTGCCGTTTTGCCGCCTCCTCCATGCAATAAAAGAGGGTGGTGCAGTAGGTGTAAGAACGACTTCCGATATCCTGGATATCGCAAACTAGGAGATCAACCCCGGTTAGCATCTTCTCTGTAGGGCGTCTGTGATCCCCATGGAGACTGTAGATCGGAATGATCCCATGCGCTTGGTCGGGGATTTTCTCGCAGGCATACTCGCTCCCGTAAAAGCCGTGTTCTGGGGCAAAAACAGCCACAAGCTCATACTTCCCCCCTCTCTGTTGCTCCTTGAGAAAGGAAAACGTCGTGTGTCCTTGGTTGTTGACTGCCGATTGGTTCGAGAGAAGAGCAACTTTTTTCCCCTTCAAAAGAGAGAGATTCTCTTGGAGGAGATCTTTTCCCACTTGTACTTCACCTACAAGGGGAAACATCAGAAATAAGGCGAGAAATAAGGCTTTGCTCATGAATTAAGAAGAGTATCTTCTTTGGTTGATCTTTTCAAGATCTCCCCGATCGAGTAAAGATAAGGGTATGAGCGCAACTCAAGAGGCAAAAAAGTTTCTAGAGGGGGTAAGGGGGAAGTCTCTTACTAGAGAAGAGCGGATCGCAAAGACGTTAGAACTGACCGCCCTTCTTCTCAATGCGAGCCTCCACGAGAAAACACACAAGGAGAAAGTCGAAGAGCACGATTATGCAAAAATGATGGATGACCCGATTGGGCGAGCCTTTGTGGTTGAAATGACCGATACAGCTTTCCGGAGCTCTTCTCCTGCCAGAACTGCCGACCAACTCCACTACCTTCTCAAAAAATACGGCGTCCCCCAGTTTCTCGATGAGACCGACCGGATCAAATTTCTCCTATTTCGGTTGCTCGGCCCCTCTTTTTCTTCGATCGCTATCCCTCTTATCAGAAAACAGATTCGGAAAGAATTTGCCTCTATTCTTCTGCCAGAAGAGGGAGAGAAGAGAAGAGTCTTTTTTGAAAAATGTTGTAGAAATGGGGTACGGATCAACCTCAATCATTTAGGTGAAGCGATTTTAGGAGAAAAGGAGGCCGAACGGAGGTGGCATGTCTACCTCGAAGACCTGAAAAATCCCCAAATCGAATACATCTCTATCAAAATATCAACTATCTTCAGTCAACTCAACTTGATCAGCTGGGAAAAGACGCTTGAGAAACTGGCAGAACGCCTTAGGAAGCTATACGAAACTGCTGCAACACATCTCTATAAGAGAGAAGACGGGAGTAAGGTTCCGAAGTTTGTCAATTTAGATATGGAGGAGCACAAGGATTTTGATCTGACCATAGCTCTTTTCCAAAAGGTCTTAAGTGAGAAGCAATTTCTCTCCTTCCAGGGAGGAATTGTCTTGCAGAGCTATTTGCCAGAGTCTTTTTCGGCCCTCAAAAGTCTGACCGAATGGACCTTGGAAAGGTGTAAGAAAGGAGGCGCTCCGATCAAAATTCGTTTGGTGAAAGGAGCCAATCTCTCGATGGAGGGGGTAGAAAGCTCCCTTTTTGGGTGGGAAGAGGCCCCCTTCTCCCACAAGCAAGAGACCGATGCGAATTTCCTCCGGATGCTAGAATATGCGACTGATCCCCTTCGTGCGTCTGCTGTCTCGATCGGGGTGGGCAGCCACAACCTCTTTTTCATCGCCTACGCCCTTTTGCTTCGGAGCGAGCGGAAAGTCGAGTCTGCTATCTCCCTTGAGATGCTCCAGGGGATGGGAAGGGCGATGCAAAGGGTTTTGCGAAAACTCACAGGCGGGATGCTCCTTTATTGCCCAGAGGCAAAGGAGAAGGACTTCCCATCGGCTGTCGCCTATCTCATCAGGCGCCTTGAAGAGAACAGTGGAAAAGAACATTTCCTCCGCCATTTCTACACGATTCGGCCAGACAACAAGATCTGGAAGGTCGAATCAAGCCGCTTTACAGAAAGTTTCCGCCACATTGACACTCTTCCTGAAACTTCTCGAAGAAAGCAAAATCGTCTTGTCCTTCCACAACCAAGAGAAGACGACGAGCCGTTCCAAAACGAGCCCGACACCGACTTCTCTCAAAAACCAAACCGGGAGTGGGCCGAAGCGATCTACCAAAAGTGGGAGAACTATTCCCCTTCTCCTATCCCCTTGGTGGTAGGTGGCAAAGAGGAGGCAGGAGAGAAGGCTACTGGAATCGACCCCTCTCGACCAGAAAAACCTTTCTATCACTTTTCTTTAGCGAGCAAGTCCCAAATCGAATCGGCCTTGGCGTGTGCCAAAGAGAGCCAAAATACTTGGGGCAAGCTCCCTTATGACGAGAGGTACACGTTACTCGGGAAAGTAGCGAATCTCTTTCGTGAGAGACGCGGTGAATTGATCGGGGCTATGATAGCCGATGGAGGGAAGACCGTATGGGAAGCCGACCCAGAAGTTTCAGAAGCGATCGACTTTATCGAGTACTACCGGAAAAACTTCGAGAAACAGCAAGTGATGAGCGATCTCAGCTGGTCTCCTAAAGGGAGTGTCCTTGTCGCTCCTCCCTGGAATTTCCCTTGCTCGATCCCCGTTGGAGGGGTGAGTGCTGCCCTCACAGCAGGAAATTGTGTCCTCTTTAAGCCAGCTCCCGAAACGGTTCTTGTCGGGTGGGAGATTGTAAAGCTCTTTTGGGAGGCAGGAATCCCTAAAGAGGCCCTCCAATTTCTCAATTGCAAGGAGGATCCTGAGGGGAATTTCCTCTTGCAACACCCCGATTTAGACACGGTGATCCTGACCGGGGCGACTGAAACGGTGAAACACTTCCTCAAGCTCCGCCCAGATCTGGACCTCCATGCCGAGACGGGAGGGAAAAATGCGCTGATCATAACAGCGATGTCCGATCGGGATCTTGCAGTTCGGGATCTTGTCCATTCGGCTTTTGGTCATTCGGGGCAAAAATGTAGTGCCTGCAGCCTAGGGATCTTAGAAGCCGAAGTCTACGACTCTCCCGATTTTAGGAGGCAACTCCGGGATGCGGCAAAGAGTCTTCCCGTCGATTCGGCTTGGAACCGGTCTGCCAAAATCACACCTTTGATTCGCCCTCCCTCTGGAGCGCTCCTGCGAGGTCTCACCACCTTGGAGGAAGGGGAGTCATGGCTCTTAGAGCCAAAGGCTCACCCGCAAAACCCCCACCTCTATTCTCCAGGGATTAAACTCGGAGTCCAAAGGTCAGGCTTTACCCATCAAACAGAGCTCTTTGGTCCAGTCTTAGGTCTCATGCGAGCTGAATCCCTCGATGAGGCGATCGAGTTTGCAAACGAAACACGCTACGGGCTCACTTCAGGTCTCCACTCTCTTGACCCGAGAGAGCAGGAGAAATGGAAAAAGAGGATTTGCGCAGGTAACCTCTATATCAACCGGTCAACTACAGGAGCAATTGTACGAAGGCAGTCCTTTGGGGGAACCAAGGCTAGTTCATATGGGCCTGGGGCAAAAACTGGGGGCCCTTCCTACGTCTGCCAACTCGCAAACCCGATACTGAAAGATCTTCCCCACGAGAGAGCTCCCCTTCCCCCAGCAGTCATCCCGATCTTCTCCTCTCTCTCCCTTTCAGAAGAGGAGAAGCAGCTCCTAAAAAGAAGCGCAGAGAGCTATGCTTACTGGGCGGAGATCTTAAAAGAGCCCTCCGATCCTTCGTGCGTACTAGGAGAAGAGAATTTCTTTTACCATGTTCCCCTCGATCTTGCGATCCTCCGCTACCAAGGAGAGGAGTCTCTTCTCCCTCTCCTCCAGATCGTCATGGCTTGCTTGATTGCAAAGACTCCTCTCCAGATCTCCTCTTCTACCCTCGTTCCAGGGATCAAAAAAATGGAGAACATCGAGATCATCATCGAAGGAGAGAAGGCGTTTCTCTCTCGCATGGAGAAAAGACCCTTTTCCAAAATCCGCCTTCTCACTCCCCCAACCCACGCGCTCCTCAAGTGGGCAGTCGAGCATGGGATCTACCTCCAGGCCTCCTCTCCCTACCCCCACGGCCGTCTCGAGCTTCCCCTCTACCTCCGCGAACTCGCACTATCCCGCACAACCCACCGCTACGGCTTCTTAGGTTTTTGAGAGCATCAGGTTTTTGGGGGATTTTTGGATGCTTTTCGCTAAATCTTCTCATCCTGACGCTGAAGGTGATCCTGGTCATCCTGTTTTTGTTCCCATTTTCTGGTGCAACTTGCAGAAAACGGCGCTTTTGCCGTTTTTTGCTTGTCAATAACGGCAAAAGTGCCGTTTTTTGCTTGTTAATAACGGCACTTCTGGCAAAGAATGGGGATATGAAGCGGAATATATCGGGATTTTTGCGAGCTTGGAAAAGGAGAGGAGATCGCAAACCTCTTATTATTCGAGGAGTGAGACAAGTAGGAAAGACCTATGCACTGCAAAGGTTTGGGGAAGAGGAATTCCCGAGGTATCACTACTTCAATTTTGAGGAAGACGAGGAATTGAAGAAATTTTTTCAGAAAGATCTTCGCCCTAAGAGAATCCTTTCGGAGCTCGAATTTCACACCAAGCAGCCGATCAACCCACAAACCGATCTTCTCATCTTCGATGAGGTTCAAGAGTCACCACGTGCCCTAACGAGTTTGAAATACTTCCGAGAGAATATGCCAGAACTGGCGATCTGCTGCGCTGGATCACTTCTAGGGATTCACCTCAACTCAGGTTCCTTTCCTGTTGGGAAGGTTGAGTGGATCGATATGTATCCCCTCTCTTTTTTCGAGTTTTTAGGAGCCCTTCAGGAGAATCAAGCTCTTGAGTTTCTCGATAGCTGGAATGTGGGAGATGAAATGCCCCTCAGCCTCCACCATCAGTTGTGGGACCTTCTCAAAACATACTTCGTAGTGGGAGGACTCCCAGAAGCTGTTCAGGTATTTATCGAGAAAAAAGAGAATTTGTTGCTTGCTTTCCAAGAGGTTCGAAAAAGACAAGAACACCTGTTCAAGGGGTATTTGGCTGATATTGCAAAGCATGCTGGAAAGACAAATTCCATGCATATTGAACGGGTGTTGAAAGCAGTCCCTAGTCAATTGGCTAAAAGTCAGGATGGGTCTATAAAGCGGTTTCAATTTAAAGGGGTCGTTCCCAAGGTAGACAAATACAGCCGATTAGCAGGAGCGATCGATTGGCTAGAAGCGGCACATATGATCCTCAAAGTGCATATCACCAATAGGGGAGAACTTCCTTTTTCTGCATTTATAAAAGAGAGCTGGTTCAAGCTCTTCATTTTTGATGTAGGTATTTTAGGAGCGATGAGCAACCTTCCTTTTCAGTCTATCTTCAACTACGACTACGGAACATACAAAGGCTATTTTGCCGAAAATTACCTCGCCCAAGAGCTCCTGGTTGCTGGTTGCTCCTCTCTGTATGCTTGGGAAGAAGACCGATCAAAGGTCGAATTTCTCATCGAAAAAGAGGGGGAACTAGCCCCAATCGAGGTAAAATCTGGATGGGTGACAAAAGCGCAAAGTTTATTGAAATTCCGGAGCAAATATCACCCCCCCAAAAGTGTGATATTCAGTGCAAAGGAACCCAAAGTGGTCAATGGAACCCTCCACCTCCCTCTTTATCTCGCGGGAAAGATTTATTCCTACCTCTAGTGAAGAGGTTAGGGACTTTTTCTGGGGTGATGGGGTATAGTGCTGGTGAGATGGTGATGATGGAAATCCAAGAAGAGTTGAATCAAGAGCAGATCGAAGCGGTCAGGCATAGGGAAGGGCCACTTCTCGTATTGGCTGGAGCGGGATCTGGCAAGACGCGGGTAGTTACCTATCGGATTGCCTACTTGATCGAGTCAGGGGTTCCTCCCTCGCAGATTTTGGCAGTGACCTTTACGAATAAGGCAGCTGGAGAGATGCAGGGGAGGATCGAGAAGACCCTCTCGGGATTTGAAGGGTACCCGACGATTTGCACTTTTCACAGTTTGGGGGTGCGAATCTTACGTGAGTCGATCTCTCATCTTGGGTACTTCTCCCATTTCCTGATCTACGATGAAGATGACTCGAATAAACTGTTGCGAGGATGCATCGAGAGTTTGGGATTGAAAAAAGAGGGGAGTCAGGTAAAAGTCCTCCGCTCTTTGATCTCTCAGGCCAAAAATAACCTGCAAGATCCAAGCGAAATCGTACTGCGCGACCTACCCTATCCTCTCCAACAATCGTTTCCAGCTCTCTATACCACCTACCAAGAACGTTTGAAGGAGGCTAACGCCCTCGACTTTGACGATCTTCTCTTCCTGACTGTGAAGCTTTTCAAAGAACATCCCGAAGTCCTTGCCACCTACCAAGAGAGGTGGCCCTACCTCTTAATCGACGAATACCAAGATACAAACCATGTCCAATATCTTTTGGCCAAGATGCTCGTGGCAAAACGTGGGAATATCTTTGTCGTGGGCGATCCTGACCAGTCGATCTACTCCTGGCGAGGAGCCAATATCGAAAATATCCTCAATTTTGAACGGGACTATCCTGGAGCAAAAGTGATCCGCCTCGAGCAAAACTACCGAAGTTGCGAAAATATTTTGGAAGCTGCGAATGCTTTGATCAAAACAAACCAGTCAAGATTCGAGAAAAATCTCTGGAGCGCTCGAGGAGAGGGAGAGAAAATCACCCTTTTCGTAGGAGAAACTGACAGGCAAGAAGCGGGTTTTGTCACCCAAGAGATCGAGCGACTCCATACTTTCTCTCAAGTCCCCTACAAAGAGATGTCGATTTTCTATCGGACGAACTTCCAATCCCGGGTTTTTGAGGACTTTCTCTTAAGAAAAAGGATTCCGTACGTGATTGTGGGCGGGATTTCGTTCTACCAAAGGAGAGAAATCAAAGACTTGCTCGCTTTTTTACGGATGGTGATCTCCGATCAAGATGCTGTCTCTTTTGAAAGAACCCTCAACCTTCCAAAAAGAGGGATTGGCCTTGTCACAGTAGAAAAAATCCGTACAGCTGCAAGAGAAAGAGGGTTGTCGATCTTCGCTTTCTGCCAGCAGATTCTCAAAGAGGAAAAATCAGAGCTTCGCCTCACCAAAAAGCAGCGAGAAGGTCTATCTGAGTATGTCACGCTAATCGAAAACTTGCGTAAAGAAGCTGAAACGTCTCCCTTAGATAGGGTCATTCGAGAGGCCTACCAACAGAGTCGTTATGCAGAGGTTCTGCAAGAGGACAAAGAGACTCTAGAAGATCGAAAAGCCAACATCGAAGAACTGATCTCTAAAGGGCACGAGTGGGAAATATACCATGATACAGGTTCCCTTGCTGCTTTTTTGGAAGAGCTTACCCTAAAAAGTTCTATCGATGAAGCCTCCCTTTCAGATGACCAGGTCCACCTCATGACCATCCACAATGGTAAGGGGTTAGAGTTTCATGCCGCCTTCTTAGTCGGGATGGAAGAGGATCTCTTCCCTCATGCAAATTCAAGAAATAATTACGATTCTCTAGAAGAAGAACGACGGTTGTGCTATGTAGGGATGACAAGGGCAAAAGATCGGCTCTATCTCTCTGCTGCGGAGACCCGCTATCTTTGGGGAAGCCAGCGGATGATGCGTCCAAGCCGCTTTTTGCGTGAAATTCCGAGGAAGTACATAACAAAGCGTTACGTGTAGCCCTCGCTAATTTTTGAGGGGGGAAACATGCGACAGCGGTTGGAGCAATCGGTTGCGCAAAATCTCAAGCAGATGCAGCGTCTGATCCTCTCTCCCCAGATGCAACAAGCCCTCCATCTTTTACAACTCCCCGTTCTAGAACTCGGAACGCTTTTAGAGCAAGAGCTCTCCCAAAA
>JAAKFR010000071.1 GCA_011064985.1 Chlamydiota bacterium
CTACTCCTCGAAGGAGATAAGGATAAATTTTATGCCCGAGATGTGCTCTGCTCAAATTTGGCTTGGCATAAATAGCTTCTATGCCCATCTTCTGCATCAAAGCTCTTACAAGATCTCGTCCGATTTAGCGACCTATTCACGCTGCTGAAGCCAATTCTTGTATCGGAGCATCAATAATCTGGTCATTGTTTTGCGCGATGTTGGGGTCGAAACATGAGTTCACGAAATTCTTTTTTCGATACTTTCCCCTGAGGATTTCACCTCTGACAGCTGTCAATACATCAGAAAATGTCATTTCCTTTTTTCATACCATGTGGTCTGTTTTTTCTCCAGTTTTCCTTTTTTGTAAAGCGAATAGACAAGCGAAAATACTCCCATATGACTCGGTGTCGTTCGTTCAATCGCCAAGTCTGACCATTGGCGTTGTGTCTCAACTCCAACGTGAGTGGATAAAGTCCAGTCAAAGATAGGGCGTAGTTATATTTTTCGGGAATTTAGGCTCAGAAAGACATTTCAGTTGCACGGGGGTGGACTTTTCTAACAGGAATTTACGAAAGAAAAACCGACGTTTATCGACAATTCTGTCGAAATCTGAAATTCGATATAAGTCATTAAAAACAAGAAGATTAGAAACCAACCTTCATGTAATGAGACATTTTTACAAACAGCTTGTCGACATTTTTTCCACATAAATATCCAAACTTTCCCCAAGACAAAAATCGAGAAGTGCTTGATAATTCTCTTTAATTTTGATCTACAAAAAAAGCTTGGAAAATGTTGGGATTTGGATATTCACTTGGAAAATCGAGACGGATTTTACGAAATGGCTTCGCTCTTTTGCAAAAAAAAGGGGGCTCTCTTTCGATGCGAGAGAAGGCCTCTTTTGAAAAGGATCTAAAAAGCCTGGAAGGGGCCATATTTGCCAAAGAGAAAAAGCAAGCAACCGAGATCGCAAAACGGATTCAGGCCTCTACCAAAGAGCATTTCCCCAAGACATTTTGGGACCAGACTAAAGAGATTGTTATCGCTCTTGTTTTTGCGATTGTGGTTGCCTTCGCAATTCGAGAAGTCTGGTTTGAGCTTTATGAAGTCCCGACAGGTTCGATGCGCCCGACCGTTGAAGAGCTCGATCGGATGGTCGTCTCCAAAACGACCTTTGGCATCCATACCCCTTTTCGGATGAAGCCTTTCTTTTTCTCCGAAGACCTTCTCAAAAGAGCCGGAATTATCGTATTTACTGTGGAAGGGATGGATGTTGAAGACCAAGATATGCTCTATTTTGGCTTGATTCCTGGGAAAAAGCGGTATATCAAACGGAACATGGGAAATCCGGGGGATACCCTCTACTTCTACGGAGGGAGGATCTATGGGATAGATAGGGATGGAAATCCGATCACAGAGCTTGCTGACGAGGAGTTTTTAACCCGCTACGGAATCGAAAAAATCGATCATATCCCCTACATCACGATGGATGGGAAAATGGTAGTCCGCGATCGGCTCGAAAAGAACCTCTATGGAGGAGTCACCATCAAGCAGATGAATGAACCTGTTGCAAAAATGGAGATTGGCTCTGGAGGGACTATTCGAGGAGAGTTTTTCAATGGAAAAGAGTGGATCAAGGATCGTCCCTCGACTCTCAAAAGCTCCTCAGATCTCCCCTCAAGCTACAGCCAACTTTGGGGGATCGGAAATTACGCGATGACCCGCCTGTTAACTAAAGAGGAAGTTGCCTCTTTCTCAGGCTCCCCTCCAGAAGAATCAGACGCTCCTCTCTATTTAGAGCTCCGCCATAATCCGAATCTCACCTACCCAAAGCCTGAAATCCGTCGAGATGAGATGGGGAACTACCACCCAATGCTTAACCCTTATGCAACCTATATTCCCTTAAAAGAACACCACCTGGAAGCGATCAAGCAAAACCTCTTCACTGCTCGGTTTGTGGTAGACGGGGGAGGGGCCTACCGTTATTCTGAGGGGAGACGACCCCAAAGGAAGGATTTCGATGTGAAACTCCCCGGAGTCCCCAATGGCACCTACGAATTCTACTACGGTGTTGGCTACCAAGTCCACTTCGGCGGGATCTTAAAAGAGCTCCCCAAAGACCATCCCCTCTACAAGTTCTCTTCAGAGAGCATCCAGAAGTTTTTCAACCTGGGCATTGCCTTCAATGTCCTCTTTTCCCCCATGGGCGCCAACCAACCGTATAACCCCCAAAGATTTGCTTACTACCGTGATGGAGATCTCTATGTGATGGGAGCCCCTATCATGAAGAAAAACGACCCCACTCTCATCCGCTTTGTCCAATCTGAGCACGAAAAACAAGAGAACGCAACAAGAGAAGAGCCCTACATCGCCTTTGTCGATGCTGGTCCTCCGATCAAAGAGGGTCAGCTCGATGTCGAATTCATCCGCAATTATGGCCTGAAAGTCCCTGATGATGGAGTCCTTACATTAGGCGACAACTACGCGATGAGTGCCGATAGCAGAGATTATGGCTTCACACCGGTCGAAAACCTCCGAGGTTCCCCCTCGTTTACCTTCTGGCCTTTTGGCTCCCGTTTCGGAAGACTCCCCCAGCCTCCCTACCCCTGGCTCACCTTCCCCAACATCCTCGTATGGACCTTGGTGATCCTCATTGCTCTTTTCACCTACTTCTACTTCCGCCACCGCAATCAACGCCCCCTCTTCGATGACGAAACCCACGACGCCTAATCACTCGTATGCCTCATCATCACCCCAATCATAAAAAGAATACCCCCTACCCCCATTGCTGCCATAGATGAACCTCCTACGATAGCAATATTTCCAGGTGATGCAGGCGATGCTGCATTGGAGGCAATAGCAATTAAAGTAAGGGCGATAAGCCCGACCACAGCAGCCGTACCCCCTACCCCCATAAGCGCCCCTCCAGATGCTTTCACCGAACTAGCTCGACAACAACCATTATTTTTTATATCCACAATAACCCCCTATTGTTTAAAGAGATGGATATAATAATATTAAAGATTGATAAATTAAAAATCAACACAGAAATTTCCTCTATGCTATGTCTTGCCTCTTTTCTGCGCCTTTGCGTTCCTCTGCTATCTCCTAAATAACATCTGAGATCCAGTAAAAGTTTTTCAAAACTGAGACTTGGAACCACAAATACTCCTAGCAACAAAGGTGAGAAGCTTACCTCCCTACAGGTTGAGGGAGGAAGAGGCCTCAGGTTGTGAGGAAGGCAAGAGGCTCGTAACCCAAGCAATCGTGCCGATCAGGCCAACAGAAAGAGCGGCAAGCAAAAGCCTTTCGACTGCCACAACAGGGATAAGAGTGAGCCACTGGCCACTAGAGAGTGGGACGAGGTAGGCCCAGATCACACTCCCAGTAGCATGGGCAATGAAAGTGCTGGAAAGGGCACGTGTCGCCAGACGAGGGCGCACAAAGGAGCAGGCGATAGGGATCAACCAATAGAGGGCATAGGGCCAAGCTTCAGCTCCGCTTGGGGAAAGGATAAAGAGGGAAATCGCAAGAGCAGAAAAGAGGGTGTGGAAGAGGATAGAAGGGGTTTTTTTCTCTTTAGAGAGACTCCATGAGAGGGCTGCTAGGAGGGTGGGAATCCCAGCTGTGATCGGAAGGGAAGAGATGAGGAAAAAGACTCCTCCGACAAGTGGAAAAGAGTAACGAGACGGGAGGAAGTAGGCCAAAACAGGAAGAGCTGCAGCCATGCAGTAGATTGAAGCGGCACTCTCCCCAACTGGGAAGCTCACTTTTAACAACCGGCTAAGAAGGACAAACCCAAACCAGACCGAAACTATAAACATCTTTTTCTCTTTCATCGTAACCTCATTTTTGTACTTTTTTTAGCGCTATTGCGGTTGGCTCCCCGCTGATATCCCATTGTCTGCTATCAGGTGTTGTTTGGTAGGCAATATCGAGAGCCAATACTTCTTCTTTTACAAACTCCCCGTGGATGAGGAGGGCTTTTTGCACTTTATCACTAGCTCCCAGCTGGACATGGACCCGATCGGTAACCTCGAGGCCAGCTTGTCTACGCATATGGTTGATCTTATTGATAAGCTCCCGGGCGATCCCTTCCAAAAAGAGTTCTTCTGAAATCTCTATATCAAGTGCGATCGTAAGAGCCCCAAGATTCATTGCGATCCACTCCTCATGGACTTTCCGTGTGATCTCCACATCTTCTTGGCGCAGGAGGAAGTCTTCTCCTCCAAGGGAAATCGGAAGATCGTGGCCAGCTAGAATAGATTGCATCTGCTCCTGATCGAGCTCAGAGATGAGAAACTGGGCTTGCTTCATGTGCTTCCCAACCTTCTTTCCTAGGATACGGAAATTCGGCTTGATAGAGAGCTTTACAAACTCCTGGCTCTCTTTGTGGAGAAAGACCTTCTTCACATTGAGCTCGTCAGCGATCAGGTGTTGCTGATGAGAGAGGAAATGCATCACATCCTCCTCTCCACAAACAAGATGGACAGCAGGCAGAGGTTGACGGACTTTGATCTTATGTTCTTTTCTCAAAGAGTGGCCTAGAGAAACGGCCGTTTGCAGTGCATCCATCCCCTTCTCAAGAAGAGGGTTTCTGCTCTCTTCGTGGTAGGTGGGGTAGTGGCAGAGATGGACCGACTCTGGCATCTCCTCTGTCCGGATATTTTGGAAGATCGCCTCACTTAAAAAGGGGATAAAAGGAGCCGCGATCTTACAAAGCTCGACAAGAACATGATGGAGGGTCTCAAAAGCCTGCCTACGATCAGGAGAGTCTTCATCACTCCAAAATCGACGACGAGATCTCCGGATGTACCAATTCGTTAGCTGATCGATAAAGCCGACAAAAGGATCGACGGCCCGGCTCAAGTCGTAATCGTCCATCCCTGTTTCGACATCCAAGATGAGTTTGTTGAGCTGGGCGATGATCCAACGGTCGATCACAGCTTCTGGCTGCTGCCGATGGGGTCCTGGAGTCCAGTGATAGATCCGGGCATAGGTGGCTAAAAAAGAGTAGGAATTCCAAAAAGGGATCAAGATCTGCCGTTTGACAAGTTCAACCCCTTTTTCCGAAAAGCGGAGATCGTCAGCTTTGACAGCTGGGCTGTTGAGCATGTAGAGGCGGACAGCATCAGCTCCATATCGATTGACGATAATTTCTGGCTCAGGATAGTTTTTGAGCCTCTTCGACATCTTATTTCCATCTTCAGCTAACAAAATTCCATTCGCGATCACATTTTTGAAAGCGGGCTTGTTGAAAAGGGAGACGGCAAGGACGGTAAGGGTATAGAACCACCCGCGGGTCTGGTCGACTCCTTCAGCGATGAAGTCGGCAGGGAAGTTCTCTTCTGTGAGCTCTTTGTTCTCAAAAGGGTAGTGGTTTTGCGCATAGGGCATTGAGCCAGCATCGAACCAACAATCAAACACTTCTGGGATACGTCTATAGGTCTTTCCCTCTTTCTCGAAGGTCAAGAAGTCGATGTAGTGACGATGGAGATCGGTGATCTTCTTGCCAGTGAGCATTTCGAGTTCTTCGAGGCTTCCGACTACATGGATCTCCCCATCATCTGAGCGCCAAAGAGGGATCGGAGTCCCCCAATACCGGTTTCGGCTGATTGCCCAGTCACGAGCTCCTTCAAGCCAATTCCCAAATCGCCCTTGCTTGAGATGCTTAGGTGTCCAGTGAATCTCTTCTGCTACCTTTAGCATTGTTTTCTTGATCTTCTCTACGTTCAAAAACCAGGTCGTGATCGCTTTATAGATAAGGGGCGTATCAGAACGCCAGCAGAAGGGGTAGCGGTGGCGAAGGGTCCCTCGGTAGAAGAGGCGCTCCTTCTCTTTAAGACGTCTGATAATCTCTTTGTCGGCCTCTTTGACAAATTTTCCCGCAAACTCGGGGATCTCCTCAGTGAATCGTCCGTTGTTGTCGACTGGGCATACAAGAGGGATATCGGCTTTTTTCGCTGCTTGGAAATCGGCCTCTCCAAAAGCAGGGGCCGTATGAACAATCCCAGTCCCATCCTCCGTTGAGACAAAATCATCGGCAATCACACGAAAAGCTTTGTCGGCAAGATGGGAGAAATGGGAGAAGAGGGGTGCGTAGCGCTTTCCTATGAGGTCTTTTCCTTTCATCTCCCCTACGATTGCCCAAGAAGTTGTGTCTTTAAACCACCTTGAGAGGGTCTCTTTAGCCAGAATATAACATTTCCCTGAAGCGGAGACCTTCACATAGTCGATCTCTTCCCCAACTGTTGCTGCCATATTCGAGACCAATGTCCATGGGGTCGTCGTCCAAACAAGTAGGGAGGTATTTCTCTCATCTAAGAGAGGAAGAGAAACCACGATCGAGGGGTCATCGACCTCCTTGTAATTTTCAGTCGCCTCAAAATTCGAAAGTGGGGTTCCGAGTTTAGCCGAAAAAGGCATCACCTTATACCCTTCATAGATGAGTCCTTTCTCATAGACCTGCTTAAAGACCCACCAAACCGACTCCATAAAAGAGAGGTCCATCGTCTTCCACGTCTCGGAAAAATCGACCCATCGACCGAACCGCTCTACTTTTGTCTCCCACTCTTTGGTGTAGCGAAACACGATCTTACGACACTCTTCGTTGAATTTGTCGATCCCAAAGGCCTCAATCGAGGAAGCCCCGGAGAGTTCAAAGGTCTTTTCAATCTCATTTTCGACGGGAAGTCCGTGGCAGTCCCACCCAAAACGACGCGGGACGTAAAACCCCTTCATCGTCTTGTATCGTGGGACGACATCTTTGATCGTCCCCGCTAAAAGGTGGCCATAGTGGGGAAGGCCAGTAGCAAAGGGAGGGCCATCATAAATCGTAAAATGGGGAGATCCTTCCCGATTTTTCAACGACTTTTGGAAAATCTCTTCTTCTTTCCAAAATTGTAGGATTTTCTCTTCCCTCTGGGGGAAAGTCTCTTCTTGTGACTCGGCAAACATAGCAGGAAAGTGTAAAAGGAATTTGCCTTTTAGTCCAGACCTAGGTTAACGAGAAGGTATGGAAATCGATCATATCCCCCTCAAGGTGCAGGTCTCATTAGGGAGTGTTTCACTTCAGTCGGAGGTGGTAAGCTTACTCCAAACGGGCGATATTCTCCTTCTGGACCAAAAACTCGACGAAAAACTCGCCATAAAGCTAGGCGGAGAGACAGTTTTCAAGGGAATACCCGGACTCGAAGGGATCAAAAAAGCGGTAAAAATCGATGAGTGACCTCTCCCAAGAAGAGATCGAAGACCTCGTCAAAGGGATGCAAAAAAAGCCCTTCGAGCGGGAAAAACAAGAGAAAATTCCTCTTCTTAAACCCGGAACCTATGGCAAAGTAGCCAAGGTCACCTTCTCTGCCCTAGATGGAGAACGACAGCGTGCGAAAGGGCATGTTACAGAAGAAGAAAGAGAGCCGTTTCTGGCCGCTAAAACGGAAGTAGAAGCCGTCTACGGAAAAACAAGAATGAGCCTAAGAGAGCTCGCCTCTCTTAAAAAAGGGTCTCTGATCCCCTTAGAAGAGCTCTGCGACGACCTTGTGGACATCCTCGTTGAAGGAAAGCGCGTTGCACGAGGGGAAATCGTCGCTGCCAATGGCCACTTCGGGGTCAAAATCGTCTCCTTCGACAACCCCTAGCGCCCTCAGTACAAGAAGCGCCAGAAAATCGTAGGATTCTACCTCAGCGAAAAAAAAGCTGGCCACATGAGCTTGTATGAGATATTTTCTCTTGCAAAAAAGGGAGGAAAACTTGAGAATTAAAGGGAAATTTGGTATAATACTATTGGGGGTGTATAGGATTCGACTTGGAAGCAATGGTTTGATTGCATGCGGAGGTTGTCGGTTGGCCTCCTTAAAAAGCCGGCAAAACATCAAATGCCAATAAAAAGGCTGATAACAACTGCGAGATGATCGCTTTCCCTGGTGCTGCAACTCTAGAGTTTGCTAGCGCTGGTGTAACTGCGGTTGCTGCGTAAGTTGTTATGATGTTGCAAGGACCTAATCCGTCTTTGCAACCCGGTAGCTTGAAGCTGGACCAGGGGCTTCAAACCTACTGTCATTTTTCTTGGTGTGAGACTCCTTCTGGTGGTCTCGCAGAAGGAAGTCTCGAGAAATCTCGAGACCGACCAACGCCGTAGGGGTGTCCAACTTAGGCGGTGGTGTCAACGATTGGGCACTAAGCATGTAGTGGTCATTCTCAGAGTTTGCCAAGGACGGGAGTTCGAGTCTCCCCACCTCCAATTCATTGGACACTGCTTATACCCCATGATCGTCGAAAACGACTCGTGGGTGTTTATGAGCAGTGTTTTTTCGTTTAAACACAAGTTCTGAAATACGAAATTCAGAAGTTGGCGCTTTTCATCCACTTCAGAACTCTCAAAGAGCTCCCTAGCCTGAGAAGCTAACTTCATGACCATATTTGCCGTGACATAAAAGTTCTCATCTGCCGTCTCGTGACGCTTCATTTCCTCCACAATCTCCGCCTGGCGGGTCTTGTACTCCTTCACCTTCGTCAGATACATTGTCTCATCAATCAACCTATCCAGCTTATCATCATAGATTTGACTGATACGTCGTTGAATCCTGTCTTGTTCCTTGCGAAGGACTCCCAAGCTCTCAGTATGAAAAATAGACTCCGACTGATGAATTTCTCTCAAATATTGAGTAATGACCTCTATTTGCTCTTCATTCAGGGCAATATGGTCAAAATACTCAAGAAGAGGGCGCAATAACTTTTCCTTACGTATGTAAGTCCGCTTACACCCTCCTTTGCCATTCGTGCAACTATAGTAGATAATACCGCTGCTTCTTGATTTCAGGCGTGACCACACATCCACACTTTGCACAGGTAATCATACCCTTCAAGACAAAGGGCTGGGTCTTTACCTTGCTCGGCTTTGCCTGATAAAAGATAATTGACGTTATATACATAAGAAAATTTCATACTTATTGCACAAGTTTCATGGATTGGACGGACCATATTTCTTTTTGAAAAAACTGATTGAAAATCTCGATAAAGATTGGACTCCCCCTGACCTAAAAATGCACTCTAACTCTTCCTCAAACCTCTTAGCTCGTGCAAATATCACAGATTTACTAAAAAAACTTTTTATTAGAAAAGGAAACAGGAAAGGCAGTATTCAGCTTGTTTCAAAACGAATTATTTTACAAAATGCCGAACAGTAAGTATGAGACTAGATGTCGAAAAGCAATTGAAAGAAATGGATTTAAGCACCGATAAAGAATGAGTTATTTATTGAATTCTTTCTGTTCAAGCAAAGACAATTCTTCATCAGTCAATTCAGTTTCCACCAATTCAATTGGAACACCCTGCTCTTCAATCATTGCAACATGATAACCCTTTAATGGGCTATAAGGGCCAAAAAGTATTTTAGCGCCTTGGAGTTCCTCATCTAAATTATCTACCTGGAATGCAATATGTGGAACTTGTGTTACCAATTCTGGCAACCCATGACCCTCAGGAAAACGGTGCCATTGGATATGCCATTTATTGCCCTCAAAAGGTGTAGAATAAAATTTAAATCTTTCTGCCTCAACAAGGGTTTCGTCAGGTCGCTTTTCCTTCGTCGGAATTCCATAATGGTGGTATTTACGCATGCTCGACTGCCTCATTTTTTCCAGTGTAAACTATGGGCATGATTTCAAATCATTGCAAATAAGGGCATTTCGCACCAGGTTACGGGACTTTCCCTTCGAGAGTGATGTCGCAATATAATACCTCATATTATCTTTCTAGCGCTGACCAAAACCAGTAGAGCCTTTTCTTTTCGAGGTAAGGTACCAAACCCCCAAAATTTCTCCAATAAAAAATCTTAAGTGCATCCTTCCATCTCTAACTTTATTCCCATTCCAGAAATCACGCTCGAAAATACATATCGATATTCGAATCTTACTACTTCTTTATTAAATTTTAAAGAAAGTACTAGAGAATTCACTAAACAAGGGGACATCTCTCACCCATGCCCGGAGATATTTTAATCTTACCACCACATGCCTAGAAATATCCCTTGATAATTTAATGTAACTCAGTTACACTGGAGGTATAAAAAAAAGGACAAATCCTCTTGCCGCTGCGAAAACTGAAAAAAACTGAAAACATCTTAGAGCGTATCAAGTGCTGCATCAGGGCAGGAGCATACCGGGATACTTTTCATGCTATCCAGAGAAAAAAGGAAAGAGACATAAGTTTACCTGAGATTATCCATGTGCTGACGACTGGTAGGCATGAAAAAAGCAAAGACCGTTTTGATGAGGCCTTTAATGCTTGGAATTATGCTGTACGAGGCCTGACTGTAGACGAATTAGACTTAAGAGTCATTGTCTCATTTGATGAAGAGAGGGACCTTTTGATTATAACAGCCTTTTACTTAGAGGAGAGGCGCTGAAATTATGAGAAAACAAAAAGTTGAACAGAAATTTATTTATGAAGGACTAGGATTTCCAGTCATCCTTTATAACGTTCCCCTAATAGAACTGCGTGGAGCTTGGACATTGGATATAAACCTCAATATCCTGCAAAAAGTTGTTCTTTTAGCTCTTGTTCACAAACCTTCTAACCTTACGGGAAATCAGGTTCGCTTTATTCGACTCTGGCTTGGCTTAACTCAATCTGAGTTTGGCAAGTTATTTGGTGTGACGCATCCCGCGGTTGTAAAATGGGAAAAAGCGGGAAATAAAGGTTCTAACATGAACTTAACAACACAAAGGGATTTGAGATTATGGCTTCTTGACCAATTATTGACTAAAGATGATGACTTCCGTAGAGCATTCAAAATTATTCACGCTACTGATTACTCTCACCCAATACAACCTCTGGAATTGGATGTTCCAACTGACCTTGTCGCTGTATAATTTGTGCCACCTGGCTTATTTCTTAATCAATCAGGGTCTCAAGTCTCGACTTATCCTGTTTGGAGAAAATACTGATGCTGCCCAAGAAAAGCATTCATTTGAAACCAATTTTGAAGAAATCATAATCCAATGACTTCTTATCTTGTATCTGAAACAGCACCTATCTGATTTGATTGATTTTCAATTTTATGAAAATGGTCCGTGTCATGAACTCGTCAAATAAGGGTACTGTAAAAGCGATATAGCCGTAAGAAGGGCTATAGATCATCCCCTTTTTCATAAGGCTTGCTCTAATTGGGCTTAGAGTAGAGACTTTTGAATGGAATTGCTGCGCAATATCAGCTACTTTGTAGGGTCCTTTACCCAATTCGGCCATCATTCTCAAGAAATTTCTTTCTGAAGTTGTTAATCTATCAAAACGTACTTTAAAAAAGTTGTTGTCGAGCTGCTCAATCACTTCTACAGTCGCAGCGGAAACAACCTCGGAAGTGATAGGACTTGATGCAGCCTTATTCCATGCCTTATACCCCCACTCTTGAAGAAAATAGGGATATCCTTGCGTTTTTTGATAAATTTTTTGGAGGGCTTTTTCCTCAAAATCAACTGAGGCAGCGAGAGCTGGATCTTGCAATGCCTTATAGGCGTCTGCTCTTGAAAGTTCTCCAATATTAGGAAAATGAAATGGGTGTAACCCAAATCAGTTAAAACTCATCCTACTTCTGCCCAGGAAGTTAAATCTTTACATAAAAAAGCACCCCAGGCATCAAGTCTTATTAACGAAGAACTTAGATAACCAGGAGTG
>JAAKFR010000072.1 GCA_011064985.1 Chlamydiota bacterium
GGCCATGGCAGAATTGAGAGTGTTTAGAGCAAATGGTTATTGGAAATATTTATGGCAAGATCAAAATGAAGAGGATATCCTGCAATCAGCTGCTTAACGAGAGTACAAGTTTGAATTACACCCACTCTTAGGTGAATCGTTGACCTGAATGGGGGTAGAAGGCTATGATCTTCGTCTATGAAAGACCTAGCCGAAAACAATCTCGTACGCTTCAAGAACATTTCTAAGAAAAAAGAGGGAATCTTCGCCAACTTCAGGATCAAGGGGATCCGGAATGGGACCGTCTTTTCCGCTTCAATCTCTGTGGATCTCGATGCTGCCGATGTCGACCCAAGCGACCCTCTCGAAAAGATCATCGAGGAGTGTGCCCGTATTGGAGTGAAGGAATTCCAGCGGAGCGAGCTCCAATTTGAGGGGCTCGCCTCTCTTTAGTCATCATCTGGGTGTAGCGCAGCCTGGTAGCGCACTTGCATGGGGTGCAAGGGGGCGGAGGTTCGAATCCTCTCACCCAGATCCTTTACTTAAGAGCTAAGGCTACTCTGAGAGCCCGCTCAACTTCTTGCATTTCCGACTGAGACACAGAACATATTTGCCCACGTAATCTGACCTTGTCTACGGAGCGAATTTGGTCGAGCATGACTTTTTTTACCCCCTTAGGCATTTGGATTCTTGCCTGAAACTGAAAACATTTTTCTGTTGAGCTCGTAATGGGAGCGATGATTACCCTTTTGGAAAACTTATTGGAAGAGTTGTTGGAGAGAATGAGACCTGGTCGAGTCTTTTTCACTTCAGTACCAACTGTTGGATCTAAACAGACCCAGAAAATTTCCCCCCTCTTTGGAAAAGAATCACTCATCCCAACCTTCTACATCTGTTACAGACCAATCTTCCAATTCTTTTGCTATCGCTTCATCTTGGGCAGCTTCTTGATACTCTGCTTCAAGCTGATGTTTTTTCACAGATAAGGCAAACTTAATTGCCTCAGCCACGAAGTGGCTTCTTTGCCGCTGCTCTACATACGTATTTAGTTCCTGCAGCAGCTCTTCAGGTAGAGTGTAAGTGGCTTTATGGTGTGCTTTCATACTGTAATGATACCATACTATTCTGTATGTAGTCAACACAAAAACAGGTGTGCGAGGATGTGGATTTGCTAAGCCAAAGCTTGTGCAACTCGACCCATGCGGCTTTCAGTAACTATGTGCATAAAGTGTGGATAGGTTTGTCGATAAGGGAGATTTGTTGATAAGGGGAAGGTTGTGACCTATAGACGAACAGGCTATCGACAAGATTTTCAAGAGAAAGAGAAGGGGCTTTATCGACATTTCCACAAGACCTGAAGAAGAAGAGATATTATCTATTAAATATACTCTTCTTTAGGCTCTCATTTCGTGTTTACGCCTTGCGTTCCCCGTAGCAATCTTCGTATACTCTTCTTTTTTCCCTAGATGGACAAGTAGCCTATGACCCCCTCATTTTTTTTCGATCTTACAGAGTTTGCACACAAAGCTCTATTCCCAGAAGAGAGGCCTGTTTGGCATGCTCTTGATCTCCTCTCGGAGTATCTTCTTTCATGTCAGCTGGGAAAGATTGAGGGAGAGGTGATGTCTGAGGCGCACCTTGTGGATCCTGAGTCGATCTCTATCGGAAAGGGGAGTGTTGTAGAGGCAGGAGCCTATATCAAGGGGCCTTGCATCATTGGGGAGAATTGCCAGATCCGGCATGGAGCTTACCTTAGAGGGAATGTTCTCACTGGAAACGGATGTGTGATCGGGCATGCTACAGAGGTAAAAAATGCGATTTTTCTCGACAGTGCTGCCGCTTCTCATTTTGCTTATGTTGGGGATTCGATTTTGGGAAATGGAGTCAATCTGGGGGCTGGGACAAAGTGTGCCAACTTACGGTTTGACCGTGGTCTTGTGAAGGTCTTCTTCGAGGGGCAGTGGCTCGATACCGGAAGAAAGAAGCTTGGGGCTGTTTTTGGAGACCAATCCCAAACGGGGTGTAATAGTGTGACCAATCCAGGAACTTTTTTGGTAAAAGAGACGATACTTCCTCCCAATTCAACGCGAAAAGGGGTGATCTTTCCAGAGTCGACTTTGGCGGAGGTGGCTTTGTGGGAGTAGCTGTTGGAAAACTCTTAGAAGGCTACCGGGATCAGGTAGAAAAGGTGCTTGAAGAGGCGATCCCCTCCTTTGGAGCGACTGGAAAGCTCCAGGAAGCGATTGGGTATGCTCTCAAAAATGGGGGGAAGCGGTTCCGGCCTGCGATTGTTTTGATGGTGGCAAGGGCTCTCGGAGGTAAAAGCGAGGTGAGCGATGCTGCCCTTGCTGTGGAGTATTTCCATACGGCCTCTCTTATTGCTGATGACCTCCCTTGTATGGACGATGATGATGAGAGAAGGGGTGTTCCTTCGCTCCATAAGGCCTTTAACGAGGCCACAGCCCTCTTGGCCAGCTATGCCCTCATATCGGCTGGATTTGATCGGATACGGGCAAATAGCGAAACGATTGGGGATGCTAAGAGGGGGCTCCTCGCAATTGAAAACGCCAGTTACAATACCGGGATCTTTGGTGCTGTAGGGGGGCAGTATGATGACCTCTTCCCCCCTAAGCCAACAGAAGAGACGATTCTTGCTGTAATGGATAAGAAGACCGGTACTCTTTTCGAGATCTCTTTTGTTCTTGGATGGCTCTTTGGTGGGGGAGATATCGAGGCGCTTGATGATGTAAAGCGGCTTTCCACCCACTTTGGAAGAGCTTTTCAAATCACTGACGATTTTCTTGATCTAGATGATGAGGATGGGATGAACCTTCCTCGTATTGTCGGGCATGAGAGGGCGTATGCTCTTCTCTCTTCTGAAATCTCTCAGCTTAAGGGAAAGCTCAAGATGCTAGGTTTACAACTTCCTGAGTTTCTGCTACTCGTTGAGGAGATGGAATCCCGTGTTCCTTCCTCACCGTTTTGTGTGTAGAAGCTTTTGAAGGCTGAGCTTGGAGATACAAAGACTCAAAGATACACAAAGCCTAAACACAAAAACTTGAAGCTAACTCACAACTCTAAGCGAGGGTGGGCTCTTTCTCTTCGGCTTTTTGGGCGGCAGCTTTGGCGGCAACCTGTGGAGGGAGCATGTCGTAGCAAGCCAAGACTTTCATTTCGATCTCTTGGGCGAGCTTGGTGTTTTTCCTGAGTTCTTCACGGACGGCCTCTTTCCCTTGGCCAAGCCTTTGACTTCCGTAGCTGAACCAAGCACCCTTCTTGTCGATGATGTTCTTCTCCACAGCCAAATCAATAAGAGTCCCTTCGTAGGAGATCCCTTGATCGAACATAATGTCAAACTCTGCGATGCGGAAAGGAGGGGCGAGCTTGTTTTTCGCAACCTTCACTTTTACCCGGTTTCCTATCTCTTCGTTATCGGCTTTGATCCCTCCTATGCGGCGGATGTCGAGACGGATAGAGGAGTAGAATTTGAGGGCTCGTCCCCCTGTAGTTGTTTCGGGATTACCAAACATCACGCCAATTTTCTCGCGGATCTGGTTGATGAAGATCGCGCAGGTATTGGAGCGAGAGAGAGTAGCGGTGAGCTTACGAAGAGCTTGTGACATCATCCGTGCCTGGAGAGCAATATGGGTATCCCCCATCTCCCCTTCGAGTTCAATTCTTGGAACCAGGGCAGCAACAGAATCGATAACGAAGACATCGACTGCATTTGACCGTGTGAGTAATTCGGCGATATTGAGGGCGTCCTCTCCACAATCGGGTTGGGAGATCAGGAGCTCGTCGACATTGACTCCGATTTTTGCTGCATATCCTGGATCTAGGGCATGTTCAACATCGATGTAGGCAGCCATACCGCCTGCTTTTTGGGCGTTGGCTACGATGTGGGTAGCAAGAGTCGACTTTCCTGAAGATTCAGGGCCGTAGATTTCGACGACTCTTCCTCTAGGTACACCCCCGATTCCAAGAGCAATATCGAGAGAGAGAGCCCCTGTTCGGATTATAGAAATTTCTCGCGTCGCCGAGTGTTTGCCCAAGCTCATGATCGAGCCTTCTCCAAACTGCTTTTCGATATGGGCTATGGCGGCATCTAAGGCTTGCTTTTTCTGGGGATTGGGCTGCATTCTCTCTCTCCTGATTGAACGTTTTAGAAAGAGCCATTGTCTGCAATTTACTCCGAGATGTCAATAGGAGATAACGCTATTCGACAGGGCGGCCGTCGTAGTAGTGGATTTTGCGGGAGAAGTTCCCTTCGGGGTTGAAAAGAGTCGCGATTCCCTTCCCTTGGTCGACATGGGAGATCGGAGCTTTTTCTCCATTTCGGTAGTACTCTCCTTTTGTGAGCTTGTCGTTGTCGTATTCTTCGACGAGCATAAGAGCCCCGTTCCGGTACCAGGCGGTGAGAAGACCATTTTTTTTGTTTTCGCTGATCTCTCTTTGGCTTTCGAGGTTTCCATTTTCGTACCACGACTTCATCGGCCCTTGCAAGATCCCCTCGCTCCAGGTTACAAGGAGCTTTGGTTGTTTTGTTCCCGGGAAATAGTCGATCTCCTCACCCTCTTTGATCCCCTCCCTGATCTGGTAGACTTGGGCAAGATCGGTACCGTCAAATACTTTCACTTCTCCCTTCTGTCTCCCCTCTTTGTACTCTTGGAGTTCTTGGAGTTCATTTTTCCCAAAAACAGCCCGGAAACCTCTCCCCTCTTGGATCTGCGAAACGAGTTCTCCCGATCTGTCATAGTAGACGGCTCGCTGTAAAGAGCCTTGCTGGTACTCCTCCTGGTAGGCAATCGAACCCTCAGACCAATAGCGGATCGAAACCCCTTCAGAAGCTCCATTTCGGAATTCACGAGACTGGAAGAGGGTTCCGTTCTCTAAAAACACCTGCTGGGAACCATGGAGGCTATTTTTCTCATGCCAATTTTGTTTCCATATGTTCCCGTTGGGGTGGTAGTAGAGAGACTCCCCTTGGAGTTCCCCCTTGCTGTATTGTACTCTCGCAACGAGGTTCCCCTCCTCGTCCCACGCTTTATTGCTCCCATCAAAAAGCCAACTCTCTTCCGCTTGGGTGTTGAGATCGGCAATTCCTCCGATCACTTTCGCCTGGATTTTGATCTGCCCATTTTGGTACCACTCTTGGTAGTTTCCGTAGGCCCGGTTATTGAGCGCCTCTAGGGATTGCTTGACCTGCCCATTTGGGTGGTAGCTGGTGATGCACGAACGCTTGTCTCCGTTTTTTTCTTGTCCATAGACACGCATCACTTTCTGGTAGGGTTGTGGGGAGAGGAAGTTGGTTTTTTCATAAGCAGCAAGGCGGTCTTTACTTTGGATCGTCTCAGACATTCCGTTCCGGTCGATGATGTTGAGGCTTGTGATTTTGCCCGGGTCGATCCGTGCAGCTGTTAGGCCACAGCTCGAAAGGGAGATGCAAAGAGATAGGATGAGAAAAAATCTTGCCGTTTTATTCATCAAAAAATTCCCGTTTTACTATTTTTACAGCACACCCAAACACCTCGTTTTGATTGGAATAAGATTTTCTAGAGAGTTTGAGGTCGGTGATGATAAGTTGCGGTTTTCCAGCTTTGTCCCCTTCGATTTTGTGGAGAAGCTCGCGCAGGTCTTGGCTATCGATCTCTACGGGGTGAACAAGCGTTTGGAGGCTCTCTTGAAACCCTGGACCACTCTGCGTATTGGCTTGGGTAAACGCGAGTTGGTTGGCTTTTTCTGTCAGAAAGAGGTATCGCTTTTCGGCTGCTTCATTCCCTGTAAAGTGAGGGGTGTCAAAAAGGTGCCGGAGGGCTTTTTGCTCTTTTTGTAGAAAAGAGAGTGACTCGAGTTTCTGCTCGATGTAGAGGGGATCCGAAGAGGCGTAGGCCTTTCGGATACTCTGGTTCTGGGCCTCTTTGCGAGCCTGTTTTTGGGAGGTGCTGTAGACGGAGTAGAGGGTCGTTTCGACCTCTTCCCAGGCCTTTTTCTGCTTGATGTGGAAAAAACCCACGCCAAAGAGGGGAAGGAGACCTAAAATGACGAGGTAGACAAGGAGGCGAGAGAAGGGAATCGAATCGGATAGCTTGCGTAAACGGTTCATGAGGCGTACGGGGTTTGGTCTTTTAAATAAAAACTCATCTTATACTGAGATCTTCCCGGATTCCAGGAAACCTCTTCTTTTGGATCAGCAAGGGGGTTGTTTTTAGAAATCGCTTCATGGAAATTCCGAGCCAAATTTGGGTTTGATGTAGAAAATTCGATCTCAACTTTCCCTTTGTAGTGTCCTTTTGGGTTCGATGGATCTGGCCTACTCACCAAAGAGTAGTGGAAATTCTCGATCGTAATCTCCTTTCCAGACACCTCTGGATGGGAACTGATCCAGGCGAGGACCTCTTTTGCTTGGGGAACTTTTGGGTAAAGCGGGTAGTTTAAGGTGCGTTTGACAATCTCTTTTTGCAAGTCATAGAGTGACTCGAGATACTCTTCAGGAGTAGTTAAGAAGGCGTATTGCTCCTCTTTTTTCCCCTCGTTTTTCATAAGAGCTTGGTACGACTTTTCAATAAAGAATTTCTCTTTATCAAGAGAGTAAAGACTCCACCCGAGAAAAGAAGCGGTGAGTAGAAAAGAGAAGGCAAAGAAAGTCAAAAGGGGCTTTTTCACCCTTCTCCAGGGTTTAGGATAGGCGAATTCTTTCCGACGAAAATCGATCTCACTTGTTTCAGCAGCGATTGCCATCCCGATCAGATGGCCATATCGAAGGAGCTCCTCTTGCGAAAGATTGAGGGTAGGGATCTGGGGGAAAAAGACCGGCAGTCCAGTCGCTTGTTTGATCACTTCCAGGTAGGAGGGGTCTTCTGCGAGAAGACAAACCGTTTCGATTGAGTAGTCAGGGTGCTTAGCAGAAAACGAGAGAAAGGTTTTTTCTATCTCAGCTCTAAGCTGAGACTCTTTTTCAATCGCTCTTGAGGCGAGGATTTTCCCCTCATAGGCAAACACGCACGACACCTCTTCCTCTCCAACATGAATGAGTAAAAGAGGCAGACTCGATTGAGGAAGAAGGCTAGAAAAACTGGCAAGTGCCGAAGGGATAGAGGTGATCTTCTCCGGTTCCCATTTTTGGGAGTGGAGCTTTTCTAAATGGGCTGAGAGCGATTTTTTCCGGACGGAGAGAGCGATTCCCTTTTCCTCTTTTTCCGAAATTTGCCCTTGCACAATCGCTTCGTCTACCGGATAGGGAAGAAGGGGTTCGATCTGCCAATCGAGCGTTGCAAGGAGATCTTTTTTCTTCTGGTTTTGGAGGGGGAAGGGGCGGACTAAAACTTCCTTTGTTGGAAGGGCACTTAAGAGAATTCCCTCTTTGGGGAGTTGGTAGAGGAGGTTGTGGGCCTCCTCGGAATCTACCTCTTTGACAAGAGATACGTACCACCTTTTTTGCTTCTTGGTCACAACGGCAACTTTTGTTGAACCAGAACTCTTTTCAAGAGCGATATAAATCGGAGGTTGTGGAAAAAGTGCGCTAAACATCAAAACCGTTAATTTAGTGAAACTGAATTGAGAGTATAAACAATGATCGTGGTTATTTCAACAAAATTAATGGATTATAAAGATTGGATTGGATAGACTAAGGGAAGAAAATTTGGTGTAGGACGATGATTCGCTATATTTTAAGTGTACTTTTTACTACTTATACCTTCATGTTACTAGCCCGCATTCTGGGCTCCTGGATTCCTCGATTTGCGGAGAGCAGGTTTATGCGTTTCCTCGCTTTTTACACCGATCCTTACCTCAATCTCTTCCGTCGCTTTATCCCCCCGCTTGGGATGATCGATATCAGCCCAATCGTAGCATTTTTTGCTCTGCAACTCATCCAATGGGTCTTATTCGCGATCTTGCCATGAAAAAGAAGTTCTCCCTCGGCTCCCTCACCCTTCCCTCTCCCATAGTCTATGCTCCGCTGGCCGGCTGCTCTGATTTCCCCTTTCGGAAAATGGCGGCCCGCTACTCTCCGGGGCTGATGTTTTGCGAGATGGTGAAGATGGAGGCCCTCCTCCGGAAGATCCCGAGCACCTACCAGATGCTCGAATACTCCGAGGAGATGCACCCGATAGGAGGCCAAATTTGTGGGAGCAATCCGGCTCTTGCCGCCCCATGCGCCAAAATCATCGAGGATCTTGGCTTCGATGTGGTCGATTTCAACTGTGGATGTCCTGTCGATAAGATCACCAAAGATGGAAGTGGCTCAGGGATGCTCCGAACGCCTGAGAAAATCGGGGAAACGATCGCTAATATGGTCGCCGCTGTCAAAATCCCTGTGACGCTCAAAGTACGTGCAGGGTGGGATGGGAGCTCGATCAATGCCCATGAGATCACCAAAATTGCCGAGGAGGCAGGAGCTAAGGCGATCTTTGTACACGGAAGAACTCGCCAGCAAGGCTACAAGGGGCCAGCTGTTTGGGATCACATCAAAGCTTGCAAACAGGCTGCCACCTCCATCAAAGTCATCGGGAATGGAGATGTTTTTACCCCAGAGGCAGCTCTCCGCATGTTCCAGGAGACCGATTGTGACGCCGTTCTCGTTTCACGCGGCACCATGGGACAGCCTTGGATCGCAGAGCAAATCCTAGAGCAGATGGAGGGGAAAACACCTCGTGAAGTGAATCGAGAAGAGACTATCGAAGCTCTTGTAGACCATTTCCGCTACTCATGCGAGTTCAAGTCGGAAAAGGGAGCTCTCATTGATATGCGGAAGATCTGCTGCTGGTACCTGAAAAACACCCCTGGTGCTCGCGAGTTCCGGAAAAAAGCGAGTCATGCTAGCTCTCTTTCTGAAATCCACACGTTAATCGGAGAACTATGAAAAAAGAGCTCCACGCCATTTTCAAAGGGTGCGTCCAAGGGGTCTTTTTCAGAGCCACAATCGTCCGCCATGCCGACAACTTCCCCATCACAGGAACCGTCCAAAACCTCTCCGACGGCTCGGTCGAACTCTACGCCCAAGGAGAAGAGGCCACTCTCCTCACATTTCTCAACACCATCACCCAAAACCCCGGCTCAGCTCGCCTCACCTCAGTCACCCACGACCTTTCAGAGATCACCACCCCCCTCTCCTCCTTCCAAATCAAATATTAGACTTATTTTTATCTGTATACCTCAAAATTAAGACATCAGTTTTTTAAGTGTGCATTCGAGAAAATCCTCATTAGAAAAAATATCTAGGATCTCACTTCTTTCTTTTTCCTTTTACAAGATAATTGACGTTATAAGAGAAACCAAAATCCTATCTCATGTTTTGTGTCAAATTCAAGAAAAAAAACGGATTTCCTCTTTCTGAAGAGAATGATCCCAAAATCGACGAATGTCATATTTGGGATGATAAATGATTGCTTTTACATATCCCAAACACGTGTCTCCCTACAGGCTATAGATTTGCCTTAGATTATGAAGGAGTTCATCTATGGAAATCTGTTTCAGTCCCAAGTTTTTGAGGTTAACGGGCTCATTGCCGAGATGCTTTAGAAATTTCTCCATGTCTCTTCGAATGGTATCTGGGACTATAATACGAGTTGTTGGAGTCAAAAGTTGGTATAAGCGTATCACATCATTTTTGTGTTTACGAATGTCCCTTTCGTCAACATTTGTTCCCGATTGCTTGCTGTCTTTAAGATCTAACCAGGCTCTAGCTTTCAAAGGTATGAGATGGCTAGCATCTACGACTGAGATTCCTCCGATATTTTGTTTTCCCGCATGGATAAAATGGTAGTAATCCTTATCTAGCAAAATTGCAGAAAGACTCGAGATTGATTCAGCTGTTGGAATTGGTGTTAGATGGCTATCACTTTTTAAATTTATGGATTCAGGTCTTCGAGAAAATAATTCCAACATCATGGGGAAATTTTCTGTTTCCGGTGAGTAAAATCTGTAAAAAACATCTTTACCTGTACTTTGTTGTCGATTGCGGTACCTTCCCTTAGAAATGAAATCCCAAAATGTGGCTACAAATTCATGATCAAGGGTTTCAACGTGTAAGACGATATCTAGATCCTTTGTGGCTCGAAACTGCAACCCACCCTCCTCCATTACTACGGTGCAAGCTGTACCTCCGATCAACACATATTGATTGGTAAAAGCTGAAAAATGCTTTCTAAAAATTTCTAAACCCTTTATCACTTCAATTTCTCCATTAACTCTTCTAAGGCCACTTCAATACGTTCGTCTTCTATCTCTTGCAGGCTTAAATAAAGAGAATAGGGATCAATGCTTCCATTTCTTGAAAAAAGATTTGGATTGTAGTGCCAGATTTCCAGTTCGAAAGAGGCATCATCCTGGTAAGGGACCTCTATAATACCAGTTTGTTTCCACTCTTTGAAGTAGACAGCGTAAACAGGTTTTGTTGGTGGAGCAAGCATTGTTTCTTTTGCTAGTGCGCTTAATCCTGCAAGAATTTTTGGTTTTTTTCCTTTTGCCCATATTCTTTTTCTGGTGGGACTGCGCATGGATGGTTTAGTTTTTTCCCACAATTCACGTTTGCTTTCTTCAAGTAAGAGCAACCGCTCTTTTCCCTTTTTCAAAATATTGCCTATGCTAGCGTTCTCAAGCTCATCAAAGGCACGACTCATCGTCATGGATGTGTATCCAAGATTGGCTGTGAGGCCTGATAGGGAAGAGGGGGCTCTTCTTTTTGAGAGTAAGGCGTTGATAAGGACGACTTGTGTAGCGGGACTAAAGAGTTTTTTCCTTTCCTTTACAGGCTTAAAGTACTCCCTTAAGTCAATTCCAAGCTCTGGCAAATACATTTGGTTTCCTGGAATGATAAAAGGAATTCGATACTCAATAAGTCTTTTACGATTGTAAGAGGCCGTAGCAAGTTGTACGAGTATGCAAGCATTTTCTGACTCTTTTGCAATCTTGACAAAATGTTGTTTAATGGTTGCAGGAGTAATTTCACCTGATTCTTTGACAATCACAAAAAGGAATTTTTGCTTAAGTAGAGCACCTTCATAAAAATCATAGGTGTTGGTTAGAAAAAATTGGAGATTCTTTTTTCCATTCCACTGTGAAAACTTGACACTTATGCCCAAGGTTTGAAGAAGGTAGTTCTGCAACTTCTCATAAAGTTGAGGGGAAGTATATTTTTGATTCATGCAATCCTCTCTGTAAAGGACTGATTTTTTGGAATGAAAATCCGAATTTACCTCAACTTTATGAGAAGTTGCGTAGTTCTGTAAGCGATCGACTATTTCCATGATCCCACTTTTGGTGTTTGTAACACCATTATTGCACAATAACATATACGATGTTATCATTCAACTAATATGTTCTATATTGATGTCTTTCCTTTTTCCACTCTCTTAGATACCACCTCCAACTAACAGGGGGTATTAAAATATTTGATGTATAATGACAGCATCGCTATCGCGATGCTCTCCGGCAGGTGCCACTTTGCATCAAATATTTTTAATGAAAAACCCTTAGCAACGACGGCACAAGCTCCACTTTTACTTGCACCCGTTTTGATGGGAGTAGGAGGTGGTCCAGTGAACGGATGCCCTCTTGGAGAGAATGTACCTGCTCGGTAACGAATCAATTTAAGGACTTTTCCATTCTAGCTTT
>JAAKFR010000073.1 GCA_011064985.1 Chlamydiota bacterium
CAAAGTTTCTTAGCGATCAGTCACCATCACACGCCTAAGCGCAACTACATGCTGAACGTGAAAAATCCATTCTTAGTACCTCTCAACTAAGTAGGTTAACAGTGTTTTACACCCGGCATATCCGGACTGACACAAAGAGAAGCTGCTGATCAACTTGGAATGAAAGGAATTTATAGCTACCAAAGGCTAGAAAAAAGATGCAACCCCACACTAGATATGCTCTATAAACTCGTACTACTTTTTCCTAAACTTTCTCTGGATAAAATCTTGCGCTGAAGCATGAAATACGTCAAATTTTAGAATTGGAGGAGGTCGATGAGTTCGCTACGGGTGAACTTCTTGAGAAGAGCCTGGTCGTCGGCTGTTACGATCTCCTCCATCAGTTTCCCTTTTCGGGTGATCATCCGGTCGATTTTTTCCTCGATCGTCCCTTTGGTGATGAGTTTGTAGACCTGAACGCCACATTTTTGTCCGATCCTGTGGACTCGGTCGATCGCCTGGTTCTCCCTAGCGGCATTCCACCACCTGTCGTAGAGAATCACGACACTAGCAGCCGTCAGATCAATCCCAAGTCCCGCTGCCTGGAGAGATCCGATGAAGAAAAAGCAATTGGGGTCTTCTTGGAATCTCTTTAGCTCCTCCTTACGATTGACCGTATCCCCTCGGATCTGAGAATACTCCCACCCATGCTCCTTGAGGTGGTTTTCAATAATATCGAGCATGTAGAGGTATTGCGAGAAAATCACAACTTTCTGATCACTAGCACGCGCTTCCTGTAATAGCTCGACAAATAAGTCCCATTTACCCGATGGGTATTTTTTGTAGTTCTTGGGGTCTTTGGCAATGAGGGCGGGATGGTTGCAAATCTGCTTCAATTTCGAGAGAAGGGCAAATACATGGATATAGCTCACAGCAGCTTCTGTATCTCGAAGCTCCGAAATCAGGGCATCTTGTCTTTCAGCAAGAGCCTTTCTATACAAAGCGATTTGAGTCTCTGAAAGATCGCAATACGATTTATCAACACTCTTTTCAGGCAGTTCTTGCAACACTTCAGTCTTTCTTCGCCTGAGAATAAAGGGGCGAATAAGCCCCCTTAAGAGGGCTTTTTTCTCCTCATCAAATTCCCGTTCAATAGGGTTAAGAAATAACCTTCGAAAAGCCGTAACACCTGGCATATAGCCAGGTAACACGACATCAAAAAGGGCTTTTAGCTCTTTTAGGTTATTCTCAATCGGAGTTCCTGTAAGTCCGATGCGCATTCTTGCTTTGATTGGGAGAAGAGATGCGTGGATACGGCTCTGGGCATTTTTTGCGACTTGGACTTCATCGAAAATAGCTAATTCAAAGGAGATTTTTGCTAGATTGTCCTTCTCAATGCGAGCAACACCATATGTGGTCAAAAGCACCCCGTTTTTCGGGAGATTTTTCAAGCTTCTTTTGAGTCCATGAAAGGTTTGGACAGTAACACTTGGTAGAAAAACTTTGAGTTTCTCTTCCCAGTGGTAAATGACAGATGTTGGGCATACAACAAGGAAACGGACACTTGAGAGATCCGTCTTAGCCAAGATAGAAGCCATAAGAGCCATTGATTGGTGCGTCTTCCCAAGCCCCATATCATCACAAAGAAGGCCTGAGAGGCGATTTTGGTAGAGAAACCAGAGCCAATGGAGCCCTGTTTGCTGGTAGAGGCGAAGCTCCGACTTTAACCCTTTTGGATTGGGTGCTTCTGGGCTTTTGAACTCACGAAGTTCTTGAATAAGAGAGCGTGTGATTACTGAAAAAGGTGTGGTCTCTGGAGGAGAGAGAAAACCAAAAGAAGCATCGAGACGGAAATACTCTAAAGTAGATAGTTCTATCGTATGGTCGTCGTAAGAGACAGGAGCAAGCTTATCAACCCACTGAAAAAGATCTTCGGAAAGGTCGAGTAGCCCTCCCTCAGAGAAAAGGAAGCGCAATTTTTTCTCTCGCGCTTTGCAGATCTCGGTAAGGGGGATTTTTCCAAGCTCTGTTTGGACAAAGAGACGCAACTTGAGTTTTCCCGATGGAAGACGGACAAGATAGTCGATCTCCAGATCTGCCCTATGAGGGGTTTGGAGCTGTGGATCGAGAAAAAGAGCATACCGTTTCAAAGCCGGAAGATCGTGCAAGAAAAAGTTTTTCATCCTCTCTTGAGATATGGTTCGTTCAGTATCATACCCATGAGGGAGTCTCATAGATGCGGGAAGTTCGCAGAACCCCTCTCCCTCTTTGTAGACAAAATCACCAAAGAACAAGAGGCCCTCATCTCCTCTATACACCGGTTTGATTCGAAGAGTTGAAGGAGAAGAAATCTCAATGTGCAGGCCCCTTTCAGAAAGAGGTAAACGGGATGAAAAAAAACGGGAAATCCCCTCCAACTCTTCCCGGTTCCCTTTGATAAATCGGCTGATATCTGAAAAACGAACTTCAAGACCCGGGCGGACAATCGCCTCTACTCTTACGGTCTTTTTCGAGAAGAACCCCTGATTTGGGTAGTAGATCCAATCTCCAAAATCTAACCCTTCTTCCCCTTGTGTAGCTACTTGAGGATGGAAAAGAAAGGTTTGATTTGGGGTAAGCGAATAGGTCAACAAGGTTTCGATCCCTGCCAGATGGGTGATAAATCCCTCTTGGCTCCCAAGCCAAATCTTGTGTTGATTGACAAAAGAAGAGACTTCACTTAGAGGCAATACCTTCTTTTTTTCTAGAAATAGAGGCTCGTCAATATGGAAAAAACCTTTCTCAGGTAGATAGGCCCAGGAGGAAAAGAGAACTGCATTCTTCTCTTGTAGATCTCCTTTCTCGAGTAGGTAAGGGTGGAAATGCCAGTTCTTTTTCTTGTCAAACTTCAGGTGGTAACGTAACGGAGTAATCTCCCTTTTTACCGGAAGAAACGACTCGATAATGGAACTATACTGGTCGAGAAAAGGAGAAATTTCTTCCTTGGAAACAACATCACGATGAAGCAGAGAGTCTCCTAAGAGAGGCAAAAAACCCTTTTCTGGTAAATAGATCCAGTTCCCTATGGGACGCGCAAGTTTAGAAATCCCCTCCCCCCCCTTTGCATGTTGGAGGAGCAAAGATACCCGTTTCGGGTCGTAGGAGGCCCCTATGAGCTTCTCATCTACCGGGTGAAAAATTTTCAGGGAAGCCTCTACCGTTTCAATTGAAGAGATCAATCCTTCTAGATCTTTTACCCCCATTTTCCATGTAATCGTGTAAGAAGGAAAAAGAGTTTCGATATGAGTGGGAAAGCCTTGAGTATCTTCTTTAAACAGTACTTCTGCATTTTCCTCAAAACTCATCATCCACTTTGCCAAGTCAGACCAAAAGGAGAGAGCGTAACGAAGAGAAGGGCTTGGCCGCCCCTCTTTCCACCTGAGAATTTCATCCTGAGAAATGTTAGAGAATTTTAACGAGGTCTCAGGAGTTTCTTTACGCGTGCTTTCGATCCATTCAGCAAGTTGCTTTTTACTCTCTGCTGTTTTTGTTTCGATTTGAAAAAATACATCATTTTCGAAGCGATATACTCCCCCCGCCTTTTTTTTCTCTAAAAGGCGCGTTTCGTAGCCTGTATGATGGGCAAAAATCTGACACAAATGATTCCAAAAAGAGTCTCGGAAACGGATGTGGAAAGGGAGATCTGATCCGTTGAAGATTTTGAGATATGCGCCGGCAAGATGGGAACACCCCTCTTCGTCAGAAAAGCATGAGCAAAAGGCATCTTTGAGAATCAAGTCCTCATCAAATTGGAGAAAGGGCCAATAGGTCTCTTGCTCTTCGGGATCATAAACTTCGATTTGATAGGTCGGCCCTGAAAATAGAACCTCGCGTACAAAACCCCTCCTAAAAAGATCCTTCCCCTTCTCTCGAAACTTTTCGAAAGGCATATCCATAGCTTCCTCACTATAGCAGAAGAGGGAGCCAAGGGGAAGACCCTCTTCTTACAGCAAGAGTTGAACGGCCAAGGTAAGGGCAATAGTTCCGTAGAAAAACCGCTTTACAGGTTGAAACCCGTAGAGCTTATTGAGAAGGTTGGCCACAGAAAGGACGATCAAAGCGGGATAGAAGAGCTGCAAAATCGGAACGATAAAAGCGCTGATCCCTTCAAAGTGGAGGCTAGAGACGATAAAAGCTAACACAAGAGTCACAAGAACAAAGAATGTATACGACCCTTTTTCCTTAAAGAGGTTTTTGTGTAGAAATCCAGCAAAAACAGCTGTTAAGGCGATCTCAGTTGTCAAGCAAGCAAAGGAGACGACAGCTCCCGCAACCATCCCAGCATACGGGCCAAGAATATGATAAGCTAGAGCTCCAAGAAGCTGGTGGTTCGGAACATCAGGTAACGTGTTGCTATACCCAGAGGAGAGGAAAGAGAAGCAAACGTAGATGGTTGTGAGGAGACAAGCTGCTAGCAAGCTGCCAAAAATAGCTATATTGAGAAGCCGTTTATTTTCATTTAGAGGGATCTTATCAGCAGCCTGCCCATTTCGCAGACTGACTAACACCACTGAGGAGAAGAAAAAAGAAGCGAGCAGATCCATCGTATTGTACCCCTCCAAAACTCCCTTGGAAAAGACCTCCCAACGCGTTTGAAGAGTCGCTGTAGTAGGAGGAATCCCCCAAAGTCCTTTCATGATAATCACAAAAAGAGACAAAAGGAGAAGGGGAGTAAGGACAAATCCCAAAAGGGGGAGAAGCTTGCTCGGGCGGAACGTAAAGAGGAAAATCGCGACGCAAGAAACAAGAGCAAACAGGGGTAAAGAGAGGTCTTCAAGCCCGCACGCATGGAGAGTAGAATGGGAGATCGTCATACACCGGGGAATCCCTCCAAATGGGCCGATCAACCCCAAGATGAGCAGCATGATCAGATACCCAGGGACCTTCCCCACACGTTTAAAAAACGACTGGAAATCCCCCTCAAATAACAGCATCGCCAAGAGACCAGTTAACGGGACGAACACAGCTGTGATGAGTAAGCCTGTTATACCAAAGGCGTTTTTATCTTGTGCTATCTGCCCCATAGCGAGGGGAAATACAATGTTTCCCGCTCCAAAAAACATGGCAAACATAGCAAGGCCAGTCGAAAAATGACTCGCTTTTTGCCCCTTGGTTTGAGCTGTTGTTTCCACTGTTGTTTCCATAGCTCCGCAGAAGTAAAAGAAAAAACAATAGCATACACCATCAAGCACAAAAAAATCAAGAATTTAGAACCAACTTCAGCAATTCCCGCTCACACAATTTCACCCACATGAAAAAGTGAATTATTTTTCAACTCAAGTTGCTACCTCAACAAAAAACAAAGCTATCCACAAGGAGTAGAATAAAACATGATTAGATTTTATTTATTACCACAGAGAACACGGAAGGCATAGAGTAGGGAAATTCTTCTCTCTGTACCCTCTCAAGTTCTCCGTGGTGAAATGATTTTTTTGGAGCTTAAGATATGTGCCCAGGTAGCAACTTGGGTTTTTAGAGGTGGGAGCAGATGGGGCAGTTTTCTGGATTGTGGCCTCGGGAGGGACAGAATTCGCGGGCAAAGTAAATGATCTGGAGATGGAGAGGGATCCATTCATCTTTTCGGAAACACTTCTTAAGATCTTTTTCGACTTGGGCAATTGTTTTGCCTTGCGAGAGCCCCCACCTTCTTGCAGAACGGAAGATGTGAGTATCCACGGGAAAGGCAGGGATCCCATAGGCTTGAGAAAGGACTACGGAGGCTGTTTTATGTCCCACACCGGGGAGGGCTTCAAGTTCTTCAAATGTTCTTGGCACTTGAGCCTCATGCTCATCGAGAAGGATATGTGAAAGGGTATGAATCGCTTGAGACTTTTGAGGAGAAAGACCACACGGTTTGATGATTTGGCGGATCTCTTCAACTGAAAGCTCGACCATCTGCTCGGGAGTTTTCGCTCGAGCAAAGAGATGTGGTGTGACCCGATTGACCATGTTGTCTGTCGAACGGGCCGAAAGAACAACTGCAATGAGCAAGGTGTAAGGATCATGGTGTTTGAGGGGAATAGGGGGATTGGGGTAGTAGTCTGAGAGGGTTTTTCGAATAAATGCGACTCTTTGGATCTTATTCATTTGTCACTTCCCTATACAAAATTGAGAGAAAATCGAATCGAGTATATCTTCTGAGATGTTTGTTCCGATGATTTGGCCGATATAGCGGAGGGAATCTCGCAAGTCCGCCGTAAGAAACTCAGGAGAAATCCCTCCTTGCAGACCTGAGAGGACATTTTTAAGAGATTCAAGTGCTTTTTGCAACGCCTGTTTATGACGAAGAGAGGTGAGGAGAATTTGGTCCTTTGGAGGTGGCCCATTTTTCCAAATCAACCGATCAAGGGTCTCTTTCAAAGTTTCCATCCCACGCCCCTCTTTAGCAGAAATTTGGACTGTCATGGAGTAAGGAAAGTGGGGAACTGGAGAATGAGGAAGGTCAATCTTATTCCACACAAGAAGAGTTTTTTCGGGAGGAAGAGCTGAGAAAAAGGGATCTTGAGGAGGGGCAGTTACATCAACAACAAGAAGAATGATGTCAGCTTTTTGCACCGCTTCTTTGGCTCGCCTGATCCCCTCCTTTTCTATTGCCTCCTCAGTACTTCGAATCCCAGCTGTATCGGTAAGACGGAAATGGAGTCCATTTAACAACATCTCCTCATGGAGGAGATCTCGCGTCGTTCCAGGAAGAGAGGTTACGATCGCTCGTTGCTCATCTAAAAGGGAGTTAAGAAGGGAAGATTTTCCTGCATTTGGAGGTCCTGCGAGACAAAGAGAGATCCCTTGGTCAAGTCTCTTCCCCTCCTCAAATGTATCGACAAGAGTGAGCATTTCCGCTTCTATGGCTTTAAGCCTTTGGATCACTTCCTCTTCAGTTGCAAAGGCAAGCCCCTCATCTGGGAAATCAACCCAAGCTTCAAAAAGGGCGGCTAACTGGGTAAGCTCCTTCTGGAAGGAGAGAATTTTTTTTGAGAGCCTCCCGTCAAGCTGATTTTGGGCAGCTGCAAAGGCCTCGGTATTTTTTGCTCCAATCACCCGTTGGACCCCTTCAGCCTGCGCAAGGTCGATTTTTCCGTTCAGAAAAGCCTTTAAAGTAAATTCACCCGGTTTTGCGGGCCTTGCGCCCGCAACAAATACCGCCTCTAAAACTCTTTGAGAGGCAATTCTCCCCCCGTGACAGTGCAGCTCTACCGTCTCTTCTCCTGTATAAGAACGAGGAGCGCGCATCACTAGAAGTAGAGCCTGGTCAAGTATTTCTCCCTGCTTATTTCTGATGTAACCAAGATGGGCCGTATGAGAAGAGTAGGAATCAACAGGTCCGGAAAAAAGACGATCTGCAACTTGGATCGCCTGCTCTCCCGAAATCCGTATGATGCTAATCCCTCCTTCCCCTGGTGGAGTGGCGAGAGCAGCGATCGTTTCACCTGGTTGATAGGAAGTGTGTACAAAATCCATTTTTTGACAAATGTAGACTTATGTTATAAATGATAGATAAAGCGCTAAACTAGTTTACCCTAATGACATCTCTTCTCTCAATCTTTTTTAGTTTTCTTCTCCTCTCTCCGTCTCTTTTCGCAGAATTCAAGACCGAGATCGACGTAATAGAAGAACTTGTAACTGCGACAGAAAAGAATTTACTATTCCAAAAGGAACTTCTCCAGTCGATGCAAACCTTCCAAAGAGCCCGCGAAGCATTTACAAAAGATCCCACAAGCGCAAGGCTAGCCACGATTTTAGTGAAATCGGCCACTCGATTAACCAGAAAAATCGAAGAGGAGCACGTAGCCCACCTCCTATCCCCAGAATTCCTCACTGAAATCCAATTTTTTACTCTAGTTGGAAAAGAGCAACTCCCCAGGTCAGCTCGTGAGTGATCCGATCTACTTTATCGACAGGGGATCGGGAGAAAGACAAGAGGAGCAAGTCTACTACGAGGCCGTTCTCCGTTTTCTCTACACCACCAAACCGGGTTGGACATGCGCAAAGTTGATTGCCCATCTTCCCTTCATCTCAAAAACAACTGGATGGCTTGAACGCCTCCCTCTCTCCCGAAGAAAAATCATTCCTTTCATCCAAAAGTATGGCCTGAACCCAGATGAGTTTGTAGTCTCACCAGAGAATTTTTCCTCCTTCGATGATTTTTTTACCAGAAAACTGAAGCCTGAGACCCGTCCACTAACATCAGGACCTATCATCCCGGCCGATGGGAGATACCTCGTCTACCCGGACCTCAATGAAACGAGCGGATTTGTTGTGAAGGGAAAGACGTTCTCTCTCGAAAAACTCCTTGGGGACGATGAAACTCTCTACTCTCGCTATAAACACGGAAGTATGGTGCTCGCCAGGCTCTGCCCCACAGACTACCACAGGTTCCATTTCCCTTGCTCAGGCACCCCTTACAAGCCACATCTCATCAATGGCCCCCTTTATTCAGTAAACCCATTAGCTCTTAAGAAGTACCTCTCTATCCTTGTTGAGAACAAGCGAGTTCTTACCGAAATCGATACAGATACACATGGAAAACTTCTCTACATCGAAATCGGAGCAACTTCTGTTGGCTCTATCCACCAAACCTTCACTCCAGAAAAACCTGTCCAAAAGGGTGATGAGAAGGGTTTTTTCTCATTTGGAGGCTCTTCCCTTATCCTCCTCTTCGAACCAGGCGCCATCACCTTTGCCCCCGACCTGCTTGCCAACTCATCCCAGTTCCTCGAAACGCGCTGCCTCTTCGGCCAGTCCCTCACCACACTCCTGAAATAAACGAAAAATATCAGTGAAGAGTTTTTTCTTGTTTCCCAAAAGAAATTGATTTGCTATCAAGGTCTTAGACCTTGAGTATTGACCTGTGTTTACAACGATAGCGCTTCTAATTCTGGTGTTCATTGCCTACCTCGCATTACGTGATAGGGTAAAGAGACGCCGACTCTCCGCAAAGGGAATCCAGAAAATCCTCAATGCCCTTTCGCAACACTTGCTACTTGAAGAGTGGGAGCAAGCCGAAAAACACCTGGACTTGCTTTTGCAACAAGATGTGAAGGGAAAAAAGATTTCTCTCTTCACTGTTCAGGTTTTGCGTAATAGAGGGGCCTTGCAAGAGGCTCTTGCAAAAGCGCGAGAGGGGGCAGAACTTTATCCTGAAGAACTTTTATTCCGGCTAGAAGAAGGAAAGGTTCTTTTGACCCTGGGACGCCCTAAAGAGGCCCTTCAAGCTCTCCATCTTTGCTCTCCAATCATCCGGAGTGAGTCGAATTACTACCTTCTTGCATCGGCTTTTTTCCACGCTGGACACTACTCACGAGCACACCAGATTCTAACTCCCCTCTTACCCCACACCCAAAGCGGTGAAGTTTTCTTCCTTTTTGGGGAAATTCTCTTTGCCCAAAAAGAGTTTGCGCAGGCAATCCAAGCCTACTTCCAAGCTATGGAGTATGGCTACCATAGCCATAAGCTCTTTTCCCAATTGGGACACGCCTATCGGCGCTTAGGCAATCTCTCTCAAGCCGAGAAAGTTTTCCGTGAGATTTTAGAAAAAAGCCCTGGCGATCTCATCGCAACCCTTGGCTTAGGAGCTTGCCTAGAAGAGCGGGGACACCACCAAAAAGCTCTTTTGATCTATCAGTCGAGTGAGGCGTGGGAAGAGCACAACCCCACCCTCTTCAAAGCAGCTGGTCTTTGTGCACTGAAAACAAAAAAATACTCTCTTGCCAGACAATATTTCGGAGAAATCATGCAAAGTACCTCTCCTGATGCAGAGTTGTTGAGCTATTATGGATTTGCTCTTGAAGGGGAGAAAAGATGGCAAGAGGCCGAGCAAACCTACCTCCAGATCATCCACTACTTCCCCTCAAATCCAACAGGCTTCCGGGCTCTTGCCTGGATGTTTGGAGTTGGGCTAACCAAAACGCTATCCCCTGAAGAGGGGATCAGCTTTGCCCACATCGCTTTGAAATTGCAAAATGAGACGATTTGCTGGGAAATCTTGAGCGCTTGCGAAGCAAGAGGCGGGAATTTTGAAAAAGCATACCAAATCCAAGAGCGCCTCTCTGCTCTTGACAAAGGGAGGGAATCTCGCAGCCGCCGCCAGCAAGCCCTCCGCCACCTCCGCAAAAACCTCCCCCTAGAGAACCATCACATCCTCCGCACCGAAAAACTTGTTGCATAAAGTTGTACCGCCCCCTATTTTTTGGACACAAATTTATCTCAAATAATCTCTTTCCTTTCGTCTTTCGATCTTCATTTTTCTTGAAATTCTCATATCCATCTGTTTATCCTAATGATACCGAAGAAAAAGTAGCCGTGTCCTCTTCTCCCTCTGCTGAATTTGTGAGAGATTGGTAAATTATACGCAAAAGTTTATGGTTTCACTTGCTTAAAATTAACAGAATTGTTAAGTTTAAGCAGTCGATATATGTTAGAGAAGAAAGTAAAGAAGTACTTGGATAGTCTCGTTTCTAGGGGACGTTATTATTTTACCCTCTATGAGTTAGAGGAAAATCTTGGCCGATCGAAAGGCTCGATATTGGTAAGTCTGTCCCGACTGAAGAAAGCAGAAGAAATTGCTTCTCCAGCTCGAGGATATTATATTATTATTCCTCTAGAATACAGGACTTTGGGCTGCCTTCCTCCGGACCAGTTTATCCCAGATCTTATGAAATTCCTTAATCTCCCCTATTATGTAAGCCTTCTAAGTGCAGGAATGTATTACGGAGCTGCCCACCAACAACCCCAGGTTTTTCAGGTGATGGTACCATCTACTAGACGGAATTTTGAAATTGGAAAAGTTCGTGTTGCATTTCATGCGAATAAAAACCTTACTGCATGCCCAATAAGGAAATTTAATACTCCAAGAAGTGTGTTAATTGTATCCTCTCCTGAAGGAACAGCTTTTGATCTGGTTGCGTACCCTCAAGCTTCAGGAGGTTTTTCAAACGTTTTCACTGTGCTTAGCGAACTTATTGAAAGTATGAACTTAAATGAATTTCGCAAATTTTTAACTACCAGAAGAGAGTTTGCTGTCTTGCAGAGGCTAGGCTATCTGTTTGAACAGCTAGGAAATAAAGATTTTGCTGATGTTGTAGAGCAATGCCTTAAAATGCATGTTTTTGAAAGAGCTGTGCTAGATCCACGGTATCCGTCTAGAGAGGAAGAAGTGGTAAAACGATGGAAACTTCTTGTGAACGAACCTATTGAGAGTGATGTATGATCCCAAAACATATAATTACGGAATGGAGAGAAAAACACCCTTGGCCTGTTCAGAACCAAGTAGAACAAGATTTATTAATCAGCCGAGTGTTAGTTGAACACGGATTTTCATTACGAAAAATCAGGTAACCATGTTTAATGAAACGGTACTCGCTTGATAGCTAATAAGTACCCCCATCCAAGAAAGTTTTCAAATCCATGAAATAGATACTACAATTTC
>JAAKFR010000074.1 GCA_011064985.1 Chlamydiota bacterium
GGGAGGGGTTGTTTTGAGCATATTGGCGCCGCGGGTGATTTTGGCGATGCTCACCCCAAGATCGGCTGCGATCTCTCGTTGTGTTTTCTCTTCTTTGAGAAGTTCTTTTACAAGAGCCAAGCGCAATGCGAGATCGTCTCGCTCTGCTGGGGTCAAAAAGAGGGTGAAGAGCTTTTCAAATTGTTGAGCTGAGTCCATCTTGGTGCAGAGGTTGAGAAATCTCTTCCACTCTTTAGCTAGGTTTTCTTTATCCATGATTACTCCCTGTGAATTTCTCCTTGCCTGTAGAGCCATCTCTCGTGGTGTCTGCCGAATTGACTTCTCTCTGTAAAGGAGACGTCTCGTCCTTCTTGCTTGAGGTGGACGCGAAAGGTGACATAGGCGTATGGGGGTTCTTCTTCTGTTGAGAGGATGTCGAGTCCTGTGAATTGGGTGTGAGTTGAGAAGGCCTGGATCTGCTCTTTTCTCATTTCATGTGGGTGAGAAGCGTCTGGATGTTCAGGGTGAGTTGTGGCGAGGATGTAGTCGCTATTGCCAAGAGCGTAGGCACTATAGCGAGAGCGCATCAGGAGAAGGGCGGTAGGAGGGATCTCCCCCTGGTGGTAGGGGGCACAACACTCTTGGTAGATTTTCCCACTATGACAGGGACACATCTGGGCCATGGGCAATTCCTAGGATATCTGTAGCGGCTTTTTCGCTCGCATCATGGGTTTGTAAAAGGGCTCTTAGGCGGGCGCACTCTTGCTCAACCAGGGTAGAGTCATTTTCAAAACTTTGCAAGGCCAAGATCACCTCTTTTGGATCGATCTTCCTGTGGATAAATTCAGGAAAGACCGTTTTTTCACAGATGAGATTGACGAGGGTATAGGAAGTAAGAAGGATCCGGAAAAGATAGCGGCCGAGTAGGTAGTTGAGCAAAGGGAGCTGGTAGGTCACAACTGTAGGGACGGAGTGGAGGCCAAGCTCTAATACGACCGTTCCGGAGGTGGCAAGGGCAAGTTTAGCCTCTTTCATCAATTCATAACGGGACTCTCCTGGGACGAGCAAAATCTCTTCCGGCAGGTGTTTCCGGATCTCCTCTTCAACTGCAGATCTAGCGACTGAGACGGCAATGGTATAGCGGTTCGAAAACGCTTGGGCTACTTTCCACTGGAGGGGGAGGTTTCGGTTGATTTCTCCTGTTCGGCTTCCTGGGAAGAGAGCCAAAATAGGTTTGGAGGTTTTGGGAGTGTTCATATAGGAGTGAGATTCCAGGGTTGCGACAAGTGGATGACCCACGTAGGAGACGGGGAGTTTTGTTTCTGAAAAACACTCTTTTTCAAAAGGGAGAATCGCGAGAAGCAAGTCGAGCGTTTTGGCAAGGGAGTGGACCCTCTTTTTTCTCCATGCCCAAACAGAGGGGCAGACATAGTGGATGAGTTTCCCTTTGTACCCTTTCTTTCGTAGCCTACGGGCAAGGAGCATATTGAAGTCGGGATAATCGATAAAAATTACCCCTTCAGGTTGTTCTTGGAGGATTCTTTGGGTGAGTTTGCGAAAATCGCATAAGAGCTTAGGTAAAGCTCGGAAAACATCCCAAAAACCCATCACTTGGAACCGTTCCATGGGATGGATGATCTCCATTCCTGCATCCTTCATTTGGGCTCCACCCACTCCTTCAAGGGGGATTTGGGGGATTTTTCTGCGCAAGGCTTCTACTAGTTTCCCCCCTAAAAGATCACCGCTCTGCTCTCCTGCAATCAGAAAATACCCTTCTTGCTGTTTTTGAGAAGAAGTAGGGGATCGATTGAGGAGCATGAGATTGCGGATGTAGGGAAAAAGACCTACCCCATACCCGAGAATATTTACCGGATCGAGGAGGCGGATGAAGTAGAGAAGGGAGATTCCTCCCCCTATAAGACTCATCCACCAAAAAGATTTGTCGAGAGTGCTTTTCTCCGCTTTCTCAGCGCTCCACCATTGGATCCAAAAGCGGCTGGCAAATAAGACCATCCCAATAAACCCAAGTAGATGCCAGAGAAAAGTAGCATGGATAGCCTGCGTTCCATTCCAGGGAAGAGTGGGAGGGGTCATCCAAGAGAAGGGTTGTGAAAAGAAGTAGGTGGTGACAAGCAGGAAAAAGCCTCCCATAACAAGGAGGGTAGTCTTAAGCGAGTAAGGGGAGGAGGAAGAAAGATTGAGGTTGCGCCAGGCGATGATTCCATTGAGTACCTGGAGTACACAGAGGGGGTATTGGAGCTGGATTGCTGCATGGAGGGCAAAGATCACATTCCCAACAAGAGAGAGAGCCCAGAAACTCTTCGGAACAACACTTTTCTTGGCTTTCTCACTTTGGAGCCATTGGACCAAAAAGCGGAGGCCAAATAGGAGATTGGCAAGAAGGCCGAAAGGATAGAGAAAAGAACGTAAGTGTTCTGAGATCATCTTTTCCACTCTTCATGGGTATATTCCTCGCGGATGATCGGGTGGAGAGCTCGTTTCCGCATCCACCTTACGACAAACAGGTCGTAAATAGGGCCCAAGGAGCGGTTGAAAAAGTGGTATTTCGTCTCTCCTTTCGCTCGCTTGCGGTGGTTGACCGGTATTTCCTTCACACGAAACCCTTCGATCAAAAAGAGGGCGGGGAGAAATCGGTGCATTCCATGGTACATCTTGATTTTATCAAGAGCCTCTTTTCTGTAGACTTTCAGGGAGCAGCCGGTATCGTGGATCCCATCTTGGCAAAGGGAAGAGCGGATCCAATTAGAAAACTTGGAGACGATTTTTTTCCGTAAAGGGTCTTTTCTTTCTACACGCCACCCAACAACGAGATCGTGCTCAGGCATAGCAGCAGTGAGCCTGGGGATGTCTGCCGGGTCGTTTTGGCGGTCCCCATCGAGGGTGATTACAAGCTCACCTCTTGCAACTGAAAAGCCAGCTGAAAAAGCAGCTGACTGGCCAAAATTCCGAGAAAAGCTCAGGACCCGAAGATAAGGTTTTTCTCTGCACAAATTTTGTAGGATGTGGAGGCTTCTGTCTGTAGAGCCATCATCGATACAGATGAGTTCCCAAGGGAGCCCCAGACCTTTCATGACAGGCTCAATCTCTTCGATAAGAGGGGTGATGTTCTCCTCTTCATTTTTGATCGGAATGACGATCGAGTAGCGGATCGTGTTGTTTAGGTTTTTTGCAGTTGTTGCTTGACCCATAAGGCTCCTTCTTCAAACGTTTGGGGGGCAGTGCCATGCCCTTGATGGCCGATGGCTGGGGTAAGGCGAAGCTCGATTTTTTGGTGGCGAGCTCTCTTCTCATGCCCTTTTTCTGCCAACTGGCGGATAAAATGGTAACAGATGTCGGTTCCAACCCGCGTGTCACGGTTTCCGATATAGAAACGGAAGTTACGGACATGGGTTAAGTGATCGATGAGGTGTTCTAAATCAAGCGATTCACTCTTTCTCTTCAGCCGAGTAGAAGTAACACCTCGTTTTTCAAACTCTTTCATTTTGGAAAGCTTCGTCAGGGGAGCAAAGCCCAAGATCGTATGGATACGAGGGTCTCTTGCTGCGATGTGTGTTGCCACAAAGCCCCCTCTCGAAAGTCCTCCCACAGCCATGTGGTTTGGGTCTACAAGACCGATTTCGATCAGCCAATGAATCGAATCGATCACCTCTTGAAAAAATGTCTCTAAAAGGGAGTTTTCCTGCTCCATCTGCTTGGCCCAAAACTCGATAGCATGAAACTTGTTTTGTCCAGGACCATGCCCAGGGATTGTGAAAGAAAATACCCGCAGATCTGGGGCGGCTGTAAGAAGAGCTGGCTGGCTATACGGATCGAGCTCTAAGCTCTCCTCTCCGGAAAAGGCAAAATAGAAAAAAGCGGGAAGGGCTCCCCCTTCCTCTCCTAATCCCAGATAGCAAATCTCATGTCCTTTTGGATCAAGTAGACGTTTCAGCATGCTCTTTCTGGTAGATCCTCTTCCAATGTTCATAGTTTTTAAAAAGTTTAGGATGGAGAAGGGCCCGCAACTTCAAAAAAACAAGGGCTCTTCGGAAACCTTTCTGGTGAATGAGCTTTGTTCTAGGCCGCCTTTTCTGGTCTAAGGGAGAGAGGCGGTATTGCATGTGGAGAATCGAGTGGGCATCGAGGCGGATTTTTCGAGGGAAATGGGAGAAAGCATCGAAGAATAGGTCGTGGACGAGGGTGTGTGCGAGGTCCATCAGATCTCCAAGATGAGGAATTTTCTCTTGGGCCAGATATCTGAGTTTGATCTCGTGCTCGTAGATCGGAAAAAGGAGAGCTGCTGCTAAAACAGACCGTTCTAAGGTCCGGTATCGTCCTTTGGTATTCATCGAGTCGGCAGCTTTGAGGTGGGCGTAGATCGACTCACTCATCTCTTGGGCAAAATAGTTTGCAATCCCTGGGAAGAGAAGAGAGAGGAAGTCGGTCTCTTGGAGAAGGCGGAAAAAAGGTTCGGAAGCACCCGACTCGAGCATCCGGAATACCTCTTCAAGCACACGAGCAGGAGAGCTATTTTTGATCTCCTTTTTGCAGGTTTGCAACACTTCATGAGCTTGCTCCTCAACATGAAAGCCGAAGCGGGCCCGGAATTTCAACATCCGGATCATCCTGACAGGGTCTTGCTTAAACCGGACTTCGGGGGTCCCGATTACCCGGAGGAGGTGTTTTTGGAGATCTTCAAACCCTCCCACATAATCGATGATTTTATGATCGAGAGGGTCATAGAAGAGGCCATTGATCGTGAAGTCACGTCGCATCACATCCTCTTCAGGAGTTCCCCAGACATTGTCTTGGACAATCAACTCCCCCTCGGTTGGATCACCTGCTCGGAAGGTGGCCACTTCCACAACCTCTCTCCCAAAGCGGACATGTGCCAGCCGGAAGCGGCGGCCGATCAGGATACAGCTCCGGAAAAGCTTTTTCACTTCTTCAGGACGGGCTGAAGTGGAGATGTCGAAATCTTTTGGCTCCTTTCGCAAAAGAAGATCCCGCACCCCACCTCCTACCAGATAGGCAATATGTCCAGCCTCATGGAGGACACGGAGGACGGTTAGAGCGTTTTTATCAACAAGGTTGTTGCGGATATGGTGGTCAGCAGATGTATAAATTTTCGGTTGCACGGAACAAGCCTATCACATCTTGACCTTATTGTAGAGAGGGGGAAAGCGATTTTCTGCGTGATATCGCTCTCTAAGCTCTTGGTATTTCTCGTGATAGTATGCTCGGTAAAAAGTTTCTTTGTCGTAATAGGTGTAGCTATAGAGCATTTTTTTCCCTCCAAATGAGAGAACTTCTTTCTCGAGTTCGGCAGAAAGGGAGGGGAGGTCTTTTACCCCTTTTGGGACTCCATAGAAGCCGAGGTTGAGAAACCTCTCTTTCCCATAGTGAGGAGAGAGAATTTGAGGGGTGTTTGTTCCACGTATCGGGCAGAGCCAGATAGGAGAAATTCCGGTTTGCTTTTGAAATTGATTAAGTGCCTCTTCCGCACGCTCTACAGGGATGTAGTAATCGTGTACGAAGAAGAGATTTTCAGAAACGGCTTTGGGCAATCTATGCCACATCTTATAGAGGGTTTCGCTCGAGAAATTCCACCCAAATGCAAATCTGAAGAAAAATCCGGGGTTCAAGGAGCGTTCTTTGATATCAGGAACTCCCCTTTTAAAGAGAAGTTTTAGAAAGGAGGGGATCGAGTGGAGATAGCGGGCCATCCAAAACGCCCCCCGGTCGTATCGAAAAAGGTACTCTTCGAGTTTCATGGTCTCTTCTTTGGCCTTTGTTGAGGAGACATGTTGGATAAACCAGGTCGACCACCACCACTTTTGTCGGTAGAGAGGGGCTTGCGGCTCATCTGTCAGTCTCCCAGTAATGGCAATCCCTGACTCAGGAGATAACCAGATCCCCTCGACAAAATCGACGTCTTGTGGTGTGTTGAGAAAATCGACGAGCGAGGAGGTAGAAGAGAAATGGTGGTAGGTGAGATGGACATACTTTTTTGCTGGTCGTAGCTTTAGCTTAACCAGGGTGATGATGGCCAAGGTTCTGTAAGAGCCAGAAAGGGCATAGAAAAGCTCTGGATGCTCTTCTGGAGAAAGCATGAGCAATTCCCCATTCCCTAAAATTGCCTCGTAGGCGAGGCAGTTATCGGCAACTTGTCCGAATTTGTGAGAGCTACTCTCTAACGCAGTCCCTTGGATGGCACCTCCTAAACTGATCGTCTGGAACTCTGTGACAACAGGGGGGACTAAGCCGTGAGGGAGAGTCTCTTCACAGAGCTCCTTGAACGTAATCCCAGGCTCGACCCAGACCATTTGCTCCTCTCGATCTATAGCAATTATTTTATTAAGGTGGGTAATGTCGAGCTTTTGTGCTCCTTCGGCGGGTGTTCGCAGAGCGTTAGATGGGTGCCTCCTCTCGAACAGGAGGGGTTCCTTTTTGTCTCGCAAGCTCTCTCGCAGAGCCCCGACCTCTTCGTCATGTAAGCTTTTCTTCTTCCACATCTCCTCCCCTATACACCAGTTTCAATAAACAGGTAAGTATTTTTTAATCCAAATGCTCTCTTGTTTATAAAAATCTCACATTTCGAGGCAACTTGGATTTGTGGAGAATTGCCTCTGTAGGGTATTGTGTGTGGGATGAAATCTAAGCTCTTTGGTACAGACGGGGTTCGGGGAAAAGCCAACCACTTCCCGATGACGGTAGAGGTGGCAATGCTCCTTGGAAAAGCTGTTGCGCAGATTCTTCGCCGTTCGGAAGGGAAGCACCGGGTGGTGATTGGGAAAGATACTCGTCTCTCCTGTTACATGTTTGAGAATGCCCTTGTAGCTGGATTAAACTCGATGGGAGTCGATACTTTGGTTGTAGGCCCTCTTCCTACCCCTGGGGTTGCGTTCATCGCGAGAGCCTATCGAGCTGACGCGGGGATTGTGATTTCTGCCTCTCACAACGCTTTTCACGATAATGGGATCAAGATCTTTGCCGTCGATGGGTTTAAGCTTCCTCATGCTGTGGAAAAAGAGATCGAAGCGATGGTTGAAGCAAACCAGTTCAACGATCTCCCCCCAGACAACCTTGTGGGGCGCAATACCCGGATCGATGATGCCGATGGACGTTACATCGAATTTGTGAAAGCAACCTTCCCCAAAGGGAAAACCTTAAAGGGTCTCAAGATCTTCCTCGACTGCGCCCATGGGGCTGCCTACCGGGTTGCTCCCCTTGCTTTTTGGGAGCTTGATGCTGAGGTGGTTGTGACGGGCAATGAGCCCAATGGACTCAATATCAACAAGGGTTGTGGCTCCCTCTACCCTGCCGTCTTGCAAAAAGGGGTCATCGAACACGAGGCTGACATCGGGATCGCTCTCGATGGGGATGGAGATCGGGTGATTCTGGTCGATGAGAAGGGGCATATCGTCGATGGAGATACGATCTTAGCAATCTGTGCCCATGAGCTCATGCGTAAGAAAGAGCTTCCGAATAACCGAGTGGTCGCAACTGTGATGACGAATTTAGGCGTGCTCCAGTTCCTCGAGTCTCATGGGATCGAGGTCGTTCTCTCGCAAGTGGGGGATCGGAATGTGATCCACGAGATGCTTGCCAAAGAGGCCTTCTTGGGTGGGGAGCAGAGTGGTCATCTCATCTTCCTCGATCACAATACGACAGGAGATGGGATCGTCTCGGCGATGCAAGTACTCAAAATCATGATCGAGACAGAATCCAACCTCTCCGATTTGGCGGCTCTTGTCCCCAAATTTCCCCAAGCGCTGCGCAATGTTCCTGTACGAAAAAAGCCCGCTCTATCAGGATTGGAGCCGCTACAAAAAAAGATGCGCGAGGTAGAAGAGGAGCTGGGAAAAGAGGGGAGAGTCCTCATACGCTATTCTGGAACAGAAAATCTCTGCCGAGTGATGGTAGAAGGGGCAAAAAAACACCAAGTCGACCTCCTTGCCGAGTCTTTGGTGAGCTGTGTAGAACAAGAGATAGGGGACTCGTAGCCGATGTGTGGAATTTTTGGATATTTAGGAGAGCAAGACGCCGTCTCTCTTGTCTTGGAAGGGCTCAAAAAGCTCGAATACCGAGGGTACGACTCTGCTGGGGTCGCTCTTATCCAAAACGGCGAGCTCCTCTCCCATAAAGAGGTGGGAAAAGTCTCGGTCCTCGATGCGAAAATAGCTGAGAAAGGCTGGAAGAGTGGTCTTGCCATCGCCCACACCCGTTGGGCCACCCACGGGAAGCCCACCCAAATCAATGCGCATCCTCAATTTGATACAGCTTCCAGGTGTGCCGTTGTCCACAACGGAATCATCGAAAACCACGAAGCAGTCCGTCGCCTTCTCCAAAAGAGGGGAGTCTCTTTCCAATCCGATACCGATACAGAGGTGATCTCTCAGCTCATTGGATTTCTGAATAAAGGGAATTTCTTGCGAGCTGTTCAGCGGGCTCTCCCCCTTCTCCAAGGGGCTTTTGCCATCGCTGTCATCCACCAAGATGCCCCTGAGGAGATCATCTGTGCCGCCAAGGAGAGCCCCCTTGCCATCGGGGTAGGAGAGGGGGAGATGTTTGTCGCCTCCGACGCCCAGGCCTTCCTTAAGTATACCCGCCAAGCGATCTACCTCCACTCCTCTGAGCTTGCCCTTATCACTAAGAAGGGGGTCCAAGCCTTCAATGCCCGTCTTGCTCCGATCGAAAAGGAGAGTGAAAACCTCGACCATGATGCCGAAGAGGTGACAAAAGGAGCCTACCAACACTACATGCTCAAGGAGATCTATGAGCAGCCCCAAACCCTCCAAAATGCCCTCCTCTCCCGCTTCTCTGAGGAGTATGGGAGCGCGATTTTAGACGGACTGAAACTCTCCGAAGAGGAGCTCTTCAAAATCAAGAGGATTGTGATCCTTGCCTGCGGCACCTCTCTTCACGCTGGCCTCACAGCTACCTATCTTTTTGAAGAGAAAGCGCGCATCCCAGTTGAGGTTGAGATCTCCTCGGAGTTCCGCTACAAAAACCCGATTGTCCAAGAAAATACTCTTGCCATCGCGATCAGCCAATCGGGTGAGACGGCCGATACCCTTGCTGCCATGCGTGAGCTTAAAGAGAAAGGGGCCAAAATCGTTGGGATTTGCAACGTCCAAGGGTCGACTCTTGCCCGAGAGGTCGATAGCTGCCTCTTTTTGCGAGCAGGACCGGAAATCTGCGTTGCTGCTACCAAAACATACACCTCCCAACTAATCGTCCTCACCCTTCTTTCCCTCCGCTTTGCCAGAATGCATACGATGAGCCAGCAAGAAGGGAAACACCTGATCAAGGCCCTCCAGGCTCTCCCCTCCCAAGTCAAGAGTATCCTCTCTCAAGCAGACAAGATCGAAAGAATCGCCAAAAAGTACGCCCACTACGACAATTTCTTTTTCCTCGGCCGCCGCTACATGTACCCAACAGCACTAGAAGGGGCTCTTAAGCTCAAAGAGATCGCCTACATCAACGCCAATGGATACCCAGCAGGAGAGATGAAACACGGACCGATCGCCCTCATCCACGAAAATTGCCCCACAGTTGCCTACTGCGGCGATTCAGTTACCTATCCGAAGATTTTAAGCAATTTGATGGAGATCAAGGCAAGATCTGGCAAAGTCCTTGCCATTGCCCCAGAAGGCTCTAAAGAGATCCAAGGGATTGCCGATGATGTGATCTACGTCCCCAAAACCCTCGATGAGCTCTCACCCATCCCAGCCACCATCGTCAGCCAGCTCCTCGCCTACTACATCGCCAAAGAGCGAGGCACCGAGATCGACCAACCCCGCAACCTTGCCAAATCCGTCACTGTAGAGTAGAGAGCTCAGACTAGGAAGAATTTTTGGATGATTTTTCTCCCATTTGAACGATCTCTCGCTCGCTGTATCAGCCTATACGATCAACGCTTCCGATCGTCCAACTGGAAGCAAAATCCCCAAAAGCACTTTGCATCCATGGATGGGAAAAGGCCTATGTCACCCTCTAGTTTTGTTCTTGTAGGCGCTTGATGTAGAAGTTTCCAAACTCTACGATCTTCATGAACTGGTGATGCGACCGGATAATACCAGGCCGCTCATTCAAGCGGATCTGTTCCACAATATCAGCCACATCGAGTACAATTCCTTTATCATTTCCAGCTGCTTGGTCGATCAGCCATTTCACATAGGCACAGGCGAAGAGAACGCCCGCTCGTCCCCGCCCCTCATAACTTTGGATGATGGATGTTGTGTTGTGTTGCTCATGGAGTTTTATCAATTTAAGAAGAGCCTCAGGAGTGATGTCGGCTCCACCTTCTCCTTTTTCAGCAGCCTTCCAGTTTGGAGTGGAGTAGATAGTGAGTGTGCGTATACCCAGACTTGCATTACCTCGGTCACCTAATTCAACTTTATGAGTAAAAATACCGTTAGTAGAATCTGTGTTTTGTGATAGATGTTTGACATAAACATATTTATTATTAAGTACTTCACTAACTTTGGGAAGCATTGGCACAGGAGACTCATTATTTGCTTGCAGAACTTCGTCATGGACCATGAAAATCAGCTCCACTTTCTGTCCCAAAACAAGTTTCCAAAAATCACGTTCTTGTTTCTTAGTGATATGGGTAGGGGCCAAAATGAAAGGAGGTGGATTAGGATGAATTTCTGAGTTAGATGTTTTTGATGCATTCATCCAGAACTGCATGTCTTTATCGTGTGGCTCGATTGGCAAGGCGTTCTTATTGTAGCATATATCTCCATGTTGCTCTTGGAAATATAAAGGGCGTGATGTACTACCCTCCCGTTGTAAGTTGTTTTTAAAATATTGAGGATCTCTACTCCCTCCTTCTTGAAACACGAGCTTCGAGAAATCATAGGAGATTTTTGTAGAATTCAGGATGAATTCTACCTGATTGGCTTGCTCAGGTTGGGTGTTCTCACCGGGCTTCTTGGCAGAGGCTTTACGGTAGGCAAGGAGATCGGCAAGGAGAACCCCTAAACCGAAGACCCCAAGGCCGATGGCTCCATACCCAATCGTGCCGATCCCTTGGAGTCCACCGAGAGA